>JAQTOQ010000165.1 GCA_028713245.1 Sulfuricurvum sp. | reverse complement strand
ATGGGTAGCGATTGAGGTATATTCGATAAAATTTCGGTAATGTCAATCGTAAAAGATCAAGGTTTTTTTGACTCATTTCACCTTTGAGACGTTCCAATACTTGAGTTGTGCTAATCGGTTCACTGCGTTCAATCAGTGAACTCATCGATTTAAATTCAGCAGGAATGAATGCTTTATTGGCAACGACGATGACAGAATAGTCGTCTTTGAGGCGTGTTTCATAGGCGGTGATGGTTCGATCGACTGCAACATAAATTTGTACCGATGCTAAAACGGTAAAAAGAGCGATAATAAGCGATAAGTGATTTTTAAGCGATTTCATTGATATTACCCACGTCAATATGATAGTGTATGTAAGGGACATTGAGCCCCTCAGGAATATGATGTGTTACAACTACAACGGTTGTTTTTAGCTGAGAGTTTGCACCCTCTAAAAGGCTCCAAATAACAGAGGCAGAGTATTCATCTAAATTTCCGGTAGGTTCATCAGCAAGGATCAAAATAGGATTGTGTGCCAGTGCCCGTGCCATTGCAACACGCTGCTGCTCACCGCCGCTGAGCTCAGGAGGATATTTTCCTGCTTGGTGAATAAGTTTAACATGACCTAAAAGTTTTTGAACCTGTGTTCCGCTAACATCGCTTGTGTAGCCTGAAATGATGAGGGGGAGCATGACATTTTTTTCTATTGTCCACTCTTTAATGAGTTTATAATCCTGAAAGACAATACCGATATGACGGCGTAAAAAATTTAGTTTAGAGGTACTGACACGGTTCATCTTGACACCTCCGACACTGAGCTGTCCCTGTTTTGGTTCGATGGCACCGTAAAAAGCTTTAAGAAGCGTCGATTTACCGCTACCGCTGGCGCCGGTGATAAAAACAAAGCTTCCTGCATCAATCGAAAAATTTGCTTTGGAAATAATAGTTTCGAACTCTTTGTATGAAAGAGAAAGGTTTTGGGCGATAATAACTTTATCCATGAAGTAGCTCGTTTAATAAGATATGGGCATGTATATTGGCGCTTGAACGGACGGGTTGAGTTGGAAAGTAACGGGCTTTTCCATTTTCAACAATCAGATAAAGATGTTCCGGACGATCAAAGCTTCCCATGGCAAGGCGCAGCATCCAACCGCCGCCGTGTATGTCAAAGCTGGCTTCTGCATTCAAAAAACCCCATTCATGTCGAAAGGTTTGACGTTCCAGTTTTGGAAGTTTTGCATCATTAATGGGTGTTGGATCAAAGATAAACTGTCCCTCTAAGACTTTTTGAGGACTTTGGAAATCATTGATGAGAGTTACGTCATAGATGTTTTTTTCCATCCGCTTCCATCGATCTTCGTATTTGCTTACTATGGCAATCTCTTGATTTTTACGCACTTCAAATCGCGCATAAGCGGGATGGGAATAAGTTTCAAGGGCAAAGCGATAGTAGTTCTCGCTATCGGTGCGCAGTTCAAGTCTCCCTAATGGGGCAAGCGTACGAAGAGCTTCTTCTACAAAGACATCACCGATGACGCGCCTGTGCGGTTTTTTATCCCAAGGTACTGGAAAATGGACGTAAATTCGGCTAAGGGTATTGGAGGGGATAAGCTCTAAAAATAAACGGGCATCGTAATCCAACACCATTATATTAGTCAGGTTTTGTATGGTGATTTGTTTGAGTGCTTGTTCGATAGAGGGTTTATGTATCTCAAGACCGATAAATAAAACGTCGGGATTTTCTGCTGCTTGATGCAACAGATGTCGCGCTGATCCGAAGCCTACTTCAACACGCACTTCGCGATCACATGGAAAATTATCGGCAAAAAAATCAACCGATTTAAGAGCATTATGGGTTTTAAGATGAACATTTTCTCCAGCGGTGTCAACATTGGAATCCAGTATAGCAATATTGGCATGTCGCGCATACGCAAGAAGTGCTTGTTTGATAAGATAATTCGGAGATGGGCGGGTAATTTTGTCACTTTTGAGGAGATCTTTTTCGCCGCTTTTTTTATGCAATACAAAAAATTCGCGTTCTCTAAAACGAGTTGCGATTAACGACTCTTTTCCCTCACCGCGTGACATTGCTATAAAATCAAAAGCCACATCTCCCTCTACTGCAGGAAGGTTAATGGGATGAAAGGTTTCTAAGTGTAAATGAGGCATACGTTATTTTGTCTCATAACGTAGGGTAATAGCCGTAGCAGGAAGAGAACGGATTCCGTCCTTGTCAATGCTCATAACTTCGTAGAGGTATTCGATGTTTGGTTTGATGTCACCATCATGAAATTTTGTATCAATGATACTGTTAATCTCGATAGTTTCGCGATCTACCCAACTCTTTTTGGTCGTTTTGATAACCGTGTAGGAAACGCCACGGGGATCATTGCTGACCCACTGTAAATCAACACCGTTAGGGCCAATTTTTCCATCAAATGTGATCGGAGTACGAGGCTTTATCATACTTGATCCTTGTACAATGGGAGTACTTTGAGGACTTTCCAAATCATCTTTATCGACAGCGGTGACTTTGTAAAAGAATAGAGCACCATCTTCTTTGAGAGCATCGGTAAATTTGGTGTCGTTGAGTTTTACATGATAAGAATACGATCCATTGGAAGTGCTTGAACGGTAAATATTGTAATGATTTAAATCAGTAATTGGGCTAGCTTCCCAGCTCAAAGCAACCGCTTTTGGCAGATTGCTGGTGGAGACGATATTTTTAATTTCTGGTGGTAACGGTTTGGTTACGACTTTGGTTGTTTCACTAGGCTCGGTAATCAGCTTATCATACGTTACTGCACGTACGCGATAATAGTAGACCTGCCCATCTTTTAGATCTCGGTCAATAAATTCTGCATTCAATCGTCCTGTGATGGTTGCAATTTCACTCCATTTTTGATCGTTAACATTGAGTCGATCGATGATGTAGGCATTGATTTTTGCATTAGGGTGTGGTCTCCACAAAACTTTTGCACTTCGTGGCATATTGCCCACCGCTTGGAAAAAGCTTACGGGGGCAATCATCGGCAATGTCGTAACACTCATAGTTTCACTGGCATTAGACTCTGTATCTTCTTTTCCCTTTGATGAAAATCGGTATTGGTACTGCGTATTTGGAACGAGGTGCTCATCAACGAAATGAGTAGCAAATCGGCTTTCAATCGTAGCGATACGCTGAAGCTTTTTATCCTCAGTACTTTGTGCAGATCGATAAACATGATAACCGCTTACTCTAGGATCTTCCATCGCTTTCCATTCAAATGCAGTTGCAGTGATGTCCGATAGCGATCCGTTCATGGATGGAACACTCAATGTCGGATCAATCGTAACGACTTTTTCCGGAATTGGAAGTTTAGTACATCCCGTAAAAAGACTAAGCGCTAAAGAGATGCTCAAAGCGTATCGAATCGATGTTCGCATGAAGTTCCTTCAAATTAAAATGTTTGTTTAAATAAGTATCCATAACAGAATCCAGAGGAGCCTTGAAATGGAGTGATTCACCCGTAGTCGGATGAACCAAATACAGCATGTAAGCATGGAGCAAAATATGTTCCACCTTGATATCTTTTGTCTGCCCTCCGTATAGGTGATCGCCATGGATATGACGGCTGATAGATTCGAGGTGAACACGGATTTGATGTGTTCGTCCAGAGAAGAGTTTACAAACAATTAGTTCGCTGTTTCCATCGTGT
>JAQTOQ010000030.1 GCA_028713245.1 Sulfuricurvum sp. | reverse complement strand
CATACATCTCATTGTTGCTACACAACGCCCTAGCGTGGATGTTGTGACGGGACTTATCAAAGCGAATCTTCCCTCACGTATTAGCTACAAGGTAGGTCAAAAAATCGACAGTAAGATTATTCTTGATGGTATGGGAGCTGAATCCTTATTAGGTCGTGGAGATATGCTCTTCACACCTCCAGGAATGAGCGGGCTTGTACGCTTGCATGCACCGTGGACTACCGAAGAAGAAATCGAAAAAATTGTAGATTTTCTAAAAGCTCAACGTGCACCTGAATATGACAACCGTTTTTTACGTGATAAAGAAGAAGTTTTAAAAAATAATACTGATCGTAATGAGAATGAGCCTATTGATGAACTCTACGATGAAGCAATGAATATTATTCTAACGGAGCAAAAAACATCAATAAGTTATTTGCAACGTCGCCTTCAAATTGGCTACAACCGTTCTGCACGTCTCATCGAACAACTAGAACAAAACGGTATCCTGTCATCGCCTAATTCAAAAGGTAATCGTGAGATTATTGTTAACTAAATTTATCTGTTTCAATAATACTCATAATAAGTAAAATTAGGTTTAATTTGTGTTTATTATTGTAACACTGTTCAAATATCCTCCTTCTCTTCTGCTATAATCGTGCAAAATTTTGAGAGCAGGAGTCACCATGGCTTTTTTAGACGATTATAAAGCACACGCCGCTGAGCGTGAAACCCAGGGAATTCCCCCTCTCCCACTTACTAAGGATGAAGTAACTGCTCTTGTAAAGTTAATCAAGCTTGAAAAAAGCAAAAATAATGAGCTACTTGATATGCTCGCAGATCGTGTTAATCCAGGTGTCGATGATGCTGCACATGTAAAAGCTGCTTTTTTACATGAAGTTGTACAAGGCAACGAAAAAGCATTTTTAGCAGATTCAAGTGATATCAACAGTGTTGATCATAAAAAAGCAGCACTTAAAATTCTCGGAAAAATGGTAGGTGGATACAACGTTAAACCATTAATTGACGCACTTAGCATTGAAGCAGTAGCAGTTGATGCAGCAAACGAGTTAAAGCATACTCTTCTTGTATATGATGCATTCAATGACATCGTCGAATTGGCTAAGACAAACGTCTATGCTAAAGAAGTATTGGTTAGTTGGGCGAATGCTGAATGGTTTACTTCTAAACCTCTTATGGCAGAAAAATTCAGTGTTGTTGTCTTCAAATTTCCTGGTGAAACCAATACCGATGACCTTTCACCGGCAAGTGCTGCATTTACCCGTTCTGATATTCCATTGCACGCAACCACTATGCTACAAGCAAAAATGCCTGAAGGTCTTGCAAAAATTGCTGAACTTAAAAAAATGGGTATGCAAATCGCCTACGTCGGTGACGTTGTAGGTACGGGTTCAAGCCGTAAATCAGCTGCAAACTCTGTTCAATGGCACATGGGTGATGACATTCCAGGTATCCCTAACAAGCGTACTGGCGGTGTTGTTATTGGTAGTATTATTGCTCCTATTTTCTTTGCAACGTGTGAAGATTCGGGCGCACTTCCAATTGAAGCCGATGTTAGTAAAATGGAAACTGGCGATGTATTAAACATCGACATCAGGGCTGGAACGATTACAAAAGACGGTGCTGTTATCGCTACTTTTAATCTTCGTCCTAATACTATCGAAGATGAAGTTCGTGCTGGTGGACGTATTCCGGTAATCATTGGTCGCGGATTGACTAATAAAGCACGTGCTGCTCTTGGAATGCCCGCTGAAACTATTTTTGCCAAACCGATTCAACCCTCAGATACGGGCAAGGGATATACGCTTGCCCAAAAAATGGTGGGTAAAGCATGTGGATTAGAGGGCGTACGCCCTGGTATGTACTGTGAGCCACATACATCTACTGTTGGTAGCCAAGATACCACTGGGCCAATGACACGTGATGAAATCAAAGAACTTTCAGCTCTTGGTTTCTCTGCTGATTTCGTTCTTCAGTCTTTCTGTCACACAGCGGCCTATCCTAAACCGTCTGACGTAAAATTACACGCATCATTGCCAGCGTTTATCAGTACGCGTAGCGGTGTTGCGCTTCGTCCCGCTGATGGTATTATCCACAGCTGGTTGAATCGTATGGTTTTACCGGATACTGTAGGTACGGGTGGAGACAGCCATACACGTTTCCCTATCGGTATTAGTTTTCCTGCAGGTTCTGGCCTAGTTGCATTTGCAGGTGTTACCGGTGCTATGCCACTTGAAATGCCGGAATCTGTTCTTGTACGCTTTAAAGGTGAAATGCAGCCAGGTATCACACTACGTGATTTGGTTAACGCAATCCCTTATTATGCAATCAAACAAGGTCTGTTGACGGTTGAGAAAAAAGGTAAGATCAATATTTTTAATGGTCGTGTTATCGAAATCGAAGGTCTTCCAAATTTGAAGATTGAGCAATCCTTTGAACTTACCGATGCATCTGCTGAGCGCTCAGCAGCAGCATGTACCGTTCGCCTTAACAAAGAGCCGGTTATCGAGTACCTAAAATCAAACGTAGCTTTGATTGAAGCAATGATCGCTGAGGGGTACGAAGATGCTCGTACACTACGTCGTCGTGCTGATAAAATGAATGAGTGGTTGGCTAACCCAACACTTATGGAACCAGATGCTGATGCGCAATATGCGGCAATCATCGACATTGATTTAAATGACATCAAAGAGCCTATCTTGGCATGTCCTAATGATCCGGATAACGTCAAGCTGCTTAGCGAAGTTGCGGGTGAAAAAATTGATGAAGTATTCTTGGGAAGCTGTATGACCAACATCGGGCACTACCGTGCAGCGGGTGAAGTTATGCGCGGTGAGGGCAAAATAGCCGTAGAGAAATTCTGGATCGTTCCACCTACGCGTATGGATGAGCAGCAGCTTATCAACGAAGGCTATTATGACGTTTTCAAAGAAATTCAAGCAACAACAGAAGTCCCGGGATGTTCACTTTGCATGGGTAACCAAGCCAGTTCACGCGAAGGTTCAACCGTATTCTCAACTTCTACTCGTAACTTTGACAACCGTCTTGGGAAAGGTACACAAGTTTATCTTGGAAGTGCTGAACTCGCAGCGGTATGTGCAAAACTTGGACGTATCCCTACGGTAGAAGAATACATGAGTGTTGTTCCATCAAAACTTGCCGGTAAAACAGATAATGTATACCGCTATTTGAATTTCAACGAAATTGTAAACTACCATCTTGAAGCACGCGATATTGCTCAAGACAAATATGGCGTAACTATCAAAGCCGTATAAAACCCCTCTCTTTTTACACCCTCTCTTGGGGTGTGCTATAATTGCACATCTATATACCAAAGTGACACAATGTCCTCTTTTAAATCCATTTCGTTACATGCACCACTGCAAACCGCTTTAAAGCGTTTAAACTTCGTCTCGATGACTCCCATTCAAAAAGAGGCATTGCCTGTCATCTTAAATGGAAAAGATATCATCGCACAAGCATCAACAGGCAGCGGAAAAACATTGGCCTTTGCTTTGGGTATTTTACAAAATGTCAATCCACGATTTTTTGCGGCACAATCTCTTGTACTTTGCCCTACACGTGAGCTGGCAGAACAAGTAGCCAATGTTATACGCTCATGTGCATCCGAAATAGGCAATATAAAGCTTCTTACTCTTTGTGGCGGCGTTCCAATGAAGGCACAGAGACACTCGCTTACGCACGGTGCCCATATCATAGTAGGCACTCCAGGACGTGTGCTCAAACTATTAAGCTTGGATCATCTAGATCTAAAATCATGTAAAATAGCCGTGTTGGATGAAGCAGACCAAATGGTCGATATGGGATTTATCGATGATATTGAAGCCATTTTTTCCCATTTACCTTCCCCAAAGCAAACCTTGTTGTTTTCAGCTACTTATCCTGATTCTATTCGAGAGCTATCCTCAAAACTCACCCAAGACGCGACTTTTATCAAATCTCAAAGCACTGAGACAAAACCATCTATTACGGAAGTAGCCTACCGTGTTGCGGATAAAGCAACGGCTTTAAACACCTTGATCCATCATCATGAAATTACCAATGCTATTATTTTTTGCAATACGAAAGTTGCAGCATCAGAATTGTGCGAAACTCTCAAATACTCTGGCATTCACGCCTTAGCTTTGCATGGTGATATGGAACAATTTGATCGTAACGAAACCATCATACAATTTCGTAATGGAAGCGCACCTTTTCTCGTAGCGACGGATGTTGCAGGTCGCGGTATAGACATACAAGGTCTGGATGCGATTATAAACTACGATGTCCCACAACAACTCGATCGCTATATCCACCGTATAGGACGTACAGGACGTGCTGGGATGAACGGTTTAGCCATTACGCTCGTAAACCCCCATCAAACAGAAGCCTTTTATGGTCTTGATCGTGGTGTTGAACTCATAGAGTTACCGTCACTCAAAAATCATCAAGATGTCACTACAAAAATGCGATCCATATGCATTGATGCCGGTAAGAAAGAAAAACTTCGTGCTGGGGATATAGTGGGAGCACTGATCCATGAATGCAACCTTACCAAAGACGATATTGGAAAAATCGATCAGCTCGATCACCTAAGCTATGTTGCACTGCCTAGAGATATTTGTGAAAAAAGTTATAACATGCTTAATCGGTCAAATATAAAAGGAAAACGCTATCGTATGTGGCTATTGGGGTAATATAGATTGCTATTTATTTGAAAAATAGCCTTCTAATATTTTCTTTCCATGCTCAACGCCTGGCTGGTCATAAGTATTGATCTCAAAAAGGGCACCAGCGGCGGATGTTAGTAATTCGTAATACATAATCATTTCACCCACCGATGATTCATCAATACATTCCCAAGTGATCTCATCTACACTGACACCACTTTGCAGAACACTTTGCATTGTTGCTTGGCACTGCGCATTGATAAGTGTATTAAACGACTCCCCATTCACAAAATCCGATTTTTCTAAATAAGGAAGAGACAATTGGGGAATCATTAACTCATCACGAGAATGTTCAATATGCATAAAAGTAACCGTCTTATTGAGTGGACCCTCGATAATAAGCTGTAAAAAAGAATGCTGATCCACAGAACCAATCAATGATATGGGGGTTAACCCTACACGTTCACCACGTGTGTTACGCTTACCCAACGACTCTCCCCATATTTGAACGACCCATTTGCCAAATTCTTCAAAGGTGTCAGAATAAGAAAATAACACATTCACGGGAGAGATATTGGCATTCGCAACATAAAATACCGCTTTTTTGAGTAAATGTTCTTCTTTTCTTGCCCAAAACTTCTCAGCAAAAGTTTTTGCCCCATCAAGCACACCTTCAACGTTAAAGCCTGCTAATACCAACGGAATTACTCCTACTGCACTAAGAACAGAAAAACGACCGCCGACATTTGAGGGAATAACAAATCGCTTTAAACTGTAATGATCTGAAAATTGGCTAAGAACAGATCCCTCGTCACTTACCACAATAACCTGACTGGAATCTTGCAAATCAATGTCAAACTTAGTAATCAGATATTTGAAAATGGAAAGTGTTTCGACGGTTCCGCCTGATTTTGATATAACAATAAAAAGTGTTTTAGCAAATACAATACGTGAAGATTCATAGGCGATACTAATAGGGTCCGAGTTTTCAAAATAAACAATTTTTTTAGCATGAGGGGTAGAGGCTCTCAATAGACGGTCAATTGCTTTAATCCCCAAAGAAGAACCGCCGATACCAACTACTGCAATGGTATCAAAAAAAACAGTACTACTTAAAAGCGTGCTTTTAATGTCTTCACAAAGGTCTAATGATGAAGTTGGAAGATCATAATATCCAATTGTACTACGCTCATATTTAAGTACTTCATAGGCTTTTTCTAGCGTAAAAGGGTCTAGATTTTTGGTCTCATAATACCCTTTAAAACTTACCATATCAATGGTTACCTACTAAAATAGTCATGTCTACCAGACGACTGCTATATCCCCATTCATTATCATACCAAGCCAGAACCTTGATGGTATTACCGCTAACGATACTGGTCATATCCGGTACATACGTTGCACTGTACGTAGATCCGATAAAATCGCATGAAACACGTTGGTCATTATCTACTTCTATAAGTCCCCTAAAAGCACCATTGCTAGCCGCTGTAAATGCAGCGTGTATCTCTTCTTTTGTAACACTTTTTGATAAGTTTGCTGTTAAATCTACAACAGATACATCCGGAGTAGGAACACGCATAGCATATCCATTAAGTTTTCCTTGTAAATGAGGCATAACTTTCCCAATCGCTTTTGCAGCACCTGTTGATGTAGGGATCATATTCAGTGCAGCCGCACGAGCACGGCGTGGATCTTTTGCATGCTTAACATCTAAAATATTTTGATCGTTAGTGTAAGAGTGTATCGTTGTCATTAACGCATTTTCAATACCAAATGCATCATCCAATACCTTACAAACTGGTCCCAAACAGTTGGTAGTGCAGCTAGCGTTTGAGATGATAGCTTCACCTTTATACTCATGTGAATTAACACCAATAACGTACATAGGAGTATCATCTTTTGCCGGAGCTGATATGACTACTTTGCGCACCCCATTTTTAAGATGTTTTTGACAACTCTCTTGATCTAAAAATACACCCGTACATTCAATTACTACCTGCGCACCTGTACTACCAAAATCTACTTTGTCCGCATCACGTTCACGAAACATTCGTACATTTTTTCCAGCGATTGCAATGGTATTATCATCAATTACTTTTGCATCAACACCACGATGAACACTGTCGAATTTTAACAAATAAGCAAGCATCTCAGGCTTGGAAGTTGTATTAAGCGCTACTAGCTCGATATCATTACGCTCTGCGATAATTTTGGCTACAATAATTCCTATACGCCCTGTTCCATTGATTGCTACTTTAAGTGCCATGAAGTCTCCTGAAAAATTTCAATTATATAGAAATCATTTTAACAAAAAATGGCTAAAAACGGGATAAATAAACGAGGAGTGTGCCCCAACTAATGGGGCAATTAAGATTCAGTAGCTGTACGTAACCGTAACAGGAATTTTTTTAAGAGGCTGTTCGCTTTCGATACGGATTTCTTGCCCTTTTAACTTAGCAATATTCGTATAACCGCTAACAACCTGACGAGTTTTACTGGAATAAACGGTCTCACACTTACGAACAATACGGTACGAGTCATTTTGTGGCGTATTATATTTACTGCCGATATTTTGACCTGCTAATACTCCTAGAATTGCACCACCAACAGTTGCTGCTGTTTTACCTTTTCCACCACCAACATTATGACCTAACACTCCACCAAGCGCTCCACCCGCAACCGCTCCTACAACATCAGCATTTTGAGTACCGCTGCTAATTTCTTCTCTGACATCTTGACAACGCTCAGAGGGGATATCCTCATTTAGTGTTGTGTAAGCAGGAATACTACTGGTAACATTAACATATTCCGTTATTGAAAAACTCTCAGCACTTAAAGCAGTGGTTCCAAAAATCATTGCTGCTAACACGTATGAAATAGTATGTTTTCTCATTGTATAAATCCTCTTTTTTTATGAATGATGTATTATAGAGTATAATCGTTAATAAATCGTGAAATATTACGGGTACAATAAACGGTTAATTTTTCCGTATAAATCTAAAATCTCACCTTTTTTTTCAAAGAAGCTATTTTTGTTCGCAATAAGATGGGTTGTTGATTCCATAATCGTTTCTACGACTTCCAATCCATTTTGTTTCATTGTGGCGCCAGTATCAACCACATCAACAATCATATCGGCAAGACCTACGAGTGGCGCAAGCTCAATGGAACCATAGAGTTTGATAATATCAGCTGCAATTGCCCGCTCAGCAAAATAGCGTTTGGTAATATTCACCATTTTTGTGGCAACTTTAATCTCAGATTTTGTGAAATCAGGACGTTCCCCTGCGCGCATTCCTATCGCAACACGGCATTTTCCTTTTTGTAAATCAAGAAGGCGTATAACATCCAAACCCTGCTCTTCTAGCGTATCAAGCCCTACCACACCTATATCTGCCGCTTGGTGGTAAACATAGGTTGCTACGTCTTGATTACGAACTAGGAGAAATTTAAAATTTTCGGTTTCTAATATTAATTTACGGTCATCGAATTTAAAAGAGCTTCCAAATATTGATTCAAAAAGCTCCAAAGTATCTTCGGCGATTCGTCCTTTTGGCAGTGCAACACTTAGCATAATTGTCCTTTTTCAATGAGCTTTTTCATCCCTTTAAAAACCAAATGGTTATCCACAATTGCATCACCCAAAAAAGAGGAAAACACTTTTGAATCACCACCTGTTACGATGATTGGATTTCCTAGGCTTTTAATTTTATCGATCAAAGGCGCCAAATAGCCTATCGTAATAGCATCAGGGGTATTTTTCGCCATTATAGTCAAATCAACCTCAAAGTTAAATGGCCAGGCTAATGCTGGCGATAATTTTGCATAGGCTTCTTGCGCACTACGAAGGCCTAGAGCAATATATCCGCCTTCATAGTGTCCCTCACGCATGACATCAACCGTAACGGCACTTCCTGCATCTACTATCACACCGTTACTTATCGCTTCACACACCATAATCCTATCAATTCCCATTGTAGGGTAATATTTTTTCCATTCAATGTATTGAGTAATATCAATCCAGTTTTTTAAAGTACTAATATACGTCAATAACTTTGCATTGACGCAAATATAATAAATCATTTCTGTGTAGAAAACTGGAGCAAAATTCTCAACACTTTGCTTAGAATATTCCCCATGAATTTCCCAATCTATAGTCGTATTTCCAATATCACATAATATCATACTGTTTCCTTCCCCATTGGATGGCATTTTAATACCGTTTCATGCAAATTATGTTTTTGCACATGGGTATATATTTGGGTCGTCAATAAGGATGAATGCCCTAAAAGCTCTTGCACTACTCTCAAATCAGCCCCCCCTAATATAAGCCCGGTTGCATATGAATGTCGCAAAGTATGCGGAGAGGTATTTAAATATTTTTGACAAATTTTATAAACAGATATACGGCTCAAAGGCTCACCTCTATAGTTAACCCAAAGGGAATGATGATGAAATGGTTTTGCCTCTTGATAAATACGAAGAGCCCTTAGGGCTTCTTGCGCTATTGGAATGTACCGTTCTTTATCCCCTTTACCATGACGTACACGTAGCCATTGCTCTTGTATATCTTCTTCTCTTACCTCTAAACACTCGCTTACACGTGTTCCCGTTGCATATAAGAAAACAATCAACGCATAATCACGCATTCCTATCCAAGTACTTCTATCGATCAAGCCAAGTGATCTCATGATGGATTCATAGGGAACGTATTTTGGTAACGCTTTGGGAATTTTGGAGAGGGAGAATTTTGAAAGAGCAGAGTCATATTGATGCCGATGGCAAAAGTCTAAAAAAGAGTTGAGTGCCGAGAGCTTTCGATTGAGTGTTCGCTTATTATTAATGGACGAGAGGGTTTGAAATATCAACGCCGAATCCAAATCGATCAATGGTTTCATCGACGTTGTTTCGATTACATTGAGATCACAACGATATGCGTTTACCGTTTTAGGACTCAACGATCGAATGACCGTTATGTACTCTAAAAAGGCTTCTAGCTCTTTGGACATTATTTAATCGATATATACCGATCATCAAAATAAAATCGATCATTACCTACAAATACAGAATCATGCTTCATATCAACATCATAAACGTCATAAGAGAGGAGATTTTTAGTCAATGCAATCATGTATCCCTCTTGCTCCAAAACGTAAACACGATCATTTTGAACACTGATTCCTACAAAATGGGCAAATGGAAATTTTTGTTTTCCTTTATACTGTAAAGTTGGACTTAGTGCAACAACTTCTCCCTGCTTTGTTGTTAACCAAATACCCTCAGAAGTATAGGCGATATCACGAACTTCATATTTCTCACGCTCTTCTTTTTGTGATAGCGCTAACACCCCATTTCCCGTTGCAGCAACCATATTGTTTTCTATAACATTGAGGTAAGTTATATTATTGAAATACTCTTCAGATCCAACGATGATTGAACGAAGGACTTGCTTATCGGTAGTGTTTACGATCACAATTTTTCCATCAAGTCCTAAAAATAAAGCCAAATCTTTCAGGAAGTAAGGGTTAGTAATACGTGCATCAACGGCGATAGGAGCACTCGAACTCTCTTTAAATGTGATCTTCTTTGCTTGAAGTGAATACAACGCCATCTCATTATTACTAAACAGTATCGCAACCGTATCGTCTTGGATACTTGCAGCAGCAACAGTTCTATTCAATTCCAACAACATGCTATTGCCTATCCCCTCTTCCGGTAAAAGTTCAAGACTATTTGCTGGATTTTGTGTGATTACCCAACCGCCACTGACATTAATCAAACGATTTTTAGTCGATATTTTGAGTAATTTCTCACCCTCTTTGGTCACTATATGCCCATTTTCAAGCAGCGCCGCAGATTGTGAAATTTGTTCGATAGAAGCCGTAAGTCGTCCTGCTGTTTTCCAATCACCTTTTACAGCTTTAGGTTTAAAAACCTCTTTATGAGAGCACCCAACCAAAAGTAGTGCACCACAAAAAGTCAATCCAGTAATCAAATGCTTCATTGTTTCACTCCAAAATGACTCAACATTTGCGCCGTTGGGTAAATTACTGAATCTTCTTTAATCGACGCTAATTGATTTTGCGCAGACTTCGTATCCCCTTTTTGTATCAACATAACCGCAGTTTCCAGTAATGCCATATCCTGATACATTCCACCCTGTTTCTTTGTATAATTCTCCAAAGCACTGTATTCGGCTTTTAAAACAGCTGTTTCATACGTTGCCATATCTGCGATTTCTGGTGATTGTGACTTCTGAAGCAATTCAAGAGATTTAATATCACTTTCTCTAATTGCCTTTGACAACGTATACAATTCATACAGCTTTGCATTCTTATTTTCAAGTGTATTTAGAGCATTTTTATCAATAGGATGAGCCAGCAAAGTATTCAAGGCTGCATTTGAGCTCTCAACTCTTGCATTATCATATGCTTGGTACCCTATGGCACCTCCCACTATCAGTAATAAAGAAATAACGGAGCCCATCAACGGCTTTTGGTATTTTTTGACAAAACGCTCTGTTCTCAAAGCGCTTTCAAATAATTTTTCTTCTGAGTTTAACTCATCTTTTAGCGTCTGAATATTTTCTTTGATGCTCATATAGGTTCCTGTAAGTTGTGTTAAAGATACAATAATAACTTAGAGATTGTTAAAGTTTAGTAAACCCATATTTTCGCTACAATTAAGCTATTAAAATTATGAGTAAAGGTTCAGCAGTGAAAATAGACGAAAATCTTTTACAGCGCTTAGAAAAACTTTCCTATTTACAAATTCCACAAGAGCACCGAGAAGAAATGATTGGGCAATTAAGCGAGATTGTCTCCTTTGTCGATAATCTATCAGAACTCTCCACTGACGGCGTTAGCCCAACATTTACTATGAATGATGCATCAACGCATTTACGGGAAGATAATGGAAGCGTAAATCGTAGCATCAATGACGATATATTGCGTAATGCTCCTCGATCAATGGATCACTTCTTTATCGTTCCAAAAATTATTGAGTAATCTATATGATAGTTGTTTACGGTATTAAAAACTGTGATTCTGTAAAAAAAGCACTCAAATTTTTGAATGAGCGATCGATACCTTATAGTTTTTTTGATTTTAAGAGTTCTCCCGTAGGCTTCGATAAAGTACAAGAATGGCTTAATCACGTTGATATGACCGTTTTATTGAATACAAAAGGTACGACCTATAGAACACTAGGGCTAAAATCACTTGATTTAGACAATAATCAAAAAACACAGTGGATGTCAAAAGAAAATCTACTTATTAAACGTCCCGTGATACAATATAGCTCAAATGTTATTGTCGGTTTCGATTTATCTAAATATGAAGGAATTTTTCAACCATGAGCCAAGCACTAGATATCCATAAGCTTCTTAAAAGCGTAGTAGCCTATAAATCGTCTGACTTACACCTCGTAAGCCGTTCAGAGCCGCAGATTCGTATCGATGGTCGACTGGTTGCGCTTAACCTGCCAGTACTTGATGGAAAACAAATTGAAGAGATGGCCTATTCTCTTTTAACAGAAAAGCAAAAAAAAGCATTTGAAGAGCATAACGAGCTTGATTTTTCAATCGTTATTCCTGATGTTGGCCGTTTTCGTGCGAACTACTATAAAACCATGGATGAAATTGCATGCGCCTTTCGTATCATTCCCGTCATTGTACCCTCGCTGGACGACTTGAATGCTAAAAAAATATTCAAAGAACTCATAAAACGCGAAAAAGGGCTTATTCTTGTAACTGGACCAACCGGGAGCGGTAAATCTACGACACTCGCAGCCATGCTCAATGAAGTCAATCTTAATGAAGCACGTCACATCATTACTGTAGAAGATCCTGTCGAGTTTGTTCATGCTAATAAGAAATCTCTTTTTTCACAAAGAAATGTGGGGACCGATACCGCGAGCTTCTCTGCTGCACTCAAATTTGCTTTGCGGCAGGATCCGGACGTTATTTTGATCGGAGAAATGCGTGACCGTGAAACAATAGCGGCGGCATTGACAGCGGCAGAAACGGGGCACTTAGTCTTTGGCACCCTTCATACTAACTCTGCCCCTAGTACGATCAACCGTATTATTGACGTTTTTAATGGGGATGAGCAGCCGCAAGTACGCGCGCAACTCTCAACCTCACTGATTGCTGTTATTGCACAAGCTCTTCTTCCTAAAATTGGCGGAGGTCGTATCGCTGCGCAAGAAGTTATGATTACGAATCCAGCAATTTCGAATTTGATACGTGAGGACAAAGTACACCAAATTTATTCGCAAATGCAGCTCAATCAAACATCAACTGGTATGACAACACAAACCCAAGAGCTTGTAGAATTTTTGCGCAAGAAATTAGTTAGTAAAGATACGGCCATACAGTATTCAAACAAACCAGATGAATTAATACGGATTATCGAGACAATGTAGTTATTGAGAGACTTGCCTCATGAAGAGGCAGGGATGTGTGAAGTTATCACTGATTAAGGGTGTGCTTCTCTGAGAGTATCCGCAATCAAAAATGCCAATTCAAGTGACTGGTCTGCATTTAATCTTGGGTCACAGTGTGTGTGATAACGACTTTGTAAATTTTCTTCCGTAATTTCAAATGAACCA
Organism: Sulfuricurvum sp.; assembly: GCA_028713245.1. Taxonomy (GTDB): domain Bacteria; phylum Campylobacterota; class Campylobacteria; order Campylobacterales; family Sulfurimonadaceae; genus Sulfuricurvum. The sequence goes on along the minus strand of JAQTOQ010000030.1, from coordinate 2,386 downwards.
CCCAAACATTCCGTTACATTTTTTCCAGTCATTTCCAAGTGAACACCTCCTGCATAGGTTCCTTCCGATTTATGCACTTGGAAGAACTGCTTCATTTCTTTGAGAATGGCATCGACAGGACGTGTTTTATATCCACCACTGCTGGTAATAGTATTACCGTGCATTGGATCACAACTCCAGAGGACTTTTTTACCTTCACGCTCAATAGCTTGGATCAACTTAGGCATTCCCTCTCCTACTTTATCCGCACCCATACGAACAATGATATTTAAACGACCTGCTTCGTTATTTGGATTAAGAACATCACACAAACGTATTAAATCATCTGGATCCATTGATGGACCTGCTTTTAGTCCGATTGGATTTTGAATACCACGCATAAATTCAACATGTGCACCATCCAATTGACGGGTACGGTCACCGATCCATAGCATATGAGACGATACATCATACCATTCACCTGTTAATGAATCTTGACGCGTAAAAGCCTCTTCATAAGGCAGGAGTAAAGCTTCATGAGATGTGTAAAAATCGGTTTCGCGAAGAGTACGATAGGTATCTGATGTGATACCGCATGCAGCCATAAAACGTAATGAATTATCAATTTGTTGTGACAATTCTTCGTACTTTTTGGTTAATTCATTTTGACCTACAAATCCTAGGTTCCATGCATGAACCTGGTGTAAATCCGCCAATCCACCCGATGCAAATGCACGGAGTAAGTTTAACGTAGCTGCTGATTGATTGTAGGCTTGTACCATGCGCCCAGGATCAGGTATACGAGCAGCTTCGGTAAATTCTACACCATTAATAATGTCTCCTCTATAACTTGGAAGCGTAATTCCATTGATTGTTTCATTATCCGATGAACGAGGTTTTGCAAATTGACCGCCTAAGCGCCCTACTTTGACAACAGGAACACCTCCTGCAAATGTCATAACAACTGCCATTTGCATTATCACTTTAAACGTATCTCGGATGTTGTTGGCATGAAATTCCGAGAAACTTTCAGCACAATCTCCGCCTTGTAATAAAAAAGCTTTACCTTCGCACACATCAGCAAGGCTTTTTTTCAAATTACGTGCTTCACCCGCAAATACAAGCGGAGGATAATTTTTTAAAAGAGTTTCTACCTCTTCAAGATGTGCTTGATTTGGATAAGTAGGCTGCTGCTTTATTGGCATATCTCTCCAGCTTGAACGATTCCAGTTACCCATGCGATACTCTCCTTGCGATTACCATCAAAAATATAATTTATTATTGTGAAGGTGAATTCTATCGGTTTATCCTAAAAATGGACTGATTTGCCATTGTGAAAGCTCTATTTATGTTTTAAAAAGTATAATTGCGTAATTTCAAGAAATTTATAGTCTATAAAATACAGCATCTAATCCCAACAAGAGAGTCCATGGAATCAACTCAAATTCACCCGTTTCTTTCTCTTTTTTGTAAGGAGCTCTCTGTCCATTTAGAATCCGTTAGTGCCCAACAAAAGACCATAAGCCCAGGTGATTTTGCTGAGCTAGTGTCGACTGCTACCAAAGAAATATTGAATGCATACCTCGAAGGCTCTATAGATTTACAAGAATATTATGCCTCAACGCGTGATGGATACAAAGAAATAGCAATCCAAAGTATTGAGTCTTTTAGCCAGAGCAATAGAGCAATAGGAGAAATCACACTTGAGCAGTCTGAGCTTTTAGACTGCTCAGAAACAAAAGAATACATTGATTTTTCAGCTATTTCTGAAAAAATGTGTGATTTACAATCTCACCTAGGTAATGAAGTTGCTCGTGCAAATCAAATGATACAAGAACTAAACGACCAAGTCCATGAGCTAGAATTAACAACAACACTGGATCCTCTAACTAAAGCCTTCAATAGACATGCATTACAAAGACATTTTACGGAACTGTTCTCCAAAGATCGTTTTTCTCATGAAATGTTTATCTTAATGATAGATATTGATAACTTTAAATCGATTAACGATAAATACGGACACATCGCTGGTGATAAAGTCCTAATATTTACTTCAAAATTACTCAAAAAAACACTGAGAGACGGTGATAAACTTTATCGTTTTGGTGGCGAAGAGTTTGTCATACTCCTTAATAGAACCGATTTAGTAGGTGCTACCCTTGTTGGTAATCGACTTTTAAGTTTGTGCCGACAAAACAAACCTTTGTACCAAAACGAACAGATCAGCGTTACGTTAAGCATCGGATTAACGGTAATACGTAATGATGATACTCTTGATACACTCATACATCGCTCTGATATTGCACTCTATCGTGCTAAGAAATCCGGTAAAGACCGTTTAGAAATGGAGATATAGGGATTTGAATTATTTTGACGTAGCCGTTGGCAGCATTGTATTACTATTGGG
>JAQTOQ010000164.1 GCA_028713245.1 Sulfuricurvum sp. | reverse complement strand
CAGCTGACAAACTTCCTGATAAATGGGTCTTTTCTACATGCGGTTACTGTGGCGTTGGATGTGGGCTCTACATCGGGGTGAAAGATGGTAAATCTGTCTATACTAAAGGGAATCCTGAGCACCCAGTAAATATCGGGACACTCTGCCTTAAAGGCTTATCTGAGCATGAGACTATTGAGAGCCCCGATCGTGTCACTACTCCTATGATACGTACAGACGGTAAGCTAAGGCCTGCTTCATGGGAAGAAAGTTTTTTAAAAGTTAGTAATGAGTTTAAACGTATCGCCAAAGAGCATGGACCTAAAGCCGTTGGCGTACTCTCTAGTGGACAGCTCTTAACAGAGGGCTTCTACGCCTTAGGTAAATTTACTCAAATTGGATTGCAAACCAATAACTATGATGGCAATACAACCCTTTGTATGGCATCAGCAATGATGGGATATAAACAATCTTTTGGAAGTGATGGTGCCGTAGGAAGTTATGAGGATTTTGAACATGCCAAAACGATTGTACTCATAGGGGCAAATATTGCAGATAACCACCCTGTTCTTAAATTGCATATAGAGAAGAACCCTCATAAGCCAAAGATCATTGTTATTGATCCTAGGCAGAGCAAGACAAGTCAAATGGCTGATATTTTTGTACCCTTGAATCCTCGTAGTGATTTAGCCCTTTTAAATGGTATCGCACATATTATTCTTGACAAAGGATGGGAAAACAAAACTTATTTAAAAGATCATACCAATAATCTCGATAAACTTAAAAAACATCTTCTTGAATATTTTCCTGAGAAAGTGGCTGACATTACCGGTATCTCTACTGAGTTACTGTATAAGCTTGCTTCGCTTTATGCCAAAAGTGATGCTGTTCTTACGGCATGGACCATGGGGGTAAACCAATCTTCTTTAGGTTCTGATACCGTAAGCGCAATCAATAACCTACACCTTCTTACAGGGCAGATAGGTTTTCCTGGGGCGGCACCCTTTTCACTTACAGGTCAATGTAATGCAATGGGAACACGAGAAGGTGGATTCACTTCCTCTATCCCAGGATATAGAGATTTTACCAAAGCTGCTGATCGCAGTGAATACGCAAAAATTGCCAATGTACCGGAAGAACGTGTACCCAAAGAGCGCGGTTATAAATATGCAGAGATCATCGAAGCCATAGAACGTGGTGAGATAAAAGCACTGTGGGTTGTTGCGACCAATCCTCTGGTTAGCTTTGTCAATCAAAACCGTCTGCGAAAAGCTTTAAAAAAACTTGATCTATTGATTGTGCAAGATGCTTATTTCTCTGATACTGCCCAAATAGCTGATGTTATCTTTGCCACAGCCACTTGGGGTGAAAAAGATGGTGTCTATACTAACAGCGAACGACGATGTAATCGTGTTAATAAAGCAGTCGAACCTCTAGGTGAGAGTAAATCAGACTTTCACATCATCGTAGAACTAAGTCGTTATTTTGAAGGTATCAACGAAATGCTTTTCCCAAACTGGAGTAAAAAAGATGCTTTTAATGAGTGGAAAGAAGTGAGCAAAGGGCGTCTATGCGATTACTCGGGTATGACTTATGAAATGTTAGAAAAAAAAGGGGGGTTGCAGTGGCCTTGTAATGAAGAGTTTCCAGAAGGCAGTCCACGACTTTACACTAAAGATATTCCTTTTAGAACCGCCAATGGAAAAGCAAACCTTATTATCGCAGACTGGAAGCCTATGGCAGAAGATATTAGCAAGGACTTTCCAGTAATTTTAAACACAGGCCGTACGATCGAGCAGTGGCATACGCGTACAAAAACACGCAACATCGATATACTTAATAATCTCTGTCCTGAAGCATGGGTCGATTTAAATCCTGCCGACGCTTTAAAGCTTAGCGTCGATTCAGGAGATCGAATCTCTATATCAAGCGCTAGAGGTTTAGTCAAAGATGTCATCGTTAGAAAGACTGCAACCGTACGAGAGGGACAGATCTTTATACCTTTTCACTTTAACGAACAGCTGGTCAACACCCTGACTCAGTCAGAATTTTGTCCTATATCAGGACAACCAAACTATAAGCAGACAGCAGTACAACTGCACTCAGCAAAATGTCCTCTCAAAATGGCTTAGCGTCTAAAAATAGGATTAAAGCTCAGGTAAGTTATAATTGCGGTCATGAATAGTGAAAACTTTACCTTCCACATCGATCCAACCCCCACTCTTCCGACACAAAAATGCCGTTTTCTCGCACGCATTCTCGGATGGGCTCTTAGCTATGGTAACTATGCCATAGCATTGGCGATATGGAGATTATTTGATTGGTTCTTCGCCATCGCCTCTTTACTCTTGGGAATTATAATTTTCGGCATCATCAGTTCCAAAATACGCAATGACGCCATCCCAGCAGCACAACACGAATATCCCTACGATGACTATGCCATCGCAACATGGTACCTCTACCGCACTTTTTGTTTCACCATCCCACCAGCAACGGAATAACCCATGGCACTCGTCGACCTACTCAACGTAAGCAAACACTACGAAGCGCAGAAAATTTTAGAAAACATCAACTTTCACATCGATGAGGGTGAGCGTGTCGTCATCGTTGGTAAAAACGGCAGCGGTAAATCTACCCTGATGAAATTGGTAAACAACTCACTCGATGCCGATGGTGGCGAACGTATTACCCGTCAGGGGATCGAGATTAAAATGCTCTCACAAGTACCTAAATTTGATCCAACCCATACCGTACGCCAAGCGGTGGAAGCGGGTTTAGGTGAACTGCGCACCTCAAAAATCCGTTTTGACGAGATCTCAGAGCTTTTGGCTACCCAATACGACAACACCGCCTTATTGGACGAGCAAGCGCGTATCACAAGCTATCTCGATCATCATAATGCATGGAACCTCGACGATAAAATCGAACGTATCATGCACCATTTTATGCTCACCGAATATGAGTCCAAAAACGTCGATCTCCTCAGCGGTGGCGAACAGCGCCGTGTCGCACTGGCTTCATTGCTGTTGCTCAAACCTGACATACTTCTGCTCGATGAGCCTACCAATCATCTCGATGTCTACATGGTTGAGTTTCTCGAAGAACTGATTCTAAAAGAGCGTTTCACCCTCCTCTTTATCTCCCATGACCGTTATTTCATCGATCAAATCGCCACCAAAACCATCGAAGTCGAAGATTGTGCTCTACGAGAGTTCACCGGCGGTTACACCAACTATTTGGAACAGAAACAAGAGTTATTGCGCACGATGGCACAACAGCATGACAACATGCTCAAGCTGCTAAAAACCGAAAACGAGTGGCTCTCACGCGGGGTAAAAGCACGTCTTAAACGAAATGAGGGGCGCAAGCAACGCGTATTGGCACTGCGCGAAGATGCCAAAAATAATCCGAGTAAAATCCACAAAATGCGCCTAGAGCTAGAACGTGAAGCCAAACACTTCAACCGTTCAGAGGGAATCAATCGCCAAAAAATGCTGTTTGAAGTCGAAAAGTTGGGGTTAACACTGGGTGATAAAGTTCTTATCAAAAACTTCTCCACCCGTATTTTACAAAAAGACGTCATCGCCGTCGTAGGACCAAACGGGAGCGGAAAATCAACGCTCTTAAAAGCCCTTCTAGGACGTCTAAAACCGACCTCAGGCGTTATCAAAATGGGTGAGATCACCATAGGATATTTCGATCAACACCGCGAAATGCTGGATG
>JAQTOQ010000029.1 GCA_028713245.1 Sulfuricurvum sp. | reverse complement strand
TTAAGCTTATTTTTAAGCTTGCGTGGCTACAATTGCAGTCCACAAAACGTGGCTAATTAGCTCAGTCGGTAGAGCAGTAGACTGAAAATCTGCGTGTCCTTGGTTCGATTCCGAGATTAGCCACCACTACATAATTTAATCCCATCTAATACAGTCTAAGTCAACCAATAAAAACCCCTAAAACAAGCACTTTACTCATCTTTTAGCGTCTAATACACACTTATCCCATTCAACAACATCCACAAGTTTAATGTAGGTTTATATGTAGGTTTCATACAATACTCGTTAATGTAGTTAAAATAACCTACATTAAAAGGGGTAGTTTATGGCAAACAAGAAGGTATTACCGCTCACTGATACGGAAATCAAGAACGCAAAGCCTAAAGAAAAGAAATACACCCTATCCGATGGAAACGGTTTACAGCTCCTTATTAAACCAGACGGTAAAAAAATATGGGAGATACGTTACACGATTGACGGAAAGCAAAAAGCTACGACGGGAGGAACATACCCCGCCGTCTCACTTGCAAAAGCAAGAACGAAACGTGATGACATAAAATCAAAAGTACACAGTGGCATAGACCCTATACAAGAGAAAAAAGAAATCAAAGCCATCATCCAAGAAAAAGTGATGGAAGAACAAACCGCTTTAGCTACACAATTTCACCTCATCACCTACGAATGGCTAGCTACTCTTAAGAGTGCAGAAATAACAGCTACAAAACGAAAGAGAGCGTTTGAGCGTGATATTTTTCCTCATCTTTGCACTTATGACGAAAACCATAAAATTATCTCATCTAAACAAATAAGCGAAATCACCCACGGTGAACTATTGAAGATCATAACTGAAAAGGGAAAAGCTACGCCAGAAACAGCAAACCGTCTCTTTGTGGATTGTAATAGATTGTGGACGTATGCAGTTAGTCACGATTATCTCGATGTTAATATCACCCATAAAATTGATAAGAGTACCGTACCAAGAGGGGAAAAAATCAACCTTGCAAAGATCACCGATGAAAAGATTTTAGGGGAACTCATTAGAGCTATTGACGACTACAAAGGCGACGGGGGCATAATCATCCCTAATCTTTTACGCTTTGTCTCATTGCTACCATTAAGAGCGGATAACCTTTGTAAATTGAAATGGGAAAATGTAAATTTTGAAAAAGCCATTATCACGATACCACGATCAGAAATGAAAGTTAAAAATAAAAATCTATCCGACTTTGTGATGCCGTTGCCACATCAAGCAATAGCAATCCTCAAAGAGTTACAACCAATAACGGGATGGGGGCAATGGGTATTTCATGGCTTAAAGAATATAAATAGCCACGTAAACAATGAGAGCGGAAACAAAGCATTGCGGATAATGGGCTTTATCGATGAAGCAAGTGGTCGTAAACAAACGCTACATAGCTTTAGAGGCACGTTTAGATCATTAAGTGAGACATACGCCACCGAACACAATGTGAGCTTTGAGGTACGGGAACGATGCTTAGATCACCATGAGAAAAAAGAAGCGGTTAGAGCTTATATCCATAAAGCCGATTATACTGAGCAGATGCGCACATTATTTCAATGGTGGGCAGATTATTTGGATAAAGTTAAGGATATAAAAAAATGACATTTTGGGAAGCATTAGATAAAAGTGTAATGGGTGGTACTATTTATGACGTTATACGCGATCCTAAACTGCTAATTACTTTCAAAGATCACACCGCTTTTTTGGATGACATACCCGATGAGTTTATTGTTCAAGAATCAGCTAACATAATGTGGCATGTCATAGATTTTCAAGTATACAAAAGTGAACATAATCGATACCGAATAAGGGCAGGAAGTAATGCTAAACAAATCAACCAAGACTTAGAAACAGTAAAAAAGTTTTTTGAGCTTATGGAAACCTATCAAACTCATCAAAGCTTTAATGATAAATGGAAAATCCCTTTTCAAGAAAGACAATTTGGGAAGAATATTTATATTGATGAAATTTATAATAGTTTAAATATTGCAAGATTAATACAAAATGACCTAGAAAATATGAGCAAGACTTTCAATGATGGTGAGTTAAAAATACTACAAAAAGAAACTTATTACACAACTGCAAAAAAATCAACTATTCAAAATCTCATCAAAGCAACATTAAAAAAGCACTCACTAACAATCGATCAACAAGATCTGAGAAACTTCATAGCTAGAATATAATCATTACAAAAAAAAGTATCATTTTTGGCATTTTTCTTTGTTAGACCAATTCCCTCTAACCCCATACAATAACACACACCAAAGCTGGCGGCGGTAGTTCAATCCATAGGATTACCATCATGGAAAACCAATATCTTAGAGACAAAGAGGCATCACAATATTTAGGTGTGGGTAAATCCACAATATGGCTTTTTACAAAGCAAAAGAAGATTAGGGCGATCAAACTATCAGACCGTGTGACGGTATGGGCTAGATGCTTTCATCGCTTCGCGCTCGGAGGTGCAATAATGATAATACAATTATTAATTAATGGTCAACCTAAAATTATTCCATTCGACCAGCTTCACGTGCATATAGCATCAATGACTTATGGAATTGATCCGAATGGAAACCTCTTGATTTTTGATGTAAATAGACAGGTGAGAGCAATAGACGACGTCGTTACAATGATGTCTAATATTCAGTCGCTTATTGTACCAATTCTTGGTGGATGTAGGGTATTTATACCCATATATTACAATTGTTCATTAAATATTCCGTTGCTAGAAGAGGATAGAGCTGATTTTTTTGAGTTCCTAGTGGAGTGTGTTGGCTTTTTTGATGAAAAATTTACATGCGTAACGCGTATATGCCAATCTAACAAAGTGCATGAATATTTTTACGCAGAGACAAAAGAAGTTCTTTCTTTTGCTAGTAATTACAAAATATTTTTGTGTCGTCGTGAAAGCTTAGCGGCATACATACCGACGACATTACCCTGTGATCAAAAATTCGAAAACAATGAGGGGGCTATTATTGGATGGAGTGATGCAATAAGTAGAGTGACATATGTAAAATGTGTATTCAATAAAGAACATCTAAATGCGTATATTATTGCAAATCTAGAATTGTACCCGCCTCGATTTTTTTGTAATACATGTGGAAACTATTGGATGGAGGTGTCTCAATGACAAATAGAATGAGTTTAGCACACTCCTATGAAAATGATCGCATATTTTTTTCATCAAATGGCGATGCAATGGCTTTAATCGATAATGAGTTTTATAAGCTTGAATGGCTTGAACGTAACTATTTAGAAGGAATGAGCGTAGATTATGGAAACGGTCACAAGATACGAGAGCGTTTTCGTAAATTAAAAAATACATTAGCGCGAAATAATAGCCGTCTAAAATATGCATCTTACCTCACACAAAATTTAGAACCTCCTTCGTGGTTAATTAAGGGGGTTTTACCCGAACGTGGTTTACTTGAAATTATAGGTGCAAGTGGAAGTTATAAATCATTTCTTGTTCTCGATATGCTTTTCTGTATATCTTCAGGAATTGAGTATCACGGTAGAAAAGTCAAAGAGGGAACCGTTATTTATATCGCAGGTGAAGGAGCACATGGGGTAAAAATGCGACTTAAAGCTTTACAACTACATTATGGGACAGATACGTATGATTTTTATGTGCTACCTATGCCATCAAATTTATCCAAATCGGAGGAGATGGAAGTATTAGCGAAAGATATAAGCGAAATAGCACCCGACGGAGTGGCAATAATAATTTTCGATACATTGCACCGTAACAGTGCGGGAACGGATGAAAATAGCTCTACTGATTTTGCCACTATCTTAAGTAATATTGACACATATATTATAAAAATGTCAAAAGTTGTGGGATGGGTGCATCATACGGGACTCAGCGAAGGAACTTCCGAACGTGGGCGCGGTACATCGTCCCGATATGGGGCATGTGATACTGTCATTGTTATTAAAAAAGATAGTGACCGTATAGCAACGATGAAATGTGCCAAACAAAAGGACAGTGACCCGTTTGAGCCAATTGCATTTACCATGGAGCTAATCGATGTTGGTATCACCGATGATGATGGAAATGACATAATGAGCCTTTACCCATCCGAAATGGAGATCAAGAACACAATGGTTAAACAGTTATCGGGTAACACACTGACAATTCTTAATGTGCTTAAATCTTCCATTAGTACGCGTGGCATAGAGCTGAATGATGAGGTTAAAAAGCGGGAGGGTTATATTAAAGGTCAAGGTCTATCCACAATCGAATGGAAAAATGAAGCGTATAAAGTCATCTCGACCTCATCCTCTGATGAGAGAAAAGAGCGTGACGCTAAATCTAAAAGTTTCAATAGAGCTAAAAAAGAGTTGCTTGATCGAAAAATTATCAGTGAATTTGACGGTATCGTATGGATAAGAGAGGATTGTGCACGACCAACCCCAAAAGATATTTTTGGACAGTAACTTATGCTTCGGGAAGCCCGTAAAATTAGCTATTTATAACCACAAAATCAATCCAAGACAATGATGGACAATGTCCTTTTTTGTCTGTGTCCGTCCTGCACCAATACGGACAGACATGGACACACACCTTAAGGTGTGTCCTTTGTCCGACGTATGAGGAACACTTAATAGTGTGATTTTAAAATACTGCGGCTTGTAGCTTTGTGAATGTCTTGCTATCAGTAGTGGCAAGTAGTTTTCGCCCATCTTTAAATTTTGCTATGAATGTGATATCTTTTTTCTTACCACCTAACAGTAATCCCGCCAGTAATCCAACTGGACCAAGTACCACAGCTCCAGCTACACCCCACCCTACTGTGCCAGCGACTTTTTTAACATTTTCTTCATTAGCCATATCAACTGTTTCTAGCATACTTAAATGTATGGACTCTCCCACCCATGGGTGCTCTTTTGTCTTTAACTGAAGCACACTGAACATTCCAAGTTCTCCATCACCTTCTAAAAAATCCCCTGCATGTACTATAATTTTTGCCATTTATTGTTTTCTTGAATTAAACTCTTGCTCGGGTAAATCTCGCATAATGCTCTTTATGTCGTCCATTGCTTTGTCTAGCTCATAATCAGAATTACTTTTATTATTAGATGAATGAATTTTTGAAATTGCGTCCAGTTTTGCATATCCAAAATCTGGAGAGGTTTCGGTTTCATTGATTAGATCGTTTACAAGATTGTTGAGCTCACATAGATTATCTTGATCAGCACTTGCAAGGGATACTAGAATCATCAATGTATAAAATACTTTCATTACTAACTCTTTTATTTTGTTAGAAAGATTTTTTGATTCTTCTCTTTAATATCTACCCAATCACCTATAACTCCACCTTGTTTCTCATAACCTACTTGCCACTCAACACGAGTCGCAATAGCATAGCTGCCATTTTTAATATTATTAAACTCAAAATTGCCTTGGCTATCACAATGCGTGCTAAGTACAGATTTTCTACTTGCGTTCATATGTAAATCGGAATATTTAGTCCATTTAGCTATAGATGCAGTTAACTCTTCTTTTGTATACATTCCTGCATTTACTAATTTTTCCATAACTTCAGCTGTTTTCAAGGATGACTCAGAAAGAATCAAGCTAGAAACCCATTCGTTTCCGCCTTTACTAGGCTCCAAATAAACTTCATTTCCTGCACACGTTTTTACATCACCGCCTTGAGTTTTTAAAAAGCCTTGTCCTGTAATTGTTGAAGTAATAATATCAGGCACCTTAGAAACCTTAGCCGCGTATATTGGCGAACTTAAAAGCAAGCCTGATGTGATTCCGAATAGTAGTAATTTCTTCATTTAATAACCCCTGTGAAATTAAACTAACTATGGTTAGTTGATGAGGGACTATATTACCATTAAACTTATGGCTAGTTTAACCATAGGTAGTTTATGCACGAAGTCTCTCAATCGGATATAGATAGTTTCTATCGCACGATCGGCACAAATGTGATGCGTATCCGAAAACAAAAAGGGATGACACAACTCGAATTAGCCCTTGCAATAGGGCTTAAATCAGTAGGTCTTATATCCGTTGCAGAGCTATACCACAATAAAAAGCACTTCAATCTTGAACATCTTTATAAAATAGCATTTGTACTAGGGGTTAACATCGGTGACTTTTTCAGCGATACTGTCGATCTTCCTTAAATCACAACATTCCCCTTTAATTTACCTTTACCCACATATGTATTTTTACAGAAAATTACCATGCGCACGATATTTGTAAGTCTAATTACAAATCTCTTGCTAGGCAGGGGTATAATGAAAATTCCTCCGCCAGAGAGAGTAACGTAGGTGCTGATGACCCTAGCGGTGCTAAAGAGAGCGTACAGTACCTTCGCCTTTAGTTATTCAGCAATTTCTCTTTCTGCTGTTGGAATTCTTCCTCTGTTAATATGCCTGATGCTTTAAGTTGTGCGAGCTTTATAACCAGTGAATAACTTAACTATAGTCATCTAAGGCAATCCCATTTAAACCATGATATAATTTTCTCAATAAAATAATCAAAGGGGATGTTATGACAATGACAATCACCATCAATGACAGTATTGCCGAGAAAGTGATGACGTTTTTAAACTCACTCCCTAAAGATGAAGTCAAAATAGAATCATCACGTCCATGGTATGCTGATGAGGTAAAAAGCCGAATCGAAGAATACAAGAGTGGAAAGATGGAGACTACTCCACTACATGAAGGGATGGAAGAAATAGAGGAGTATCTAAGAGAGATAAACCCTATTGCGAGTTAGAAAATCCAACCGTTTTAAAAATGAACTCAAGCAAATTGTAAAATTCATAGGTGAGTCAAACCCAAAGAACGCGGAACGGTTTTACTATGTTCTTATGGATCGTTTGGATAGCTTAGTAGATCATCCCCGAAAAGGAAGATCAACCGAAAATGGTGGGCGAGAAATGATTTACAAAGGCTACACGATCCCCTATTTGATCGATGAGGAAAATATAGTTATTTTGGGTATCTTCAATCAGAACGAGTGGAGCAATAAAGAGCAGCAGCAAAGTTGATAATGTACTTTTTAATGTACCTATTTTTTATCAACACCGTTAAAACATCGTAAAATTGGTAGTAAGTGGTTGAGAGATTACCACCTTATAATCCAACCTCCTCTAACACAGTCTAAAGCAACTAACAAAAAACCCTAAAACAAGTACTTTACTCACCTTTTAGCGTCTAATTTTTCCATTCAATAACATTCACACTTCTCTTGTACTCTTTTATTTTATACACTTTATTATCTGGTATGCTATTTGCTTGCTATTTTTATACAAAAATATTAAGTTTCCGACGGAGGTTATAATGACAGTCTCTAATAATTCTATGCTGGCATCACAACTATATGCCAACAAAGAGGGTCAGTGCAAACGCGGTGCAAGCGATTGCTCACCTGACAAAAGTACAGAGGTTGCCGCTAGTTTCAGTGATATCGCTATGCAAATGATGGCAATACTGGATACGAACAAAAGTGGTTCAATTGATAAATCTGAATTTTCCCAAGCAGCGCAAGCCTTAGCAAAAAGTAGCGGAAAAACTGATACCAGTGGCGTTGATACAGCTTTTACTAAAGCTGACTCAAACAACGATGGACAAATTAGTTCAGATGAGTTTATGAATGCGTTGAAGCAAGCTGCTGATCAAACGCAAAAAAAGCATCATCGCCATCAACAGCAGCCTGACGTAACAGCATCCAATATACTTCCGCAAGCAGAATCAAATCAACCATCTTCTCCTATGAATGAGGGGCAAAAGAACCTGCTCAATAAAATCATGGCTGCCTACAGTACTCCAACAACTGTAACCGGTTCAACGACTAATATTTCGGCATAACTGCTTATATAATATTTATCTTTGAATCAATCTTGGGCCTTCATACTATATCTATGAGCCTGAGACTAACTATTAAAATAATCTTTCTTTTAGGACTAGGCACACTACAGGCTTCTACCATTGATGACATAAGTTTATTGCTGCGTAATAAAAAGATGTCAATTTACGAAATAAAAGGTAACAATAAAACAAATGGCGTCGGTCTTTTTTATAACACTCAAAATCTAAAAGTTAAAACTGAACGATCCGATTCCTCCTTCAAAACAGGGGCTATGATTCAAGCCAATCCGTTTCAAAATCTAATATATATTAATATTGGTGGCAATTATATTAATGAAAAAATCTTCGAAAATGACCTTCACAGCAATAATTTGAACCAATACTCCGGCGCACTTGCCGTTGGCTATAGCCTTAATAATGATCTTTATATAGAAGTTGGAGAGAATATTAGTAAATTAAATGGATCTCAACTCTCTGAAGATGCTCCAATAAATACCTCTGTAAGCAAAGAGGCTTATGCCCAGTTAAGCAAGCGCTTTGAAACGCCTATTGGAACAATTGACACGCAAATGAAAGGTAGTCAAATTTACAATGCCCTTGCTACGAAAGAGGAAAATTATGAGAGCAGTGTCAATTATTATCTCAATGATGCAATAAAAGTAGGTTATTTTAACAATACTAATCAAAATGAAATATCAAATGGATATTCAATCGATCTCAGCTATTTTTCTACCCAGTATACCAAAGATATTACACAAGACTGCTACAATATAATACTAGGACTTAAGGCAAATTTCACCGATATTACCAAATTATCAACGTATAAACCAACAAGTAAAGCCAAAAAAAAGTTATCAAAATCACACAAGTTTGACGACATTATCTTACAAAAAAATATGCATCTTCGTAAATAATATTAGAATACCTCATTCTTTACCATATGGGAATGATGAAAATTTTCGGGGCAAATGAAAATTATAAAATGCTAGACACTATGATACTAAAAAGATGTAATATTGTTGTAATATTTAGCACTGTTTTATAACTATAAAGCTAAAAAAAGAGCGCACCCATGAATAAAACTACCATCAACGGCTTAACGTCCCAACAAGTTAAAGAAAAACTGATAGAGCATGGGCTCAATGTGTTGCCTGGAAGTGAGCCAAAATCACTTATTACCCTCATCACAAAAGTTCTACGTGAACCTATGTTTTTGATGCTCCTCGTAGCAGGTTTTATCTATTTGGCTCTTGGTGATCGTGCTGAAGCGCTCTTTTTACTGATTTTTGTTTTTGTTGTTATTGGAATTACTTTGGCGCAAGAGCATAAAACCCAACGCGCTTTGGAGTCGTTACGGAATCTTTCGGCACCTCGCACATTGGTGATACGGGATAATCAAGAGATCCGAATAGCCAGCTCGCAAATTGTCCCTGGCGACCTCATTGTCTTACATGAGGGAGATCGTATTGCGGCGGATGCACGTCTTGTTCAGGGACAGTTGTCTGTGGATGAATCACTACTGACCGGCGAATCCGTAAGCGTTAATAAAACAACCAATATGGAGGGAGAGTCATCACTCTTTGCCAGCACAGTAGTGACCAAAGGCGTCGGATTGGCTATCGTCCAGATAACGGGGGCTGCAACCGCTGTGGGGCATATTGGAGAAGCTCTGTCTCTTACGGACGGAACCTCCTCTGGGCTTCAACGCTCATCTCGTTCTTTGGTTCGAACTTTGAGCATCCTCTCTTTTGCTTTAGCCATCCTGCTTGTATTTGTAAATTGGGGATGGAACAATCATTCTGTTTTAGAAAGCATTCTTTCTGGAATCGCTCTCTCGATGGCTGTGCTACCTGAAGAAATTCCCGTCATTCTCACCGTTTTTTTAGCCCTTGGCGCGTGGAGAATCAGTAAAATAAACGTACTGACGCGCAACATCACGGCGGTTGAAGCGCTAGGAGCTATAACTGTATTGGCCGTAGATAAAACAGGCACTTTGACACAAAATTGCATGCAAATAGCCGAGCTATCCGTCAATAATTTTTCGTACAGTGCAAGTGACGAAAGAGAATTGGAAGAAAAATTTCACACTTTAATAGAATTTGCCATGCTTGCCACTCCTATAGACCCTTTTGATCCTATGGAAAAAGCTATTCAGAAATTCGGACATTCGCATCTAAGCGGTACCGAGCATATTCATGATGACCGTATCCCTGAGTTTCAGTATGAACTTTCACCTGATATTTTAGCAATGACGCATGTGTTTTCAGACACAAAACCGTCTGTATACTTACTCGCTACCAAAGGCGCTCCTGAGGCTGTTGCGGATTTATGTCATCTATCTACCAAAGAACTTCAAAAAATTGAAGCTCAGGTAGAAGAGATGGCCAAGCGTGGCTTACGGGTATTAGGAGTGGCCAAAGGCTCCTGGGAAGGAGCGCAAAATACTCCTGTATGGCCAAAGAGCCAACATGATTTTGATTTTACATTTTTGGGACTCGTTGGATTTATCGATCCTCCTCGCCTCGATGTATCTGCCGCAATAGCACAATGTCACAATGCAGGTATTCGTGTCCTGATGATTACCGGGGACCACTGTGAAACGGCCCGTTCTATTGCAAAAAAAGTGGGTTTGAGTGAACATGCCCAAGTACTTATGGGAGACGAAATTGCTACGCTCAATGATAGCGAGCTTCTAACTCACCTCAAAAAAACCGATGTATGTGCCCGTATGAAACCCGAACAAAAGCTGCGTCTTGTCCGTGTACTGCAGGAGGGGGGCAATGTTGTGGCAATGACAGGGGATGGTGTCAATGATGCTCCCGCACTCAAAGCAGCAGACGTCGGTATCGCCATGGGGGAACGCGGAACCGATGTCGCGAGAGAATCTGCAGCACTTGTACTACTGGATGACAGTTTTGCAAGTATTGTATCTGCGATTGAACAAGGACGGCGTATCTATGACAACATCACTAAAGCAACACGATTTGTATTCGCAGTTCACGTGCCCATTATCGTCTTGACGCTTGTTCCTGCATTGATGCAGTGGCCTGATATATTGCAACCGGTTCACATTGTATTATTGCAACTATTAATCGATCCCGCCTGCGCTATCGTTTTTGAGGCCGAAACAGGTGCCTCAAATCTAATGAATCGTCCGCCACGTACAATTTTATCCAGCCCTTTTTCATTCAAAAATATAGGCTATGCAGTAATACAAGGAGCCGGAATCGCGTTCATACTGCTAAGCGGATATGCCCTGTTGCGACATAGCGGTTGGAGTGAAGCAAATCTTCGTATCAGTCTCTTTAGTACACTGATTCCTACTTTGTTTCTTTTGGTCTTAACAAATCGCGATGCACCCTTTGTTAGTAAAGGAAACCCGTGGATACTAACCATGTTTACAGCAGTGAGTCTAATACTCGCAGCAGTACTTTTCGTCCCGTTTCTACGTGATATGCTGAAGTTTTCCCCCCTAACACCTCCGCCAATACTTGCTGCATTCGCATTATTGGCAATAAGCGCATTATGGTTAAAAATTCTACAAAGTATTTACATACTAATCGAAAAACGATGGAAACCTGCTTCATAGCTGTGTTCCAATATAAAATTATGCTTATTAACGATTTTACTGACAATATTAAGCCCCAGTCCAAATCCCTGCATCGTACGTGAATCTTCCTCGCGTGTAAACGAGGAGAGTAAATGCTCAAACTCTTTTTTTAATGGTCTTCCGTGATTATAAACGCTTATTCTATTCAACGTTACTTCGAGCGTAATGGGAAGTTGATCGGTATATTTGAGCGCATTATCTAGCAGATTTTTCAAAGCGAGTGATAAATATTTCAGATCACCGTTCAGTGAAAAATTACTTTTCAATTCAATTTTTATCGCCGATTCATCTACAAGTTGCAGTTTCGAGAGCGCTTCTAAAACAAGTGTTTGTGTGCTGAAGGTTTGAATATCCAGAGTATCCGTTGCGTGAAGTTTTTCTATATCCAAGAGCTCTTGAGTAAGCTGATCAAGCTCTGAAAAAGAGCGCTTGATTATCTCTTTTGACTTTGAGGATTCAATATTCTCTAGTGCAAATAATCCTCGGGAAATCGGGGTACGTAATTCATGACCCACATCGCGAAGCAACTCTTCTCGTGAGCGAATCAGATTTTCAATGGTTTGAGCCATCTCATTATACGTTTTTGCCACTTCTCCTATCTCATCGCGTGAGCGAACATCACTGCGGCTGCGGTAATCTCCCTTTGCAAATTTACGCATACTCGAAGCTATCGCGCGCAAAGGGGAAAGCATCCGAAGAATGATAAAAAATATAATACTCAATACAGCAATATCCGCAAGCACGAGATAACTTAGTATCCACCCCTCTTTTTGCGCCTCATCTAGCGTCGTGTCACGCAAATACAGCTCTTCATCGATATATCGTACGTGCATCACATAATCACCATTGAGTGCTTCAAAGATTTCAAACAGACCAAAAGTATGCGGCTGTCGCACAATAAAGCGTTTTGGTCGCTGTGGCTCCATTTTGATAAGATTTAAGGCTTTGAGTTTTCCTGCCAGTTCCTCTGGGGATGAAACCGCCATCCATGTGAATATTTTACGTCCGTCAAGGAGATACTTTTGCAAGAGGAGCGCTTCATATTTTTGCGTATTGATTTTATCGATCTGGTAGCCAATGCCGATCATAAGGGTTAAGCTAATCAAAAACAGTGAGGTGATTTTAGTAAATATTGACATCAATCAGCCGGTGAACTTGTAGCCGATGCCCCACACCGATTTGATATACAGGGGCTCTTTGGCATCATCGCCAATTTTTTGACGCAAGTTGCTGATGTGCATATCGATGGTACGGTGCTTTGTCTCTTCATCAAGACCTAATGCATGGATAATTTGATCACGAGATACATTCTTGCCACGGTTTTTTACCAAAAGAAGAAAGATATCGAATTCTATCCGTGTCAGATCAATCCCATACCCATCCATTTCTATCGATTTATTGGACTCATCGATCGTGAAATCAGATATGGTAAAGGCATCTTTATGCCCATAACGGCGCAGTACTGCCTCCAGACGCAAAACAAGTTCTCTGGGTTCATACGGTTTGTCCAAATAATCATCAGCGCCCAGGTCATACCCATAAATTTTATTCCCAATATCGGTACGTGCGGAGGAGATGACGATAGGAATGTTGAGCTGTTGCTTGATGGTTTTGGCAACATCGAAGCCGTCCATTTCAGGTAGCATGAGGTCAAGAACCACTATATCAAACGGCTCTTTGCGCACCAGTAACGCTTCAAGCGCCTCTTTGGGATTGCTATAGCCGCACGTCGTGAATCCAAACGGCTCTAAATATCCGATAATCAGCTCTTGTAACGCCATGTCATCTTCGATGAGGAGAACTTTTTTACTCAATGTCCCACTCCTGTATATAGCGGATGAATTGTTGCTTCTGCTGTGGTGTTAGAATAGTATGAAGTTTCTTCAGCAATTGTGTTTGGATCTCTATAGATGAGGTCTGCCTCTCTATACTTTTGACACGATACGCTTTTTCATCGAAAGCAGGATTGAGAAACAGAGCATTGAGTTCTTGCTGTATTTTGGCGTTTTGTTTGTGATAAAGGCGCGAAGAACTTTGATACTCACGCATAACCTCCTTTGCCGCTTTATGCTGTTGTGCAGAGAGGTGCAAATCATCCAAATCCATGGGAAAACGGTGATGATCATCATCCATCTGCGGCGAATCAGCCCATACAAAACATAACAGTGACAAAATGACGATCAATGATTT
The DNA here is from genome assembly GCA_028713245.1 of Sulfuricurvum sp. Classification (GTDB taxonomy): domain Bacteria; phylum Campylobacterota; class Campylobacteria; order Campylobacterales; family Sulfurimonadaceae; genus Sulfuricurvum. The sequence continues at coordinate 2,081 of JAQTOQ010000029.1, read as the reverse complement.
CATTGTTATCCCTTTATTGCAATGGATTTAATCGCATTGTCTTCAATAACCCCCTGTTCCACATCGCTATGACACGCTTTACAATTGGCACGACTTTTAACGAGGTCGCTTTGAAATACCTCCACCGGAACGTGCCGATGCGTTTGTTTCCAAAACTGGGTTTGCGTTATTGCTATGATATCGCGATTTTGAAGAGTTTGCATCATTTTTACTGACATTTCTTGTCTTGACCCCTCTGCCGAATGCTCAAGAAGATACTCTAAAATGGAGCGATGATCGGCAGATTCTAGCGATGCATCATCCCCAAAATGGTTAGACAAATCCTCCATCAGCTTGACCCACGACTGCTGCGGCAAAAGTGAAGGGGGATAGAGAGTGTGACAAGAGGCACATTCATTGACAAACAACGGATGCTCTTTTTCATAATTTATCTTTGGTGTGTGCGAAGCAATTAATAGGTTGTTCGGGATACTAAGAACATAAATAAGGATACCAATACTCCCCCCTATCCCGATGGCTGCCATTATTTTTTGCACCAAAGACAAAGTAACATTGTCACCTTCCATATTTTTATACCCATCAAAGATTGATGTTAGTGTTGCCTCCGACGAATGTAAATATCGATCCACCAGCACACCACCGACATGGACCGCGATCAATACCAAAAGAGCATTAACAAAAAATTCGTGTATTTCTTTAAACAGATCCATTTGGCGAAATGCCTCGGTGTGTAAAAAAGCCAAGATTCCGCGATTTTCTTGAATTCCATAAGCCAGAAATCCGCTGATGATAGCCAATCCCACAGTTATGAACATCGCGATCATGATATAGCTTGCTGCCGGATTATGCCCAACATATACACGTGATGGATGAAAAATTCCTGCTAAATACTCTTTTAATTCACTAATTTTGAAGTTGAAATCACTGAATTTAGAATATTTTGGTCCCATAATTCCCCATAACAGGCGAAAGATGAGCAGTCCTGCAAGAGTACTGCCAAGTGCGACATGGATGCTAAGCCAACGATCTTCATCAGCACTGATCCAAGTAGCTACGATAAATGCAACAAACAGCCAGTGAAACAGTCGTGTAGGCAGCGTCCAGACATAAACCCGTTTCATCATAATCTCCTAATCGTTATTCCCAGCGTCCGTAGTTAGGAATATTTATTTCACGCTCACGGTAGCTTCCGACCTCTGCTTTGGTGTGGCAGGCATTACAGTTAGCAATGCTTTTGACAGCTGGCTGCGTAATCATTTTTTTAGAAATCTTACGATGCTCCTTCACAAAATGGGGTGTTTGAGAAATACGCAGCGCAACAGCGCCCCTCATATCCGTAATGCGATCATTTTTACTCGCATACGTCATCAAATAATTTTGGACCGTGTTGCTGTCTACTGTATCCATAGTCGCATCTGTACCAAAATGGTTATCAAGACCCTTCATGGTTTTATCCCACGATCGTTTTGGTAAAAATTCCGGCTGATAGGCCATGTGGCATGCACTACACTCTTTTTTATACAAAGCAGCCGCACTTTGATCTTGTTTACTCAATGGTTTACTCTGCATCGGGCGCGCATGCTCCATCTCGTCATCCTCGGCATACACAGAAACCCCTCCAACTAACAAAGCGGCGGCAAGTGACACATTCCATAATTTTTTCATGATAAATCCTTTTAGTTTTTTTGTATATAGGTGAGAACGTCACCTTTTTCTTGGGCTGTTCCCTCCCGCGCGTAAACATCCACGAAATTACGTTTGAGCCATTTCTTGACCTCTTTAGCACTGGTGAGCCGTTGTGGATTAGCACGTGGCGAAAGTGGTTCGATCACTTTTCCGGTGAGAGAATTTTTACCCGAGTTACTGAGATTAACCGTATGACATGTAGTACATGACATTGACTTCCCTTGTTTGCCTATATGACTTGAGATAAAAATCTCTTTTCCTCTGCTAGCATCAAATCCCGTAAAAGATTTGTTTTCGACCTTAGCCGTAGATGAAAGCTCATTCATATATTGAGTGACCTCAGCCGATGCCCCCATTAGAGACATTGAACCGATCAATAAGATAGTTAGGTATTT
>JAQTOQ010000028.1 GCA_028713245.1 Sulfuricurvum sp. | reverse complement strand
ACTGTATTATTGAATTTATTCTTGTTAAGTTTCGATTAATTTTACCACAGCTATGATGACACTGTTAATAAATCGTTTACCGATTTAAACTAAATTGTAATTCAGGAGAATTAATGAAACGTACTATTAAATTGGCAGTTGCAGCAGCAGTTGCACTTACATCTACAGCGGCATTCGCAACAAATGGTGATAACCTTATTGCATTAGGTGCAAAATCATTGGGTATGGGTGGAGCGAGTACTGCTCACTACAATGGAGCTGAATCTGCAGTTTCAAATCCAGCACTTATTACTAAAGGCAAGGGTACTCAATTTACTTTTGGTGGCACTTATTTCACGCCAGATGTTGAAGTAAAAACTACTAATACTTTTATGGGATCTAATGACTTAACAGCTACTAGCGATTCAAAGCACAATGTTATCCCTTTTGTTGCATTAACTGAAAATCTTAATAACGGTGTTTCTATTGGTCTTAGTATGTACGGTTCTGCAGGTATGGGAACTGACTGGAGATCAGGTAATGGTGCCATCGGTACTCCTGCAATAGGAGACATGGGTTTGTATAGCATGAGCTCTAGCTTGATGCTAATGAAATTCTCAGTACCAGTTGCTTATGGACAAGATGACTGGTCTGTAGGTGTTGCTCCGGTAATTATGTACGGTGCATTGGGTATGGCATTCCAAACATCATTCGATGGCACCAATGTAAGTGATGTAGGACGTGGTACATCTGGTGATCTGGGTCTTGGATATGAAGCAGGTGCAGCATATACTCTCAAGGATATGGGATTGACAGCTGCTGTTCGTTATCAATCAGCTATTATGATGGAATACAAAAATCAAATTTCTGTTGCAGCAGATGCGTTTGGCTATGGAGCGGGAAATCATAATTTTGCTCGTTTTTCAGACAAACTTGAGCAGCCAGCTGAAATCGGTATCGGTCTTGACTGGACACAGGGTGACATTTCTTTAACTGCTGATTTCAAGCAAATCAAATGGGGAACTGCAGCTGGATACAAAGATTTTGGTTGGGAAAACCAAAACGTGTACGCAATTGGTGCGGAATACCGTATGGACAAGTTAGCACTACGTGCAGGTTATAACTATGGTAAAAATCCAATTAAAAATAATACAGACACTACGTCAGTAGCCGGTGGAGCTAATACAAATGGTGATACAATGAATGCATTGAATCATGTTATGTTTCCAGCAGTAACTGAGAGACACTATACTATTGGTGCTGGATATCAATTCACTAAGAATGTCGGAGCAGATGTAGCATTGATGTATGCAACAAGCCCAGATGTAACTGTTAGTGCTGCAACGGTTGGTTTAGGTACATTGACTGTAACTAATGATCAAAAGGCAGTATCTGCTAATCTTAACTACTCTTTCTAAATCTTATTTTACTACCTTCGGGTAGTATTCATTTAACAATTCTTTCCTCCTAATTAATTCTGAATGTAATTTCTGCTAATCTTCTGCAATTTTTGTATCTACTAATGGATATGTATGCTAGAAGGAATTTTTTATGACATCACGCTTTAAATACGTTGCTGTAGCCACTACACTTGTAACATCGCTTTACGCAACTAATGGGGACAACCTCGTGGGCCTCGGTGCAAAAGCCCTCGGTATGGGGGGAACAGGTATGGCTCATTATAACGGTTCTGAATCGGCAACCTCGAATCCGGCATTGATTGCAAAAGGAAAAGGAACCCATATTACTTTTGGTGGCACTTATTTTACGCCAGATGTAAAAGTTAAAACTTCTGACACTGGCGGATTTAATGATCTGACTTCTACAAGTGATGCAAAACACAATGTTATCCCTTTTATTACATTAACTGAAAATTTAACCAATGGCTTTGCTGTTGGTGCTAGTATGTATGGTTCTGCCGGTATGGGTACAGATTGGCGATCTGGAAATGGTACAATAGGAGATCCAGCTGCGCATGATATAGGCTTATACAGTATGAGTTCTAGCTTGATGCTCATGAAATTTTCACTGCCGGTTGCTTATGGGCAAGATAATTGGTCTGTAGGGGTTGCTCCAGTGATTATGTACGGAGCGTTAGGCATAGCTTTCCAAACAGGAGGAACCATTGCAGATACGCACGATATTGGAAGAGGTTCATCCAATGACCTTGGACTGGGATATGAAGCAGGCGTGGCATATACACTTAAAGATATGGGAGTAACTCTTGCTGCTCGCTACCAATCACCAATCATGATGGAATATAAAAATCAAATTTCTGTTGCAGGTGCAGCATTTGGTTACGGTGCAGGCGGTGTCTTTGCTGCTAAATATGATAAGTTAGAGCAACCAGCTGAAATCGGCGTTGGTCTTGACTGGACTCAAGGGGATATTTCGCTAACAGCGGATTTCAAGCAAATTAAATGGGCAGACGCAGCTGGATATGGTGATTTTGGTTGGGAAAATCAAAATGTATACGCAATCGGTGCTGAATACCGTATTGATAAATTAGCATTACGTGCAGGTTATAATTATGGTAAAAACCCAATTCAAAATAATACAGATAGTACGCCAGTATTTACCGGTGGCCCAACTAATGGCGATGTAATGAATGCATTTAATCACGTGATGTTCCCGGCAGTGACAGAAAGACACTATACTCTAGGTACTGGATATCAGTTCACTAAGAATGTTGGCGCAGATTTGGCGCTTATGTATGCAACTAGTCCAAAAGTGACAGTAGGTGCCTCATCAGTTGGCTTAGGTCAATTGACAGTCCAAAACAATCAAAAAGCAGTTGCTGCTAATCTTAACTACAAGTTCTAACGCTCTACAACCTGCTTTTAGAGCAGGCATCCTTTTCCACAATCTCTTCATATTTTTCTGCTTTACTTTTATCAGTTGGCTTTATGATAAGTATTTCATAAAGTAACACTCATTAAAAATCCATTGCCACGTTAGAGATAAAATATTACAATTCATTACATACAAGGAAGAATTGAGACTATTGTGATAAAATAGCAACGAACACGTTCGCTTGTTTTAGGCGAAAGATAAAAGGGGATAGATATGGTTAATCGATTATTGATGGGCGCTACGGCGTTGTCATTGGCTGTGACGGTCGCATTTGGTATTGAAGGGGTAAAGTTTTTCGTCGGTGAAGGCGATAAATCTGAAGCCTATATGACAATGGTAAATGAGAAAATCCAACCAGTTGGATTTGTATTGTCTGATCCGCATGAACATATTGATAATGCGTATAAGACTAAATGGGGTATGCCAACGCAAACGATCAAAGGCATAACGGGACCACATCCTGACTTCGATCCAAGCTTCAAAGAAACTTTGGATAATCTTGGATTTTTCTCGGTTACCAATGATGCCGCTATGGGGCCTTTGTTGATGAAAGAGCCATCTTTGGGCGGTTTCTCACCGTTTAACTTGCACATCTATAAAGTAAAAGGTGAAGATAAAACCTACGTCGGTCACGTTATGCCTGAGACGATGCTCGATATTGTTGGCGTGAAAGATAAAGAAGTTCGTGCAAAGTTTGCAGCTACCTTTACAGAATTGGACAAAGTAACTGCTGAGCAAATCGGTTCAAAAGTCAAAATGGTTGATTATACGGCATTGCCAAAACAGCCAATGATGACGTTTGAAGTTCCCTTTACTGGGAATGTTGAAACATTCAAAGCCGATTTTCAAAGTCGCTTTGAAGAAGCCTTTGAGGCAAACAAATACATTATTGCCGGCTACAAAGACATGAAAGAAGCAATGGCTAATGTAAACGTAAAGTTTGATCGATTTGATCAGTATTGGGTTTATTCTCTTTGCCATTTCCGATTCTCTGAGGGAATTTTCAACCGCGGTCGCCCTGATGCCGGTGTATTTGCCCCGTGTTCAATGTACATGTATGTTGACAAAGGAACAAGTAAAATGATAGTAGGTATGCCACGTTTAGAGTCATGGATTGCTGTAATGGGGATCAAAGACAAAGTAATGGTAGACTCTATTTTGAATTTGGATAAAGATGTTATCCGTATTATGAAAGAATTGGGAGCGAAAGAATTATGAAAAAAATAGTATCACTTATAGCATTGGTATTTGCCGTTGCATTCACTGGATGTTCAACAGCATCAGCACCGAAAATTGAAGGCGGTGTTAAAGTAGACAAAATGGTTAACGCCTATAGAACAGGCGCATATGTCGATGTTGAAACGGCTAAAAGCAAGTTAACGGCTGCTGGATTTGAGGTTGTTGGCACATTTAAGCCAGCTGAAAACGGAACTACTATTTTGTATACAAATGCAGCAATGAAGGCGGATGCTAATAAGGCAGGGCGTGGTTTTGCAGCGGTAGGAAGAATTTTACTAGATGATGAGCGTAAGCAAATTCATATCGCTAACCCGATTTATTTTGCAAAAGCATACCTGCAAAATGATTATAATCATAATACCGCGTCTGCTGTATATACTTCATTGGAAACTGCATTTGGTCCATTGAAAAATTCTGAAGATCAATGGGAATTTGCTAAATTGCCTGACTATCACTTTATGATTGGTATGCCGTATTATAAGGATATGGGAACGGTTGGAACGGGAACTACGGCTGATTTATTAGCTAAAGTAAAAGCTGCACATGGAATTATTCTACAGCTTGATTCTGATCGCTATATCACATTTGTAGAGTTGGATAAGCGTACGAGTTCATTTGTAAAAAAGATTGGAACCGATAAGGCTGAGTTGCTTCCATGGGCTGTTTTGATTGAAAATGGTGAAGCAAAAGCATTGAAAGCAGAATATCATATTGCATTAAGCTATCCACTTCTTGACCTAGGCGGATTTGCGAACATTATGACGGCTCCTGCTGCTGTTATTAAAAGTCTCGAAAAAACGTTTAAATAATCTTCATACATTCCTTCTCTCTTTGAGAGGAGATTTTACCACATTTCTTTTTTACCTTTTAATTTAGGGAGATAAATGAAAACAAAGCTACAACAAGAGCTAAACAGCTACCTTGATTCCAAGAGTAAATTCACTCCATATTACAAAAGTATGAAGCAAATTGTGAGTTCGACTCTATTTGACGATCAGTTGCAAGAGATATTGCATATTTTAGAAAAAGAAGATAATAATAGTGCTAAAAGTTTTAAACTGTATCTTGATACGGTCATAATAAATATGCAAAGTAAAATTGCAAAATATAAGCCGTCTGTCTATTTTGAGGGCGAAAAAGTAAAAGATATAGAAAATCAGGGGTACGTGATTCCTTTTTACAGCGATGAAGCAGATGAAACTTATGTTCTTCTCGGAATATGCAAGAAAGATGACCAATCATAACAATATAAAATTGAGATTGGTACTATTTTGGTGGTTGTGTTTCGAGAATGTGTCGCATGGTAACACACGTATTCAAATATAATACATTTTACTTACTTATGACATTTAAATTATTGTAGAATAATGTTCGCAGTTAAATTGGCGATAAAAATATATGCATTACTAAGGTTTAAACTAGTACTGTATGGGTCGCTTTATTAAGTGGTCCCAACAAATGGAATCCACTCTACTTAATCTGAAAAGGAAGAAAAGATGAACAATAAAGATTCTTTATCTAATGAAAAAAAATTAGATAGAAGAGATTTTTTTAGAAAAACAGCAGTTTTGTCGGCAACAGCGTTAGCTGGGACAAGTATTTTTGCAGCTGACGATGCCGCAATAATGAAAAATCCGGAATGGGCAGAAAAATGGGGCGACCCAATGACAACCAATTTGTATGGTGTGCCATCACCTTATGAGCATAATGTTACACGAAGAAGTACAGAGTTATTGTCTTCAGGTAATTTTAGAGCAAGTATTGCGGTAACCCCGTTACATGAATCTTCAGGAATTATTACACCAAACGGTCTTTTCTTTAGCCGTTCTCACGGCGGGACTGCCCATGTTGATCCAAATGAATATCGTTTAATGATTCACGGATTGGTTGAAAAGCCTATCGTTCTTACGTTGGCAGAATTAAAGCGTTACCCAAGTGTCACGCGTATTCACTTTATCGAATGTCCGGCTAATGGTGGGCAAGAGTGGAGAGCAACACAATTTAATTCCGTTCAGTTCGCGAAAGGATTTATGGCCTCTGCTGAATGGACCGGCGTTTACGTTAAAACTATTTTAGAAGATCTTGGAATTAAACCAGAAGCACAATGGATGCTTGCTGAGGGTGGCGATAGTTCTAAAATGGGTAGAACGGTTCCAATGGATAAAATCTACGATGATGCAATGATCGTTTGGGGTCAAAATGGTGAAGCCCTTCGCCCAGAACAAGGTTATCCGGTAAGATTACTTCTTCCAGGCTGGGAAGGAAACTTATGTGTTAAGTGGCTACGACGTTTAGAGTTTGCTGTTGAGCCATGGTATTGTAAAGAAGAGACGTCAAAATATACGGATCTTAAAAAAACAGGTAAAGCAATCCAGCACTTTTATGCAAATGAAGTAAATTCAACCGTTACTTCTCCATCTCCTGAGATTCCATGGACTGACCTTAAAGATGGCACAGTTGTTGAGATCGAAGGTCTCGCGTGGTCAGGAATGGGTACGATTACAGGTGTAGATTTCTCATTGGATGGTGGGAATACGTACGTTCAAGCAGAATTAAAAGGTTTGATACTTCCTAAATCTTGGACGCGTTTCAGCTATATGCATACGTACAAAAAAGGTGAAAAACTCTTGCTTACATCTCGCGCTATGGATGATGCAGGTTTTATTCAGCCAACAATCGATCAAGAAACATCTGTAATGGGTGTTGAAGCTGTCTATCATAGAAATGCAGTTGAAACATGGGAAGTAACAGAAAAAGGAGAGGTGAATCATGTTCAAATTAGATCGTAAATTAATCCTATCTGCTTCGGTATTTACGGCGGCAGCACTATTTGTAGCGGGCTGTGCAGCCGGCGGTCTTGGATTTTCAAAGTCAAACAGCACAAGTGCGCAAGTTAGTATTGATGGCGGTGTCTTTTATCCAGCAGTAAATGGCAAAACGGGTCCATATGTTTTGGATACCAAGGCTGCTGCTATGAAGCTTAACCAAGGTCGTATTCCAACGGCTAATGAGATAAAAGCTTGGGACACAGACGTTATGGCTGATGGCACAGGCTTGCCTGAAGGTAGCGGTTCGGCATCTGAGGGTTCAGATATCTATGATTCCAAATGTATTTCATGTCATGGTGATTTTGGTTCTGGAGGTGGTGGATACCCATCATTGGCCAAAGGAAATGCGTATACCTTGCACGCGTCTTTGTTAAGTCAGAGAAGTGAAGAAGGAGCTGATGGTCCTGTTCGTGTTTTTGGTACCTATTGGCCGCAAGCGAGTACTCTATGGTGGTACATCAAAGACGCTATGCCTCACCAAATGACAGATTCACTAACGAATGATGAAGTGTATGCTCTTACAGCTTATATACTTCAGCTAAATGAGATTAAGATTGATGGCGTTCTTGTTGAATCTGATTATGTTCTTGATCGTAAAAAGTTTTTGAAGATAGTCATGCCAAATGTGGATGGTTTTGAGCCTAATATTGCTGGCCCAAATTCTCTACCTGGTGTACGCGCTTATTTTGCTAATCCAGCAAACTATGGCGGACAAAAGGTTAAGCCAGCTGAGCGTTGTATGAAGAATTGTCAAGCTGCCACTGTTAAAACTGTTCGCGTTGCAAATGGAGGTATCAATGCTTTTGTTCCTCCTATGGCAATTGCTAGAGATTTACCAAAAGTAGAGTCAAAAGAATTTAATGCTGCAAAAAGCTATGAAGAAAACTGTGCTTCATGCCATGCTACTAAAAGCATGGGCGCTCCTGCTATAGGAGATGCAAAGGCATGGAAAGCTGTCAGCGCAAAAGGAATGGCTGCTGTTTATAAAAATGGTATTGATGGTATAAATGGCATGCCTGCAAAAGGCGGAACCAATTTGTCGGATGCAGAGTTTAACTTAGTGGTTGATTATATCGTCAGCCTAAGTAAATAAAACAAAAGGAATATCCATGGAAAGAAGAAAATTTTTAGGTCTTGGAGTCTTCGCAGCAGCGGCGGCTTTAATTCCAGCAACCCTCAGCGCAGAAGACTACAGAAAAACAAAGCCGGACGCTTGGAAAGCCCACACTGTTGAAGATGCTATAGCAAAACTTTACGGAACTAGCACAACGATTGAGCAAGGGGTAACCGTAACGACTCCAGACGTTGCGGCGAATGGCGGTGCTGTTCCTGTTGATATCTCATCAGACATAGCTGCAAAATCTGTTGCAGTATTCCAAAATGCTAACCCTGAAAGTGCGGTTTGTGTATTTACACTTAATGAAACTAGCATTATTGATTACGCAATCAAAATCAAAATGAAACAAAGCGGAACGATTACCGTAGTAGTAGAAGGCAGAGATGGAAAGCTTTACTCAGGGAAAAAGACTTTGAGTGTTGCACTTGGTGGTTGTGAGGGCTGATTTGCCTTCCGCTCACGTATAAAAATCAATCGTATTAAAGGGAAAGTTCATGGAAATTAAAGCAAAATTAAAAGACGGTATCACTACTGTTAAAGCTATGGCAAAGCATCCTATGCTTACGTATGACGTAGCAAAAAAACAAGGCGTAGAAGCTAATTTTATTACTCATATCAATGCAACAGTTAATAACAAGGTTGTGCTTGATATGTCAACAAGTCAGTTCCTATCAAAAAATCCTATCTTTAAATTTTCATTTAAAGGTGCTGCCGCAGGTGATAAAATCACAATGACTTGGGTAGATTTACTAGGTAATACTGAAACTACGGATTCGGTCATTAAATAATTCCTATTGTTTCTGTATGAGAAAATGGATAAACCATTTTCTCTCTCAAAAAATGGACACTCATATGCATAAGTTACTCACAAGCCTTTTTCTTTTTATTATCGCATTCAATATTACCCTTTTTGCACGCAATATAGATATTGGTGCTATTGTAAAAAATTCTGTTGAGAAAAATAAACATTTATTTATTTTTCTTCACAGGACGGATTGCGGGTATTGTGAGAGTATGCAAACGTTTACTCTCGATGATGATCTTATAAAGGAACTTATCAAAAAAGATTTCGTTTTTCTTCATATTAATATTCTTGAAGATGACGTTGTAAAATATAATAATTTTACAGGAAATGGGCGTGAGTTCGCAAAATATGTAGGTTATAATATTTACCCATCTTCACTGTTTTTAGACAGCGCAAATGAGATAATTTATGCTATACCTGGGTATAAAGACAAGGATCAATTTCTTCTAATATTGAAATATGTTGATAGTGGTGCGTATAAAATAATGGACTATCAAGCTTTCAAAAAAAAGATGGATTTAATAAAAAAGCCATAGGCTATTAAAACTAGAATCAGGGGTGTTATATGTTAGCAGAACCTCGAGTTTTAGCACTTTTTATATCTGTCGATAATGAAAAAAAAAGAGTGCATAAAGAGAAGCTTGAGCTGGACGAGAAAGGTGTTTTTGAAGATAAGTTTTATGCTAAGAATACCAATCGTTTAGTCCTGATTACCTCTACAGCAGCATATGCATTGGCCAAAAGCAGTGGCGTTGAGTTGGAGTATGGCAGTCTTGGTGAAAATATATTGGTTGATCAAAATATCAATCAATTAGCCATAGGGAATCGGTTTAAAATTGGCGAAGTGGTTTTAGAAGTAACACAAAATTGTACGCTCTGCAACGGCTTATCGATTATCGACCCAAAGTTGCCTGAGATATTAAAAAATGATAGAGGTTTATTCGCAAAAGCTGTTGCAAATGGAATCGTAAAGAAAGAAGATCTTGTAATTATCTGATTTCTTGAAGGTTTGTTGTTTAAATGTGCCGAAAGTCACACTAATATTACATAAAAGGGCGAAAATGAAAAATATATTCAAGGCTATGGTTGTTGCTTTCCTTGCAATAGGAACAATGGCATACTCGGCAGTTAATACAAAGGTTGAAGAGCTTAACAAAGGTCAAAGTGTCCAAGTTATTAGTGCTCCTAATGCAGACGGTGCTATTACACCAAAAACAATAGATGCAGCTTTTGAAAAAAATGGTCTGACTATGGGGGGAGACAATAATATGAACTCCCCTTTTGAGAAAAGATTTAATCACGTTCATTACAAAACGTATAATTTAGCTATGTTTTCCAATACGGACCTCATTGTGAAATTGATAAAAAAATATCCTAAATTTGGCTCTTTGACTCCGCTAACCATGTCAATTTGGTCAGATGATACAAGAAAGACGATGAACATATCTGCTCTTAGCCTAACGGGTATGTCAAAGGCTGTAGGGATTCCTGAAAATGATCCAGATTTGGTTGCCTATGCAGATATGGTAAAAACTGCACTTAAAGCTGCTATGCCTAAAGGTGAATTTCAAAAAACGAACTTCCCTATCGTAGATAAAGCAGCATCATATAAACAAGAATTCACAGTGGATGTATCAGCAACTGATGATAAAGCTATTCAAGAGCTTAAGGGAAATATAGAGGCAGGGTTTGAAGGCGAAATGGAGCCATTAGGCTTTTTGTTGCCAAACTATATGAATCTGCAAGCAGACGTTTTTGATGCTGCAGGATTCAAGGATTATGATATCTATGTAACCTACTCTATTTGTAAGTTTGATGTCATTTATCCTGTTTCAAAATTAACCCCAGAAGCTGGTGCGTGGGCTCCTTGTTCTATGTATATTTATCATAAAAAAGGTGAAGACAAGATCCATATTGGATATTTGGGAGTTGACAGTTGGATCACTAGCTTAGGCATGACAGACAAAGAGGCAATTGGAAAGCTTTATGAAGCTCAAGGTATGATTACTAAGATACTTCAAGGTCTGAATTAATTTTACAGGATAAATTTACTTGCCCGTTTGGGGGCAAGTTTAAATAATAAAGCAAATAATACAATTTGTTTTATCTTTAAACTAAAGAGGAAGCTAAATGAAATTATTTAAACAGATTGTTCCAGCCATACTTCTCGGTGCGACAATTTTGACATCGTTGAGTGCGGCTGATGAATATATTCCAAGCAAGAATGAAAATCTTGCGGTTGAATATACTTTAGAGAATAAAGATAGTGCATTTGATAAAGCCTTTTTTGACTTTACGGTAAAACCGTTGGAAAAGATAGGTTTTTTTCTGAGTGATCCGCACCATAATGTAAATGATGTGTATGAGCAGCTAAAAGGTCAGACTTCTTTAAGCCAGTTATCATTTTCTTCTCTCGTTAAGGAGGATAAGGCAAGAGAACTTTTTAATAAAGATCCTAGAATAGGTGGTTTTACTCCATTTAACTTGGTTATATACAGAAAGAAATCAGATATGAAAACGGTTATAACCCATATTACTCCAGAAGCTGCGTTAGATATCTTGCATATAACCGATAAAGATGTGCGAGAACAGTACATCGCTATGTATAAGCCCCTTGATGATTTGATAGAAAAAGAGTATGGTGCCAGTGCAAAAAAAAGCCATACGAAGATTCAAGGCTATGCTAAAAAGAATATGATGAACTTTGAGATACCTTTTGAGAAACCTGAAGATATCGATACTTTCTTTGACGCTTTTCAAGAAAAGTTTGAAACTTCATTTCAAACCAAGGGTTATATCATTGCCGGTTTTTATAATATGAAATACAGTTTAAACAGTGATAAGGATGTCCTTCCTGAGTATTCGAATTTTGTAGTATGGTCTCTTTGTCATATCCCATTTTCATATACAATATTTGATGGTCCAAACCCCTTGCCACAGGCTGCAGTTTTTGCACCATGTTCTATTTATGCTTATGTAAAAGAAGGTGAAAATAAGATAGTCATTGGTATGCCGACCCTAAGTGCTTGGGCAGCAGCGTTGGGAATTACAGACAAAGAGAAACTGCAAAAAATAGATGAGCTAGATACAGAAATCCCAGCTATCATAAGAAGTTTGGGTGGTGTTGATGTATCTAACGAGAACCCGCTAACCAAATAAGCTGTCAATAATTGGTATACTACGGGCTACTTCTTCTCTATAGCTTCTTTTGCCCCTTTGAGGGCAGCTTTTGCAACGCCCCATGCGCGGGCCCCCATGGCTTTCGCTTCTTGTGCTGATGGAGAGTTGAGGAGTTTGCTTTTACGATCACTCATCTCTTGTTTCAATCGACTCAATCTGTCTCTCAATAACTCTACTGTTTCGTGTGATAAAATGGCTAGTTCTTCGGTATCGAAACGGATATCCGTACCGATTTGAGTGAGTTTTGCGATTATCTCCGGAGAGTTTTGTTTTGCGAGAGATTGGACAATTTGCGCGAATAGAGTGTGAATTTGTTCTAGTTCGTCTTCGATAAGCTGGTATTCTTCACGGTAAAGCGCTTTGACTTCATCGGGGACATAGAGGAGATACTGACGGAACTTCTCTATCGATTTGTGCAGTGCTGAACGAATACCCAGCATTGAGCCACGTAAGATAGTATTCGCTTGATTTGGAGAGGCTTGGGCAACGTTAAGAGCGCTTTGGAGTATGCTTGATAGTATACGGCGGATCCGTACGGCATTGAGAACGTTAGCGTTAAGAGTTTCAAAGGTGATTTCTTTGATGATCTCATGCAAAGTTTCCTCTATATCGCTCCCTTTCTCCAATGTTGTAATAATAGCCGATTCGATCATCTCTTCTAAAAGATCCAGCAAGTCAATAGATTGTAATTTGATTTGATGGAGTTTTTCCAGTTGAGCGGCATCCTCTCCCATGTGTTTTTCGAGGGCGTTGAACAAGGTGTATTTGAGATGTTGAAGATCATCACGCTTACGTGCAATTTGACGTTCAATACGCTCTTTTTGTGCCATCAAATCTTCTAAAATATCTTGAAGTTCTGCCGTCTCTTCTTCGAGCAACGCGGTACTGAGAACTTTTAGTTCAGCGAAGCTTAGTGTCGTTGGCTGTAGGGACCACTCTTCGCTAACGGAGGCAATAATAGTTTCGAGTTTGCGATCCATAGAGGAAGAAGAAAGGGATTTGTAGCGTGTTTTAATGTCGCGTTTAAAGGTGTCAAGATCCATGGGGAACTCCTGTAGTGTTATAAGACCATTTTAATGTGAACATGCGCTTTAAGTGTTTCGTAAAAAAAGGTTCTTTCGTCTTCATTATGAACTAAGAGTTCTAAGTTCATGCTGATGTACTTTCCGCTTTTGCTGCTGTTTGATGGAACGAGGGTGTAGGGACGTTCGTTGAAAACTTCTATAGCGGCGATTTCCAAACCTGCACGTTCGTAGCCAACCACTTTGTAGCACCATTTACACGGGTATTCGAGCTGTAGTTTTTGCTTAGAGTCGTTTATAATCTCCACTTTTACCTCCTGATTTGGTTTCGAGCTGGATTGGCCCTATGATCATACTTTTATCGATGGCTTTGAGCATATCGTAGATGGTGAGCAAACCGATACTCGTACCTGTCAATGCCTCCATTTCTACTCCTGTTTGACCGCTGAGCTTTGCCGTTACCGTGAGCCTAAACCCTGGAAGCTCTGGGAGTTCATCTATGTCGCAGTTAACACCGCTTAGGTTCAAGGGATGACACATCGGGATGAGGTCAGAGGTTTTTTTAGTTCCCATGATGGCTGCAATGACGGCGGTTTGCAGTACTGGACCTTTTTTAGCAGTTTGTTGTATTACGGCATTGAAAGCGTCTTGGCTCATAGTAATAAGCCCAGACGCAATAGCGACACGAAAAGTGGTTGTTTTATCGGATACATCGACCATTTTTGGGCGGTCACGTTCATCTAAATGGGTTAAGTTCATGGCTAGTCACTTTGTTTTATTTTCACTATTATAACGTGAAACGGCCTCTTCGTATTCATTGGGGTGATTAAGATTGGTAAAACGTTCTTCGTTCTCGAATTGGACATAGTGTGTTTTACTGCTACTTAAGAGTTTGCCTAAGCGGTGATCCCCTTGGGAGAGCATACACTGCAATTCGCCTAAAAGTGAACGGTGATAGATGCCCACCATGGGATGTGTTCCGGAAGCTGTTTTGGCAATAACGGCATCATAATGCGGGGCATCGGCAGCCAGCAGTGCGCGTATCACCTCTTCTTCTACAAAGGGGGTATCAACACTCAACACAAAGATACGATCATGTTGTAAGGCTTGAAACGCGGCTACAAATCCCGAGGTCGGGGCAAAGTCTGATTGAGGGGAGTCTTCGATAATCTGAGGATTAAAATTAAACTTGTCACGATTTTTGGCAGAGATATACACGTCCGCAAAAAGTTGTTTCAATCGTTCGTATTGATACTGAGTCAGTGTGGAAGAGTTTCCAAACGGAAGAAGTGATTTGTCTTGTCCCATTCGGGAGCTTTTTCCACCCGCAAAGAGAATGCAGGGAAGATTGAAGGGCATATTAGTGGATGATCGTATCAGGATCGGCGATATATCCTGTGATGGCAGATGCTGCTGCAACGGCTGAGTTGGCAAGATACACTTTAGATGAGCGTGAACCCATACGTCCTACGAAGTTGCGGTTGGTGGTTGCAATGGCAACTTCATCATCCCCCAAAATACCCATATAGCCACCCAAACATGCGCCGCATGTCGGATTAGAAACAACACCGCCCGCATCGATGATAATATCTATGTATCCTGCTTTTGTTGCTTCTCGTGCGATGCGCTGCGTTGCAGGGGTTACGATAAGGCGGACATCAGGATGGACACGTTTTCCTTTGAGGATTTCAGCGGCGATTTTTAGATCACCTAGGCGTCCATTGGTACAGCTTCCAATAAACGCTTGATCGATTTTGATGTTGTCGGTAACGGCTTGGCTTAGGCTGTGTCCGTTGGACGGTAAAAATGGATAGGCGATCACGGGTTCTAGCTTCGCGACATCAATTTCAAGAATTTGCACATAAGAGGCATCTTCATCGGAGTAATGGAGTTTTGCTTCGCGTGCAAGCGTTTTATTGCCCAAGAACTCTGCTGTGATGTCATCGTACGCTACGATACCACTTTTTGCACCCGCTTCGATCGCCATATTACACATACTGAAACGGTCATCCATGTTGAGGTACTGGATCGTGCTTCCTGTGAATTCAAGAGTACGATACAGCGCACCATCAACACCGATAAGGCGGATAATTTCGAGAATAATGTCTTTACCCGTTGTGTATTTTCCAGGTTTTCCACTCAAGACGACTTTGATACTCTCCGGAACTTTGAACCAGTTTCCGCCTGTAATCATGGCAAAGGCTAAATCGGTTGATCCCATTCCTGTAGAGAAAGCGCCCAGCGCACCATGGGTACACGTATGGGAATCGGCACCGATAATGACGTCACCCGGAACGATAAGCCCTTTCTCGGGCAATAGGGCATGTTCGATTCCCATGTCTTTTTCATCAAAAAAGTTTTTAAGTGCGTATTTTTTGGCAAAGTCACGGCTGATACGTGCTTGATTCGCAGAAGCGATGTCTTTGGCCGGGATGAAATGATCTAAAACGAGAGAAAAGCCATCCGGATTGGCAAGCGCTGTTGCCCCGGATTCCTCGAATGCTTTGATAGAGATAGGGGTTGTGATATCGTTTCCGATAACCATGTCGATCGGGCAGCGGATGATTTCGCCTGCATAAACAGGTCTTCCGACGTGTTGAGAGAAGATTTTTTCGGTAATGGTTTGTTTCATAAAAGGCGCCTTGTTTAGGGTCAAAATAATGGGGAAATTATACCACAGTGCATCTTAGCGTTTTAAGGCATTGATGCATGAGGGGGCGAGCAGTTCAGGACGGTACTCAAAGTGCATCGTATCATAGTGATACCAGCGTCCGCCCCAGATAAATCCGTATTT
>JAQTOQ010000027.1 GCA_028713245.1 Sulfuricurvum sp. | reverse complement strand
AAACTCTCGTCTGCCCATCATCTCCTTAATGGCTTTTTCGTTCTCTTTAATAGCCTCAACAGAGACAATCGTTTGTTTTGAGCCGAAGAAATTGTCTTTCGCCTTTATGGTCGCCTTCCCCATCTTAGAATCACCGGCATAAATTCCCTTGCGCCAGCTGTCCCGCTTCCACTCATCAATCATACCTTCGACTGTTATTGAGCTTTTTGTCTGCGAAATCATCTCTACAGCCGTGGCGACAAAAGGCTTATCCCCATCTGACGTATTTAAACTATGCTCAAACGCTTCATTGTTGCGATAACGACTCCCGCTGTATGAAATTCGCATCTCATAATTTCTAAGCAAATAGAACCGATCAGTATACTTTGCAAGGGCGAAAGTGTCGGTAAGCACCTTATTGATTAACTCATCCGGACTGATTCTTTCTTTGGACTCTCTGGATTGGATCATATTCTCATCATCGTAAACACGGTGAACACTCTCCATCCCATCACCGGTAATGAAATCGACCTCATGATCCGGAAAAATCTTTCGATTATCGAGGATATTTTGGAGGATAGCTACTGAGTGAAAGTTTAATAGATGCAGCTCGTCAGTCTTCTCCCAAACCCGCTTCATGAAATGCTCACGGGCTGCATCGAAAAATCCGTCTCGCAAGAATTCATCCGAGCATCTGACGACTTCGGCTTTAAAGGCTGCCCCAGTAAGCGGATTGAATTTTTGAATAGCATTTTTATCATCGCTTTGATGGCTTGCGTATCGATACAGGTACATCTCACCCTCATAGATATTGTCTCCGTCGATTGCATCTACTTCAAATACATTGTTTATAAACGTACACCCAAGCGCACCGCACGTTGCGTAGTCTTTTGTCTTGAATGCCTCTTTCATGTACATGCGACTGAATGTCTCATGATAGTTTTTAAACATTTTGAGCTTAACTGCCCCGATGTATTTACCCCATCTCCAAGAGGTTGTAGATAAAAGCCCTGAGAGTTCGTTGTCATCAATGTATTTTTGACGGCGTGCCATTTCAGCTTCGTAGTTTGATTTACATCGATTAAACTCATTTTCAAGGATGCCCGTGTCTAAGTCTGGGTAGAACGCAGATGCGCTTGGGATGCGAACTGTTCGATAAGAATAGGATTTATCTGTATTGCCTTGAATTTCCCAAAACTCAACAGGTGCGCCTTGTATTTTTTCCATATCGCTTGGGGCAAAAGCACCGGCTTTTTTTATAACATTCTCAAGTTCATTCTCTGAATGAAACAATTTGCCGTTAAATCGATACTTGTTGAACATTCGATATACGTTGTCGCCATTGCGGATAATGATAAAAATCAGATCGTTACGGTCATCTTTCTCGGTAATGTTTTGACCAAACATGTTTTGACTTTTGTACAGGATTGGAAACTTTGAAATTTTAAACGCTTGGATAGAAAGATCGGTCGGGATAAGCTCTTTGTAATTGTTTGCCAAAAACTCATCAAACGCCTCAAGTGTTCTAAAGTCAAACTCCTCAAAATCACTTAGTAGCTCGATGTCTTCTCTCATATATCGGAAGGATTGAAATATGGTAATCTTTTCTGCTTTCGAATTTTTCCCGCTACATACCTTGATGAGGTCTTTCCCGATCCCGCTGTAGGTTTGCAGGACGTTAATCTTCTCTTGGATCTTGCGTTGCTCATTTTCAGACTCACGACGGATACGATCATACTTTGCCATTTGAAGAGATGATTGCGCTTTAAGATGAACAAGTTCAAGTTGTTTGTTACGAAAGCCAAGCTGTATCGCCCTCCCTTGCTGCTGCAACATCATAATACCGCGAGACGGACGTATATCTGTGCTCGCACCCTCTGATCTCTCAAGAGTCGAAGAGTGTGTTTGCGTTAAAAGCGCGTGTTGAGGGGTGGCAAGGATAACTTCGATTTCTTGGGCGGTAATCATGCCGACCACCTTGCTTGCCCTATGTCCATTCTCATTGATGTCTTCAATCGAGATGTTGACGCGTTGGTAAAAGTTTGGAAGATTGAATTCAGCGTTCGGCTTACCGTCGGTGAAGCCATAAGGCTCATTTAGTATATCCCACTGAAATGGATTACCCTTAATGGTGTACTTGCTGATATCACCGCACGAGAAAGCGAATTCTCGCTTTGCCTCTTCGATTGTGTCAGCGTTGATCACCATGCCGCGTGTACTACTGGAATCGCCAAAAGTAAATTTCATTCTCTCATTCCTTTTATAATAGCTACACATTGAGCTTGTGAGGCTACAAAATGGCTTACACCCGGAAACTCTTTATCTAAAGCTTCATGTGCCAATTCCATAGCTTTATTCACCATATTTGATTCGTCATCGTTTGCACTGCCAACATCATCAATTTGTGTAGTCATACAGAGCGTGAACAGGCGAGCCGCCTTTTTGATTTCGCGTTTTGTGAGCGGTGCATCATTTTTCATTATTCTCTCCATCGATAGTCAGCAACCCTTTGCTGATTGAGTGCTGCATCCAAAATTTAATACGTGTCTGCTTTGCAAGGATGCCATCAGCATCAAAGACTTTTGAAATAGCAACGGAGGGGTTGATTTCCGGAAGTGTATTAAAAAAAGCTCGAATGGTTTGAATATATCTTTCAGAGAGGTTTTGAAGCTGCTCAGCGTTGTTTATTGTGTACCCGGGGCGGATATCATCAAAGCCGAATCGAAAGCCTTTTAGGATGTAGTATTGCATTTTGTTGACACATTTGAAAATCGTGTCGTTCTTGATAGGAGTTTTATTAAACGAATCAAATGTACAAGGTAATTGCACGCCGAGCCCGCCATTTTTATTAATGAGATCGATAGTAGCAATTACGTCGCGTAGCTCAATAATCAGATCGGAGATAGGCAGTGAATCATGAATAGCATCTTGAACTTCGCCGCACTCTTCGACTAGAATAACCAAAAGATAATTAAGCTCATTCATAAAATTCTCCACTAAATAGATGAATAAATTGTATGCTTTTTCCGCTTAAATGTCAATAGGGATTTATCCGCTTTAGTATATTTCCCTATTTATGTGAAGCACTCCATTAATGATGATTATTTTGGTATCTATATAAATACCTTTTGAACATTAAAAAAAATAAAGGATTGTATACCGACTCAGGACTTGAGTTCGGCTTGTTTCTTTTGAGGGAGAGAATCGAGCATGATAGCCCAATAAGCATCGAGGGGATGGATATCTTCAACTCCTATGAGGAGATCTCGGAGAACGTACCTATATTTTAGGCATTTAGATGCCAAGCTCTTTTGCAGCATTTCTACGCAGATATTCCACAATATCTTCTTTGCTCATATCAGAGAGTTCTCCATGTGAATCCAAAACAATTTTGGCGCACTTTTCCTCATCTTCTGTATTGATGTCAAAAATCACCCATATAATAGGGGTGTTTGAGCAGGCAATCAGAGCCAAGCGCACTTTTGCCAAGGCGATTTCTAGTGTTGCCGTCCCGTAAGGGTTTTTTATATTGATGTTTTCGTTGAGGTTATCCGGGTTTGCAGCAGACACGACAACGCAAGAAAATTTGTAAAGAGCCTTATCCATTCACAGTACAACCTTTTTGCTTGTATCAAACAAAGATCCTAAATCAACCCCTAAATCTACAAGTCTATCGATTTGCTCGATACTCAATGAAGATTCACCGTGTATGAGCGCATCATACTCTTGCGGTGTCATTTGTAGTGCATCTGCGAGTGTTTCCGACCCGGAACGAAAGCGGTTGAAGATTTTCTCGATCTCTTTGATCTGTAGAGACTGAACGGTATTTTGTGGATCGATACGATGATTCATTTTATGGTCATTTGCCATTCAAGGTTATAACGCATCGCGAAGTGTCTGGCCGTTGTCAAACAACCATTCCGTCTTTGTGATACATTGATGCAGCATCCCTTCGTTGTCATCTGCCGATATCATCTCATGATTCTCTGCCACCTCTTGGAGATTTAAAGCGAGCATCCCACTAAGGCAATACCATTTGCCCATGTGGTAAGCCACCCTGAAAATCCCAAGTTCTTTTGCTATGATCACCGAGCCGTCGTATATCATTTTTGCCTTGGCATCCAGATAGCCCGATTCTCGATCGGTCGGCATCCAGTCGTCACCCTCAAAATCAAGGGTATCCGTGTTGATGTCGTGCATGTCGCCATAAAATCTATGGTCAGCCGATATCCCCTCAAAATCGTCTATAAACTCGCCGAGCAATTCAATATCCAGTGGCTCTACAAGCTTCTGTACTTTTTTGAGAGGGATGTTGGCATTTCGGCGGAGGCGACGAGTTGCGATTGTGCGGAGTCGGATCTCTTCATCATCGCAGATTAACGGAGCGAGGGCTTCTTTTATTCGCTCGGCATCCAATAAGCGCTGCTCTCCAAATCCGGTAGCCCATCTCACTTCATCTTCATATCCCATATCTTCTAAAGCTTGTTTTGCTGAATATTCTTCCCTTTTTGCCAACCACTTAGCTGAAGTCGCTTTATCTCCTAAAGCATAGGCGTATTCACTTAAGGCACTGCATGTCAAATAAGCCCCGTCTTCATCGTCACAAAAAAGATTAACATGATAAGCATTGTAAGCGCACTGGTATGATTCCAAAAAATTAGCCGTAAGCTCGTTGGCTCTTGCCAGTTCAATGTAGTAGTGACAATATAAAGTGGGGTCGCACACTTCAACTTCCATGTCTCGCAATTCCTTAAGGAAGTCTCTGCCGATCGAAGAAGCAAAGGTGGTTTTTCCAGAAAGAAGATCTTCTTCTAAATCGATTTGCTTATTTCTTCTGTCAATCAACTTTATGAGCAATGTGTAGTCGATTTGGTGATTATGTTCATTGCCAATCAACTTCAAAAGCGTCTCTTGGTTAATATCCTTCATCCTATGCCTCTCTGATAAATGTGAATGTATCGAAAACGATTATACAAAACGCTTTCGGTATTTTTGCTTTTAGAACGAAACAATAACTCGATGTGATTTGCCCCAGTGAAATATCTATTAAAGAAAAATTTGATATAATTTTTACGCGAGCCACTTGGTCGCTGAGGTCAAACAAAAGGCCGAGAATCACCCCCTCTGGTATTGTGCGGGATATATAGCACATCTTAATAATAAATACATACAGTGCAAACAGCACTACTTAATCATTAGCAAACATTGCCACAGAAATTGAACGAATAGTAAAGTTCAATATCAAAAGATTCGTTGATCATCGAAAGAAAATAAACGATCATTTCAAAAATTAAGACGGAGAAAAACATGGATTCAGTAAAAATAGTAACCATCAATAGAGACCAGCAGTACAACACACTCATAATCCCTTTTGATGAAAATGGAAGACCTACTTTGTATTACAGCGATATCGCAGATTGTCTAACAGAAGGAGAATCTGAGTATGAAGACATCACCGGAATGACAGAGGGTGATCTTGGCGATGGTAATGAATATGGAAGTGTATATATAGATTTATCCGAAGACGATCCAAGGTTTGAAGAAATCGAGCATCTTGTCCAAGGTGCCGGCTCATATCTGCATGAACTAGACCCAGAGCTTCAAGATGATTATGACGGGGAGGACGATTGATACCACGCCGTCATTTTGACGGCGATTCACGTCACAACGGAAAGCGTGCCTTACATGAGGCACTTACTCAAAGGAGAACCCTTGGGAAAACATGGAGATATTTCAGGCAACAATTAGTTTCTTGTTATTGGTAATGTCAGTCTTAAATTACATAAAAAGATCGTAGAACATTATCTTTATCAAAAGCCACCCTGCCCTATTCACGAATGAATCGATTTGATTGCACTTTGTATGCAATCAAAATGTTCGATCACTTCTTCAATAACATGCTGAATCGTTTTTCGCATGTCGTGATGCCACATATCATCATCACGATCGATGAGCTCTTTATGAGTCATTCCACAAAGCTCAAAAGATCTACGTTTAACCGATTCGTCAAAATCAAACTGGGTTTTTATTCCCGCTTTGATTTTGTCGTAATGGGAATCAACTGCTTTATTGAGTAAATTTCTTATTATTTCCCCGATAGTCTTTCCTGAGTGTTTTTCGATATGTTCGACATAAATACTCCGTTCACTCTCAATTCTAAAAATATGAATACTTTCTCGATGCCGTCGAATGACCTCATCCGCACTCCTTCCTTTGATTTGGTTTAGAATGAGGTACTCTTCACGATTTTGCAGATCAATCAAGTATGACATCGGTACACCGTGGTTTTTTGGAATTAATCGACGTTCTCGATAAGGAACATCCAATAGCGCCTGTATCACTTCGATTTCAAAATCTTGACTCCCATCTAAATTGAGCATCGTATCCAATACTGCGATTGGTGTCTTCCAAGGCATATCACAGGCAAGATTCCCAATAACAATCATATCCGGTGCAGACATATGAATATTTTCATACAGGACCGACACAATTTCTCCTGCGTGGATAGGCTCAAAGCTATTGGGTATTTTTCTCCAATTAGGGAAAAAGAACATTTCATATCTTTTAATAAGTTCAACTGCGATGCGCGGATCCTCTTGGTGATATGCAATCGGAAATACTAAAAAGTTTTTATACATTGGTATGCCAATAGCTTTTACGAAAGCGTTGACCTCTTTTTGAAGTGCTGAACCAATATAAGCATGGGTACCAGTTTCAAGTAATATCCTGATCTCTTTTTTGCCACCGGTATAAGAAAATGAACCAAAAGTTATCCCCCTGTCATCCAAGAAAGTTTTGATTTCATCTTTGTGTATAAAGAATTTGGACAGTGGCTGATCTGAGCCGGCAAAGTCAATCACTTCTATGGACGTCCACTTTCCATCGCATGCATGCTTTAATGAATGATGATTTGCAAAGCCTCTGGACTTTGCGAGCATATCAAGCAAAACTGTTCTTTTGATGTCAACAGGAATCGATTGAGTTATCAACAGTTTATGCAGGCGGCCATTAGCTGCTTTAAAGAGTTCGTATGAAATTTCACGCCCAGTGAAAGCTGCGGTAAAAAGAGATCGGATAGTTTCACCGGGAATATTGTAACCGGCATTGTGGATCTGTTTTATTATTGATTCTGTCATAGCAGAAAGATCAAGTGTATGAATATTTGCATGTTGCATGGATATACCCCGTAATAATGCAGGCTGTTTGATTATCGGATTTGTTCCCATTACCCGTATCGCCTGTTATTCGGTCAATACGACAACATTTTTTTAAAAGTAAAGACTTTTCAGCATACCGATTTCCGGCAGGAACGCAGGCTAAGTCCAAGCAAAAAAATTATAGCAAAGAAAAGGAGCTAAAAAGATTAAGTTTGAATATATAATATTGTTAAAGATTTTGCAAAGGAAAATAATGAAAACGTCCATTTTTGTCATTGGTTTTTTATTTTCAATAATGTCAGCGCTGTATGGAGATACTTTGACAAGTGCGCAAGCTTTGTTTGAAAAAGGCGATTATAAAAATGCGGTAAAGCTTTATGAGAAATCATGCTCTGAGAACAACGCAGACGGATGCTTTGAAATAGGTCGAATATACTTCGACGGACAGATTGCCAAAATAGACTATAAAAAAGCGATGAAGTATTATGAAAAATCCTGCGAAGGAGGAAATGCGGAAAGTTGTGCTCGCATAGGGGGAATCTACTATAAAGGTGAACTAACCAATCAAGATTTCAGCAAAGCCATAGCTCGTTATTCAAAATCTTGTGTTCAAGGGAATAATGCTTCAGGATGTGCCGGGCTAGGTCTTATGAGTTATAAAGGGCAAGGAACTGCTCAGGATATAAGAGCTGCATTTGATTTATTCAAGTTTGCTGCAAAAAATGGTGACCCAGATGGACTAAACGGTTTGGCAATGATGACGGAAAATGGACAGATTGTTAAAGCGGACCCGACAAAAGCGATGAGGTTATACGAAAAAGCATGTAAAGACGGAAGCGATGCAGCGTGCCAAAATCTTTATAGATTGCAAGGTGTTAAATAAGTGGGATTTTAAATAAAATCCCATCCACCTTTTTCCACTGAAAAAGTATGGGTCTTTCCTCTAACCTCAACATTTATCCATAAATATCCATCGGAGACTGGAATTGCAGAACATGCCGTTTTGAGAAAAACTGACATATTCTGATGATCCATTGGACCGATCACAATCGAAATGAAATTTTCGAATTGCGTTCCGGTGTCCACATTAAGACCGATTTGTTCCAAAGAAAATGTTTCATTATTTGTTGAATTTGCATTATTCATGGCTTCCGGCAATCTCTCTGTATAACTTTTTAAGAGAAGGAGGAGGTTTTAAGTTCCCGGACATTTCTTCTCTAAAAAGAGCTGACAATAGATAAACCTGATCTTTTTCGTCTTCATCCGACACAAGCATCTTTCCGGTTCGGATAGCACTTTTTAGTTCTTCGTCTTCTGTTAAACGATACAAAGTTATCATAGCCTCTTTAAGGACAGAGAGGATCCATTTCCCCTCGTTTTGTCCAATAATGATACCCTCTTGGTGTTCCTCACCCTGAAGCGTGTCCATTACGCTTTCTCCTGTTCACCATTGTATCCATGAAAAAGACCGACATTTGAGTCTAAAATACGATTTTTGTCGGCAGGAAGGATCTTGCCTTCACGTTGCAATTCTTTCAAAGATTCCATAAATGTGCGTTTTTCAATATTTTCACCACCATCTTGATATACAACTCGGAATAAATTATCTAAATCGCGATCAACTAGGTATTTGCGTAATTGGCTGTTTAAAATTACAATCTCAAGAAGAGCGAAAACCGTTCCCTCATTGTTACGAATCAACTTGTGCGCGACAACTGCTTTCAGCGAAGACAAAAGACTGCTGTCTTGCCCAACCGCCACAACAAGATTGGATATAGCTTCGGCAAAATTGATTGCATGAATTGTGCTAAAAACGAGATGTCCGCGTGAACCTACGTCTAAAACAATCTTCATCTCTTTATGATCTCTGGCTTCTCCAATAAGAGCAGCAGCAGGGTAGTTACGCAATAAATGCCCCGGAATCTCTTCAAAATGATTGCCGGATTTAGAGATCAGGTTGATTCCGAGCTCAAATTGTGAGACCGGTGCTTTCGTATCAGGATAGCGATATTCAACCGGATTTTCATAGGTTAGCATCCGCCCTGTAGTGCTTTCGGCAAGCAAGCCGAATTCTGCGGCAATTGCGGTAGTTTTTCCTGATCCCGTCGGGCCGCAATGTAAAATTAATCCCCCTCCGTGAATCTCGGCAGTTTTATAGTCAACCATCTCTACCGGAGAATCGTCATTATCATTTGCACGTCGCGGTGATGGAATTTTTAACGCTGTCCGATTTACGAAAGAACTGATGTAATGTTCATAGAACGCCGGATAACCAATTTGTTTAATCTGCGGAATCGTATGAGGATGGATACGAATCGCCAGACAAGCACCTTCGATATCGTTCGAAAAGTTGATCCGATATGACCCTACTCCCCCTACCGAAATACTGAAATTGATAACCTTGCCAACCAATTCAAAATCTTGCCCATTGTCAACAAAACAATTGACTACGCTTTTAATCTCACGATCCGTTATGTGTTTCCGTTTTGTTGGAGGCGAATAAGGGATGTGTGTTTTAATAGAACCAAGATACACCTGCTGTTCTTGACGAACAAGAATATCTGTGATGCCCAGACCATTGTCATTCCAACGATGCTTGATATCGTATAACATTTCGCCGAACCAAGCATTATCTGCTCCGAGAGTTGTAAAGAATTTTTGTTGAGTAGACTTATGATCGTCTTCATCAAAACTTGTGATTTTTTTTGCCATGACTGAATCCTTTCTGAGTAAGATTAATATGCAATGAAATTGCGACAATAGTTTGGTCTAGTCACTGATGTATTTTTACAGGCATCAATAAATAAAACACTCGTGTACGGCGGTTTAAGAGAACCGGAATAATAATTATCTGCAGGAACTGCTGGTGCTCCGGGCAAAGCGGTGTCCGTACAAACACTTAAGTCTGTGTTCGAGCATTGGCTTGCAATCGGAAGCAAACGAATCATATTTCCAAACCCATCAAGAGATAATGCTGCGTTCCCCGGAAATATATTCGCTATCACATTGCGCATAACCGTGGCGCGATGCGGCGTAGTAGTCTGCCAAATTGCCGGTGACGTCAGATTTGTACATATCCCGCCTGTTATTGCACAATTAGTAGAGCTCACACTTGCAGGCGTTCCGCCAAGTGCTTCCCAATGCCATGGCACAAACTCATCATCAACGCTATTTAATCCTACAGGAGCAGTATTTTGCGATTCGGCAATCAGCTTTGAATTGTAAAATGCTTTCATCCCGCGAGAGAAAGTGTTGAGTTTTTCCATGGAATAGTTTTGGCGCTTCTGCCACAAATCGGCAAAAGTATCGCTATGAGTAACAACATTTGCCTGACCGCTTCTGGCATTCACCTGTCTATATGAAACTGTGAATGACGGTGGCACCATCGGATTAATATCTGTGCCAACCGTATGTGCACTTGCAACCGCGCCTGCCCCAAGATCATATGTAAGTCCTGTCAGATTCCCGCATCGTAAAACAAGATTCGATGCCCCTTTTGAAACTTCCATACAATATGGCGAGAATGATTGTACGATAGAGCTTTCAAGTGTCGTTTGTTGTTGCGCCGTTAATGTCGCCCATCGAATAGAAAAGACAATTTGATCACCTGTTCCAGCCGCACTAAAAACAGGAAGCGGTGATGTAGTATTACACGATGCATGCCCCCATCCCCAACTTGCTTGTGTAGTGGTAGATATGGTTGAACAGTATGGTTCAAAAGTATCCGTAATAAGTTCGAACGAAGTTTTTAGCCCATTATCAAAATCGCGGTAAAAATTCATCTCTTTTTGGGAGCGCGCTGATTCATTCAATGAGCTAATTCCGATTACCGATGCCGCAATTAACAATCCAAGCACGGCAATTCCGATCGTTAACTCTATCATTGCAAAACCATTTCGTTTCATTACTGCACCTTTGCAGGTTCTTTATAGAGAACCAGTGTGCCGGAATATGCAGAGTCTGTTCCGTTAAGTGAACGAATATATACCGGACAAATATCAGCAGCAAAAATATACTTGCGTAAAAACTCAGAAGGTTTGATATCTTTAAAATCGTATACGATTTCATTGTCATTTCGAGAACCTACAGATATATTTTTTACTTCAGTGATGCTATGAACTGCATTAAAGCATTCTTGGGATAATTTTTTCTGACTCGGAGTTAAATCTTCAACATGAATAGTCTCATCGAGACTGATGTTTTGAACATAAAGATCATTTCCGCTGTTTTCGCTCCCGTTGGCAGGAAAATCATATTCATAAACAATTTCCCCTTTCCCAATCATAGGTGGGTATTGTCCACTTTCACCAGTACCCTGATCCATTTGCCCGACAACAAATGATTTTATTTTTTTGTGTTTTGACAAAAAGGGATCTGCGGATATCGCCTCAGCATCAGCAAAAACTTTCTTTGCCAGTTTTATACTGAGTGCATCTTTAAGTAAAATCACTTGATTGTCATCCAGAACCAATGGTGGTGGTGGCGGAGCTTGTACAACTTTTGGTTCTTCTTTCGTTAGCTCCGGAATAACTAGCACCAAGAATGCCAATATAACAACACCAAGGATTGCAAATTTGGCAATATTTTGGTTTCGCCCATATGTTGAGCGAAGTTCCGCAGGCGTCATTTCAATATGCAGATGCCCATGCCCGCCGAAGTGAGCGTCAATCGCAGAAATCAGACTCAATTCATCATCAGGATCCTCAAGCATTTGACGATACACAAAATATGAATTAAATGACTGTGACGAATCGAGCAAATATAAAAAATTATCCTGTCGATAATAGGCACGAAGCTGCTCTTCATTTGCTGTATACAATACCGCATAAATGATATCCTCTGCGATATCAGACATTGCCGCATCGCTAACAATCAACCCAAGATTTTTTGCCTCACCACCGAATCGAATATTCTTAACAATGGAATATGAGCCCTTTTCGAAATTTGTTTCAGCATCAAGTATGACAACTTCACCGAGTTTTATCGCTTTATTCATGGAAGCCTACTTATACTGGTTTTTTGCCGGAGTGCTGATTTTTTTATACCCCTGCGTTGTCAACTCTCCACAATCGCCATCAGCACAAAAAACGACTTTTGTTTTTGCAGGTTCAGGCGGAGGAGGAGGAGTCATGCCTGTCGGAGAGCCCGGGCCGAACATAACCATCTGATCCCCACTACCAATCGTAGCACCAGTGATTGGTAAAATTTTTCGCTCTGATGTAAATCGTGGTGGAGCCATCGAAGAAACAGAACTGTCCCCAGATTTTTTTGCATCTTTTCCCGATGCTTCTGCATTGGCTTTTTTTGTACTAAAAGTCAAGAAAACATCGTCAACGCCCTTCTCGTTCAGCTCAGTATTTCCTGTATTAAATGCTGACGCCATTACGGTCGTAGAGCCATTGCTGCCGTTTACAGGGTCTTGAATTACTACCGTTTCAGCTCCATTGGAATCAAGTGGTGCTGGCGGAGTGTGACTTCAAAGATCTATTGGGGTGCTTGACTGTACTGATTTAGTCGGTTGCACATTTTGCATATCCGCCGAAGTGTTTTTTTGAAACACATTAGAATAAAGCACCCATACGATAG
Organism: Sulfuricurvum sp.; assembly: GCA_028713245.1. GTDB lineage: Bacteria > Campylobacterota > Campylobacteria > Campylobacterales > Sulfurimonadaceae > Sulfuricurvum. The sequence goes on along the minus strand of JAQTOQ010000027.1, from coordinate 3,164 downwards.
CCCCGATCAAACCGATCAGAATAACGATTTTGAATGTATTTTTCTTCTTTGTACTCATCTTACAGCTCCTCTACGGTTGATGGTGAAACGATAATGGCAAGCTCACTAACAACATCGTCGTCTTTTTCATTCCCAAATAAAAAGCCAGCAACCGGAACATTGACAGCACCCGGGACGCCCTGTTTTGTATTTTGTTTTTTAGACATTTTAAAACCAGTTAAGATCAGCATTTGATCCATATTGATTTTCGCAGGAACGTTAATTTCGTTGGAATTGATTTTTGGTAATTTAAATTCACCGCTGGCCATACTAAATGTAACCATTTCTACAAGCTCTGATATCGTGATACTTGTAGACATGTCAAGAACTTCGCCACTGGCATCAATACGTGGTGTAACATTAATGATGATTCCCGCTTCCGCTTCTCGTGCTTCAAGGTTTGCTTGCGAAGTTGTACCGGTCGATGTTACCGTTGAAGTCATATAGGGAATTTTTTCAACAGATTTGAATGAATTTAAAGTTCCCATTTTTGCAACGGTAGAAAATTCACGAACGATACGAGTTTTTCCATAAGTTTCAAGAGCCGAAATGACCGTTGGCATTTTTGCAGAATCGATTACCAAACTTGCCCCACCAGATACTGTCGATGCAAAGTTATAACCGGCATTTATTTTTGTCCCAAGTAAAGTCTGATTAATAACAGACCAGTCGACACCAGCATTGACCCCATTACTCAGATCGATACGTAGGATTGAAATTTTGAGATTAAGTGGTCTTTGTTTCTCAATCTCCTTCAAAAGAAGTTTTTTTGCTGCTCGGACATTGTCCGGTGTGTCAACAATAGTGATATACCCACGCTGAGAGACATCGGCTGTCCCCTTCGGAGAAATGATCTTCCGGATAAATTGCTCCAAAGTGTCTTTTTGACTTTCAGATTCTGAAACAGACACCCCTGATGCAGCGCTCAATCCTGAAGATGTTGATGAAGACGATGATGACGAACTTGACCCAGATGACGACGATGCTGAAGATGATGTAAATTTATAATTGAAATATAGCGGCGTATCGATCGTGGCGATTTCATAATCTCTGACAGTATACGCCTTCGGACCGGTCTGTTCGGCTATAAGGTTATTCGCTCTCAAAAATGTTTTAAACGCTTCCTCTTTATCGCATCCGCTATAGTTGAATGTAACTTTTTTGGCAGGTACCAATCCGTCTTGAGTTAACCCATTCAATTCATAATAACGCGTTTTGTACACGAAGCTCATGCCGAATCGATCAGCAAACAACTTAATGATCTCTCCCGGATAAACAGGCTCTTTAACATTAATGATGACTGACGGTGCTTCATTGGCACTGCAGGCAGTACCATTTATATTCTCTTCGATCAGGCTTTTATTAACAATGTAAAGAGCATTGTCGCGAAAACGGTAGTCTATCCCACTTGTCTTACGGATCCGTTTTAAGAAATCACCGAATGATGAATTAACATCACCGCTAAAGAGATAAGTCTCCGCCGGCAGAAAGCTTGAGTCAACGGAGATATTGATTTGAGAAGAAAGTTGTTCGACTGCTTTGCTTACCGGCATTTTATAGAATGCACCTGTGACATTGTTATCCATAACAACTTTTGCTTTATCAACTGCCGGCGTGTTAAGTTTGAGCTTTTCTTTATCTGGATAATTATCATGATTGATAACAGGAAGTGACTGATCTTTTTCTGCGATACCTACGCATCCTGAAAACATCGCCATAGCAAGAGCTCCAGAAAGAGCGAGTTTGTAACCTTTTTTCATTGTCGTGTCCTTTTTAAAATTAAAGTATTGAGTCCAAAATTACCTGCGACGTGTCGACCTCGCCGTCAATCAAACGTTGAATATACGTATCAAGACGGTTTTGACCAAGGTTGCGGGAACAAACATATTTTTCGATGTCATAGTTCGTTGGGTTCGATTTTAGAATAAAATCAATCAACTCCACAGAGGGCTCGAAATATTCATACATCGGTACCCTGCCTGAGTACCCAGTATATCCGCACTTCGGGCATCCTTCCGGATTGTGAAGATAGGTGACATAGCTGTCTTTAGAACTCAAAAATTCATCGAGGCTTTCTTTTGATTCGTACCGAAATTTTGGCTTTAACTCATTTAACCGCGAGATATTATTTTTTTCAGTATCTTCATTTTTGCAGTGATCGCAAAGTCTTTTTGTCAATTTCATATTAATTGAAAGAAAAATCGACGGAACTACGCTCTCTCTGTTCATCTTAAAAACATGCTCCATGGCATGAACTACCTTGAAGCAACTTTGAATATGGATAGTCGTATACACAAGCTGTCCTGCATAAACCATTTCCGATACTGCATCGATCAGGTCAGGGTTTTTACGCATCTCTCCAATGCTTAAAACATTCGGGTCCGCGCGTTTGGCGGCTTTCGTAAATTCGAGGTACCCCATCCGATCTTTATCTTCTTCATCAGGAGGAATATACAATTGGTGCTGAGTAATATTCTTACCGCTCAGTACATATTCAATTGGGTCCTCAATTGTGAGAACGCGTCTTCGCTTGTCGATAGTTGCAAGAATATCTGCCAAAAGCGTAGATTTTCCGGAACCAGTAATACCCGAAAGAATAATGAACCCACCTTCAAGACGAGAGGTTCGATTGATGGCGGTGATAATAGGATCATGAAACCCTTTTGCTTTTAGATCAGGGTCTCTAATAATTGTTTTTTTGATAACACGAGCAATGACGGCCATGCGTTGACCATTGAGACCATCAGGGATAAAAACAAGTCGTAAATCAATATCGCCATAGACTACCCGTGCATCCTGCGGGGCGATATGCTTATCTGCTTTAAATCCACCCTTTGAGGTGGCTGATGCGTCGAGCTTAATAAGTGTTACAAAATCAAATCCGCGCTCGATATCCAGCAAATATTTTTCTTGTTCAATGAGATCACCATTCTTTCGAAAGAATACATAATAAAATTTCTCTTTCGGAATAATATGGATATCGCTTGCCCCTTGATTGGCAGCATCTCTGGCCATATTTTCAAAAGTAAAATCAACGGTTATCTTTTCTTTATCTGAACCTGATAAAACAGAATGACTGACACGTTCATCCATAATCGAATAATCATCATAGCTAAGGATAAATT
>JAQTOQ010000163.1 GCA_028713245.1 Sulfuricurvum sp. | reverse complement strand
ACCAAGATCTACGCCATCCATGCATTCTCCGTATTGTGGAGAGCGTTTGCCCTCTGCGAGAGCTGTTGCAGATAGAACAGCAAATATTGAAAGGATGATAAAACTGCTTTTGTAATTCGAAATCTTCATACTTCCTCCTTTGTAAAAAAACACGAATCCACTTTGGGCCTAACTATTTATTCATACCCAAAATGTACTATTTTGATAGAAATTCATAAAATCTTCAGACATTAAAAATGTCATGTTTGATTTTTAACTACCTAACACTCAATTCCTCATCCCAATGCTTTAGCATCGGATAATTATTAATACAACGTATCCAAAATTTTACTTTTATACAGCATCGTTTCCACCTTGGAATGGATGATCCTGTTTTCTTCTCTGAGCGCATCATGTTCCCGATTGAGGGTTGAAATTTCTCTGCTTTTAAAATAAATTTGTGTTTGTATAAATATTTTTGGGAATACGAAAATGAGTACCAAAAAGATCCCCACAAAAACATTGCGTAAGAAGTGAATTCCCATCGTATCATCAGGGACGATTATCGCTTGTGTCTCTTCTAAAATATCGTATTTATCACTCATTAAAAACCTATCTGTTTATCTCAAATATTCGTAATTTTGCACTTCGGCTTCGTGAATTTGAACGCAATTCATCCTCTTGAGCACTCAAAGGCTTTTTAGTTATCACTTTACCGATTGAATTATCATTCCCACACGTACATCGCATCGCATCATCGGAACAAATACAGTTTTTGGCCCATGTCATAAAACGCTGTTTTACAATCCGATCCTCCAGAGAATGAAACGTGATAATCGCAACCCGCAATCGATTCTGCGATCCGCTCTCAATAGCATCAAGCAACCGTGTTAGTTCGCCCAACTCATCGTTGACTTCGATGCGAATTGCTTGCATCACCAACGTCGAGGGATGAATTTTCTTACCCCTTGGCATCAGATGAAAAATCGCATCGGAAAGCTGTTTTGCCGACCCAAACGGTCGTCGCTGAACAATCGTTTGCGCTACTTGTTTTGCATTGGTCACTTCACCGTATTCGCGCAAAATATGTTCTAGGGCACTTTGTGAATATCCATTCACAACTTCACTCGCACACAAAAGAGCATTGGGATCCATGCGCATATCAAGCGTATCGCTTTCGTACGAGAACCCGCGTTCTCTTACATCAAGCTGAAGCGATGACACCCCTATATCGGCTAAAATTCCGCAAACTTGATGGGTATATTCATTCAAAAGAGACTTTGCAACCGCTGAAAAACGCCCTTGACGAATCTCTACACGATCCTCATAAGGCTCCAAGCGCTGTGTGGAAAAAGCAATCGCCGTAGGGTCTTGATCAATCCCCACCAAACGACGGTGCTCATCGGCATCCAAGAGCAAAGAAGTATGCCCGCCATACCCGAGGGTACAATCGATAATCAGCCCTTCTTTGCACGGTGCAAAAGCCTCGGTCACCTCACGGTATAAGACAGGAATATGAGGGGATTTTTGCACAAGTCTACCTTCTGAATTAAGTGACGTTATTATAACGTCAACTCGTTTAAAGCGCTCTCAATAGCATCGAAAATATGCTCCAATTCTTCCGGTGTAATGACGTACGGAGGCATTACATAGACAACACTTCCCAAGGGGCGGATCAACACTCCAAGCGCCAAACAATGTCGATGTATTTTCACCCCGATGCGTTCACTCGCATTATAGCTTTGCAGTTCGATCACACCGATCATTCCGCATTGGCGTATTTCTTTTACCTCTTTGCGCGCAGCAAACCGTTTAAGTCCTTCACTTATGACTTTTGAAAGTTCACGATTAGCTTCAATCACTTTGTTGTTTTCAAACAAATCCAATGTCGCGTTAGCTGCCGCACATGCCAGGGCATTTCCCGTATAACTGTGTGAGTGCAAGAAGGAGCGATGCGGATTATAATCACAATAAAAGGCTCCATAAATGGTCTCCGTAGTCATAACAACCGAAAGGGGTAAATAGCCGCCCGTAAGACCTTTTGAGAGGATTAAAAAGTCAGGTGTTATTGAGGCTTGCTCACAGGCAAACATCGTTCCCGTTCGCCCAAATCCGACCATTATTTCATCCGCAATAAAATGAATGCCGTACTCACTGCACAATCGTTTCGCCTCACTTAAAAAATGAGGATGATACATCACCATCCCCCCTGCCCCTTGAACCAATGGCTCGACAATAAGTCCAGCTATTTCACTACTGCGTTCTCCTAGTAGTTTTTTAAATTCTTCAACAGCTTCAATTGCAGATTCAAGCGACTGATCAATCGGGCAAGGCGTTTGAATCGAACGGATTAACAATGGCTCATAGGTCTCTTTATACAGCGCTACATCGCCTACCGACAGAGCTCCAAGTGTTTCCCCATGATAGCTGTTGGAGAGAGAGACGAATAACGCTCTGTTATCCCCACGATTTCGATGAGCATGATAGCTCATCTTTAATGCTACTTCCACAGCACTCGAACCGTTGTCCGCATAAAAACAGCGGGTCAATCCCTCAGGTGCCAATGCCACCAAACGTTCAGAGAGCGTAACAATCCCCTCGTGGGTAAATCCCGCCAAAATCACGTGTTCCAACGTATCGAGCTGCTCTTTGACTTTGCCGTTGATATACGTATTCGCATGACCAAATAGGTTGACCCACCAGCTGCTGATTCCGTCAATATATCGGTTCCCCTCAAAATCTTCTAAATAAATTCCGTGCCCTTTAGCAATAGGAATAATCGGAAATGTTTCATGGTCTTTCATTTGCGTACACGGATGCCATAAAACATCCATATCTCGATTTGAAATAAATTTATTGATCATACATAGCCCTTAATGTGCAAATTTTGGCTTTAATTCGCTAACAACCGTTATAGCGCATCAATATTCATCGTAGTTTAATGGAAAAAGCAATAAAATATCCAAATTTTACACCATAAATGAATTAAAGGCCCACATAATTATGATTACTTGGATGCAACATCACCGAAAATACCTCGTTGTTACGATTTGGGTATCAACTATTGCCTTTATTGGGGCCGGATTTGTGGGCTGGGGAGAATACAGTTATGGAGATAAAGCGAGCGCCGTTGCTCAAGTTGGCGACGTTTCCATTACAGCCGATGAACTTCAAAAAGCTTACTCGAATCTTTTTAGCCAATACAACCAAGTGCTTCAAGGTAAACTGGATGAAAAACAAGCGAAACAATTTGGGCTACAACGTCAAGCGCTTCAAAGTCTTGTCAGTCAAGCATTGATTCTCAACCTTGCCAAAAGCTACAAGATAACCGTCAGTGACGAAGAATTATTCAGCATGATCAAAAATCAAAAAAGTTTTACCAAAGCAGGTTCGTTTGACAAAGAAGTATACGCAGCTGTGTTGAGCCAAAACCATTTAACCATCAAAGACTACGAAGCAGGAATGCGCAGAGAGCTCCTCATTCAAAAAACTCTTTATCTTTTTACTCCAGTTGCTCGAACACTTGAAAATAACGCTATCGCATCAGCTATGAATGTTGCCGATAAAATTGAGTACAAGCTATTAACTCCTGGCATGGTAGCAGCTTCCGCCGATGAAGCGGGGCTGAAAGCATTTTGGGGAAAACATCAAAGTGAATTTAAAAAAGAAGCGACATACGATCTCTCAATCATACACATGGGAGCGCAAGCAACGCAAAATGATGCACTACGACGTTACATTGATTTCAAAAAAGGGACCGTTGATCCT
>JAQTOQ010000026.1 GCA_028713245.1 Sulfuricurvum sp. | reverse complement strand
AATATGTCCTATGAACCCTATTGAACGACCAACAACGAAGAAGGCATTGAGTGCACCTGCATCGATGAAGCCATCAATATCAGACTCAGAATAACCAAGAGCACGCCACATATCAACCATCAAGATACCGATAGTACCATCAACGTTCAAGATTAGGTTGTCTTTTTTAGAGGTTGTCAATTTTTCTACTTCAAGAGCAAAGTCAAGTAATGGGGTACTTGGAAAGTGCTCTGCTGCATATTTTTTCAAACCTGAAACACGAAGATCTGGATTACGTACCGATTTAATACGGTGCCCGATACCAGAGATCGTTTTTCCCTCTTTCTTCATGTAATCAATAAACTCTGCTGCAGACATGCCACGGTCATTTGCGTATTTGAAATATTTTGCTGCGTCATCGATCGCACCGCCGAAACGTGGTCCGATAGTCAATAGACCTGTTACCAATGAACTAATAACATCTTTACCAGCACGAGCGGTTACTTTTGCATTGTGCGCACCAGAAACGGCTGGACCATGATCAGCAACCGTTTTAATAACCGTTTCAAGATAATCAGTAGCCCATTTAGGATAACGTTTTTTGAACCAAAGCAATGAAATAACATCACCGATTCCAAAACCAGTTTCCGGCGTAGCAACAGAGCTGATTGGGTAGCCAGCATATGTTGCTTCGTCACCACGGTCATCAGAAATCGTACAAATGAACTCTTTTTTACGACGTATTTTTGGTACTGTACGCAATGCTGGCTCAACGATTTCTTTGATAATGCCTTCACTGGTGAGTTTTGCATAAACATCTGCAATCGTTTTTGGAAGATCATTGAAACTTGCTGGTACAAACATACCTGCTTCTGCCATCGCTGTGTTTTTGTATGCTGCTGTTTCTGCGTCTGCATTTGCGCTAGCACCTGCATGGCCGAATTGTACTCCTGAACTAAAGTGTTTCGCGATTGTACCGATACACCATGCAATGATTGGCTTTTTGATCAAACCTGATTTTACCGCTTCGATGACTTTGTACTCTTCAGTACCCCCTACTTCGCCTAGCAATACCATATATTTAACTTCTGGATTGCTTTCCATACGTAAAAGATTATCAATAAATACTGAACCTACAAAACGGTCTCCACCGATTGCAACACCTTCAGCAATACCATCGGCATTGATAGCAATGATGTTTGAAAGCTCATTAAACAAACCGCCTGAACGTGTTACGAGACCACATGAACCTGCGCGGTGTAATTTAGAGTTGATAATGTTTTCGATAGTTCCGCCAACGTTTGCAATTTTAAATGCACCCGGTGCGATACCGCCAACTGTTGCTGGTCCGATAACGATAACACCTGCATCACGAGCTGCTTGGTTCATTTTACGTGCAAGACGCTCTGGGATACCTTCTGCAGTTACCATTACTGAACGAAATTGACCTTTGATAGCGATTGCTTCCATAGTAACATCATATGCTGTACGAAAAGAGGCAAAGTTCAAAAGAACATCTGCATTTGGGAAAGCTGCCGCTGCTTCCCCAGTGTTGCGGTAAACCGGTACCATGATCTCATCTGGACCATAGAAAAATTTCTCAAATTTGTTACCTGATGTGGGTGCAACGATAGCAGCAACAGAAGGTTTTGTACGGTTGATTACATAGTCATAATCCAACATACGCTGAATTGCACTTGCGTTGTTGTTCCAGAAAATCGCTTGTGTATCTTTGGTAAATAAAGCACTCATACCTACTCCTTATTTCTCTAAAGCCATACGAACGATGTCAGTGACATGCGTTTCTGGCCCATAAACTTCGATATAAAGACCTAGACGATCCGCTGCCTCTTTGATATCTTTAAGACCTTTTTCATAATTTGGCCCACCGCGACGTACATAGATACGTGTATTGTGAGCTTTCATACGATCTGCGTAGACTTCAAATGCTTGAATAATACCAGTAAATGTTTTTGCAACATCCGTAAAGTTTGCAATTGCACCACCAATGATAAGAATTTTATCACGACCTTTTGTATCTTTATGACGCGTCATCAAATCAAGTACAGTTTCCGCATAGAATTGAGTTTCACCCGTAGTTGGTCCACCTGAATATTCACCATAGTTAGCAAGATCAGAAACATTACCTGACAAATCAGCAATCGTATCGGCGTATACAACTGATGCACCACCACCTGCAACCATGGTCCAGATACGGCCCATAGGGTTAAGGATAGTAAGTTTCAACGAAGCGCCTGATTTTGAGTCTGCCAAAGCAATCGCTTTTTCTTCTGGAGATTGATCTTCCATACCAAATGCTGTTGGAAACTCTGCACCACACCATGCATCACCCATCATGAAACCTGCTGTATCGTCAAGACGAGCAACAAGATCAAGAATGTGCATATCGTTGCCAACCATAACGATTGGATTGATCTCTAGATAAGCAAAATTTTGATCGCGATAAAATTTGTAGAATTGCTCTGCAAATGCGATAAAACGCTCCTTATTTTCTTCAGGAATCCCTGCTGGAACGTTTGCACGGATTAAATGCTCGATATTTGCATCATCCATTGTGATTGGTATGGTTACTTCATTAACCTTTTCTTCCCAACCCTCTTCAACTTCCATACCGCCCTCAGCTGATAGATAAAGAACATCGTCTTCACCTACAGTCGTAGCAGAGATATAATACTCTTGATCTTGAGAGTGTGGGGTAAATGGCTCTACAATAAAATGAGTCAAAGTCCCTTTTTGTCCTGTAAGGAGGATGGTCTCATGAGCGATTTTTTCATCGATCCATTTAGCAGCTTCTTCAAGCGTAACGTCACCTGGCTTGGTAGTTCGGAATAAAACAAGATCGTTTTTTCCACGTTTACCAAACAGCATGTCCGGTTTTGCAACCAATGCTTCTTGCTTCAACCATTCAAATCCATGCTCTTGTGCTTTTGCACGTAGGTCATCACCGCTTGTTACTAATACCGATTTAAAACCGTAGCGGAAACCGCTGAAGTAGTTTTCCCAATGCTTTGAGAAAATTGCTTTACCATCGTATTCACGAATCGCTCTTTGAGCCATTGCAACTCCTTCGAAAAATCTTTTGGCGGTAATTATATCAAAGAGGAGCTATAGAATTACTCATTGCCCTAGTTTAGCCCTGAAGAAGAAAGTCAATTGTGTAATTTTGTAACATAAAAAGATTGAATAGGAATATTATTGTAACGAATAGTAACTTTAGAGGCGTTTTTCTTTGGGTGCTCACCTAATGTAATTGCACGACACTCTTCAATCTTATAAAAACGAAGCCTCAATTGTGTTCTTTCATCATCCGCATGTACACAGGTAATTTTTTGCTTATTCAATTCTTGCGCTAGTTCTTTGACAACCTGCATTGGATAGGAAAAGTGGTGTGTTGGATCTTTGAAAAAACGGTAAAGATGCTGATTAAAAAATACTGCTAATGTATTTAGAACCAATATCAATAACGCCGAATAAAATAAAAATTGATAACGTTTACGAAACATACTCAGTCGTATGCGGTATGTGTGCAAAAATGTCTGCGCTGCCAATGGAAGAATAAGCATTAAGAATGGGGCAAAAGATTGAATCTCCACTCTTTGACGAAAGGACAATATCAATGAAATCACAAAGGCAACCGTACCGATAAGCCATAATAAGTCGCGTTCGTTGGTAATAAAACGACGGTACATTACGTAAAATAGATACAAAAATATGATCGGGGAAAAAATAGCAGCGTATATCCCCAATGCATCTAAAAAGTGCCCATGTGGAAAGCCTCCTATATGAAGCCCTCCTCTGCTGTATGCAATTACACTTAAGACTATACCAAGCAGTGTCACGGTGTGCTTTTTTATTATGACTCCATAGAATATAACTGCCACAAAAAGCGGAAAAAATGTAGGGTCAATCCAAACATACAATGGAAGTAGTGCATATGCGTACGTTCCAAATCGTAAAAAAAGGAATACAAATAAAGAGGAAAGAACGATCTTCAAGCCTGCCGGATCAACAACAAGAGCCGCGCTGGTAACACCCGGTAAAAGAACGTAGATAAGCATAAGCCACAGGCGATCCATTTCTTTTGCTAAATAAAAACGACTGATGTTATACAGTAAAAAAAAGGAGGCAATATGTAAAGCAATCATAGGCAAACGCAGAGCTAAGTCGCTGTGAGGAAATTGATTGACAAAAAATAGGATGTAATGGTGTAAAAAACTGCTGTCCGTATAAAGAATAGTTGCTTCGTTGTATCCGATTGAAAGACCACTGATTTGAGCAATCAGCAGTCCTGTGTGCAGTATTATTAAGAAAAAAAGGAGAACCGTAGTTCTCATAACTTTAGAAAATTATTGAGAATCTCATGACCGTATTCACTCATGATCGATTCAGGATGAAATTGCACCCCGTATATCGGCTTACCTTTGATCTCTAACGCCATGATTTCATGATCGTCTTCACTATATGCTGTGGGGACAATAACCTCTGGAAGATTTTCTTGGCTCACGATCAATGAGTGATAGCGTGTAGCCGTAAATATTTCCGGTAATTTATTAAAGATAGGAGTATTGCCCTGGCATACCATTTTTGAAGTTTTACCGTGCATCATCTTGTTCGCGCGTACAACATGCCCGCCAAAAGCCTGCGCAATGCTTTGATGCCCCAGGCAAATCCCAAGAATCGGAATCTTATCTGCAAAATAGCGAATCGCCTCAAGTGTCACCCCTGCATCATCGGGCGTTGCAGGACCTGGAGAGATAATCAGTTTCTCAGGATTCAATGCTTCGATCTCTTGCACACTCATCTCATCATTACGAATAATTTTAAGATCAGCCCCTAACTCAAGGCAATACTGGACAATGTTATAGGTAAAACTGTCATAATTATCAATCATTACTATCATACGGGATTTCCTCTTACCAGGCTTTTATTACATTATACAAACTATCGCGCTCAATAGGTTTAAAGCCGCTGTTCTTTATGAGTGCAACATATTCATCCAACGGTACACCGTGAGCACTTTTAGCTCCGGCTGCAGAATTTATCGATTCTTTTTCAATCGTACCATCCAGATCATTGGCACCAAATTCTTGAGAAACAAGCGCTAGATTAACCGTTGACGTAACCCAATATGCTTTTAGATTGGGAACGTTATCCAATACAATACGACTTATTGCCATAGTTTTTAAAATCTCATGCGCTGTGATGAATTCTTTAATATTCAAAAAATTATTTTCGCTTTGGTAGACAAGAGGAATAAAACAGTTAAATCCACCCGTAATGTCTTGTAAATCGCGTATACGCATCATATGATCAATACGATGAGCTCGTTCTTCTACGTGTCCAAACAACATTGTAACATTGGATTTCATCCCTTTTTCATGCCATTTACGATGAATCTCTAGCCACTGTTGAGAATTAACTTTTCCCTTACAAATATAATCGCGTACGGTTTCATCAAAGATTTCAGCACCGCCACCCGGTATCGAATCAACGCCGTTGGCAATCATCAAATCCAAAATTTCATCATAACTTTTACCATACTCTTCTGCTAGAAAATGTATTTCAGCAGCAGTAAGCGCTTTGATGTGTAACTGTGGATGACGCTCTTTAATTTTTCGAAACACCCCAAGATACCATTCCAATCCGGTATCCGGGTTATGCGCAGAGACAATGTGCACTTCCGAAATACCGCGGGAAGCGATATCATCGGTAATGGCTAAAATTTCCTCATGGCTCATAGTATAAGGTTTTGGATTTTTTCGGCTCGCGCTGTAGGCACAAAATTTACAGACATCTTTACAAATATTCGTGGGATTAATATGGCGATTGATGTTGAAAAATGTCTGCTTGCCATGCAATGCCTTACGTCGCTCATCTGCCAATTCCCCGAGAGTAAAGAGATCAAGATCGTACAGTGCTGTCGCTTCGTCTTGCGTTAGGCGTTCATTTCGTTTTACTTTATCAATTATATTCATTCAAAAATCTTTGTCTCTTATTTTTTGAGGCATTATAGCGAAAGAAACAACGATATCCCTAAGATAACTCCCGTTTTAAAGGATCAGCAATCGAGGAAAACGGTGCAGTTTTTATCGGATTTTTTTGCGCAAAACAGCGCTTTATCAGCACGCCCTAAAAGAGTATCAAACGTATCCCCCATCTGATGTATGGTAACACCGACACTGATGGTTACAAAAACACTTTTCCCCGAATACAGCAAATTACTTTGCTCGATTTTTGCTCTGATTTTATCTGCCATTGCAAACGCTTGCGTTTCATCACACCGACTTAAAACTACAGCAAACTCTTCACCCCCGTAACGATATACTTTATCGACTGCTCGAATCATCGACTTAACGGTTTGGGCTAAAAAATAAAGAATCTTATCCCCGGCCAAATGACCGTGTTCTTCATTGATATATTTAAAATTGTCCAGATCAATCATGATCAAAACCATCGAGAGTTTTTTGTTCTGCCCCGCTTCAATCGCTGATTCCAAATCTTCCATAAACCCTTTTCGATTTGCAACCTTTGTCAACGGATCGATTGTAAGCGATGAGAGGGCTTCTTGTAAATCAATTGTTAAATCATTAATTTTTGATTGCGCTTTATCCAATTCATCGGACAGATTTTTGTTAAGAGTACTCAATCCCGCACTGAAAGCGATGTAGTTTTCCAACCTATTTGCAGGTGAATCAATATATTCTTGCTGTTCCTGTGCCACGGAAGCGATATCGGCATGGGATTCCGTAAACGACATCACGGAACGTTTGGCGATATCGAGATACTTCGTTTCATCATCTTTTGAGCCACCTAGAACTTTTTGCTCAGAGTCTAGTTGATCTTTGCGCAATTGGGCATCCGCTATTTCCAAAAATAGTTTGTCAAAAAATTTTTTGTATTGCGCAGGATATGGTGGGATCTTCATCGAACGAATAATTCCCATCACTTGGTCATGGATGTCAAAAACTTTTTGATAGATACTAGTGTTGTTCATGCTAGGTATCCCTCCTGCTTTTTTCTTCATATCATTATAGCACCTGCTTATTTTTTCTACTCACTGCCCTCTTTAAAAAAATCATTTTTCGCTACAATTAAATAAAAAAGTAGTCCCAATGAGTATAAATGAGAATATTGAAGACCTCATCGAATCCAATGCCAGCGATTTTGAAATATCGAAGCTGTTTAAAACCTTTATTAACGACTACAAAAGCTCACTAACCGATGTTTTTGAACGTAAGCAGGGTAAAGACTTTCTTGTAACGCATACCCGAACACTGGACACCATTATCATCCTGATGTATAAAACCGTCTTTCGCCGAATGTTTGGCAATTATCTTCCTATGCGCAGCAATATTCCCATCGCACTTATAGCCCTTGGAAGCTATGGACGCGAACAGCTATGCGTTCACAGTGACATCGATTTGATGATCGTTTATGACAATGTTGCGGGCTACAACCATTCGGCGATTATTGAAAAATTTCTCTATCTTGCCTGGGATTCTGGGCTGAAGCTTGGGCATCGTGTTCATGAGAGCAACGATTTACTCAAAGCTTCACGAGAAGACATTACGATTAAAACCGCCATTATGGAATCGCGTTTAATCATCGGTTCTCCTTTTACATGGAATTCCGTCCAAAATCGCCTTACACAAATTCGTCATGATGATCCAAAAACCTATGTATTGGCAAAAATAGAAGAGGCTAATATCCGCCGTACCAAATATCCTTTTTCCATGCAACCTAACATCAAAGAAGGGGTGGGTGGATTACGGGATTCTCAGTTACTTTATTGGATAGCCAAAACAGTTCATGGCGTAGGTACATTACGCGAACTCATCGGCGTTCTTTTCAATGAGGAACAATACCGAGAGTACCGAGTAGCCTTAGAACTTCTCTTCCGTGTTCGCAGTGCCTTGCATCTTCTTACGGGAAAACAACAAGACCAATTGGTTTTAGAATACATGCCTCGTATTTCTCGAATGCTAGGATTTACGGATGAGCGCCGTTTGATCAGTAAACTGCTCGAAGCACAATGGCGCATCAATAATTTCACCCAAATTTACGTCAAAAAAATGGCACGTGTTTATCTACATAACGCATCGCAAATAGAACAGCTTCGTGATGCTCGTATTTCTAAAGGCTTTTATGCCATGAATGGTACTTTATATGCCTCTTACAATCTACTAACTCCATCAATCGACACCTTGCTAGAAATATTATTTAATTTGGAAGACAAAGAGTGGCAATTTGATTCCAGTGTGCTATTTCATTTTACTTACACGCACATCACGCATCCGCTTAAATTAAAAATACATACCCTCATACGAAAGCTATTTGAACGTGATCACTTATATGTTATCCTCAAACTCTTTTACGATGCAGGGATACTACACCACCTCATCGGCGCTTTCAAAAAAGTGCTACATCTTCCGCAGTTTGACGGCTATCATCATTATCCGGTTGATTTTCACTCTATAAAATGCATTCAAGCCCTCGAGTCCATCAATGACCCATATGTTGAGAGCCTTTACAAATCGTTAAGTCTCTCCGACAAACTGCTCCTTAAATCCGTTATCTTACTGCATGACACGGGCAAAGGGCGCAAACAAGATCACAGTGAAGTGGGAACAAAACTCATTATCCCTTTTGTTAAAAGTTTGAAATTATCGGCCAATCAATACGAACGAGCGACATTACTGGTACGTCATCATGTCACCATGAGCAATGTCGCGTATCGAGAAAATATCTACAATGAAAAAACCCTCTATCAATTCATGTCCAAAATCAAAACACCCGAAAATTTAAAACTGCTCTATATCCTTACCTATGCAGATATAAATGGAGTTGGACCTGGGACATATACCAGTTTCGGTGCGAATTTACTCCATGAATTGTACGAAGCATCGCTTGAAATTGCTTCGCAAAACGACCGTATAACAGATGCCGTAAAGCGACAACAAAAAGAGCGTAAGCTCACCGTTGATCTTGATTTTTCCCTGCTTAATCGCAGTGAGCAAAAGAAAGTACTCTCGATAGAATCTAATTTTTTCTTCTTTAAACATACGCCAAGCGAAATCATTAATATCTCCAAAGAAGCATTCGAGTGTAAAACATTTACCTATCGATTTGACATTGAAGAAGGTCTTGTTATCCATATATTCCGAAAGATTCCTCTAAACCTAGGATATCTCTTGGGAAAACTCAGTTATCTTGATGTGGCTTCTATGGATATTTTCACCCTCTTTGATGGGATTAAATATTTCAAAATCGAATTTTTACAACGTCCCCAAGAAGGAACAATGGAACAAATCAAGCTCATCATCGAAGATGCCTTTGATATGTCCAAAAAACTCGATCTCCCAAAACCTATTATCAAACCAAAAGAGATTACACTTGATTGTGACCACTCCATTCACTACGCACAACTCAATCTCAATACCGCTAATCAGCGAGGGCTTTTGGCGTATTTCGTCCAATTATTTGATGAAGCGAACATAAATATCGCTACTGCCAAGATCCACACCAATAAAAACATGGCACGGGATCACTTCTTAATCGAGAAACAAAACAGAATGTGCGATAATGCACGCGAAATAATTGCTAAATTGGTAGGAGCGTAACTATGTGCGGAATCGTTGGATATGTCGGAAAAAAGCCTGTTAAACAAATTTTGATTGATGGGCTGCGCGAATTAGAATATCGCGGATACGACTCAGCGGGTATTGCTGTATTACAAAACCACCAATTTTATCTTTTCAAAGCGGTTGGAAAACTGATCAATCTCGAAGAAAAAGCACACGCCTTTGAAACAACCGGATTCTCGATCGGTATCGGGCATACACGCTGGGCAACTCATGGCAAACCAACCGAACTCAATGCCCATCCACATTTAGGTAAAAATTCTTACGTGGTACATAACGGTATCATTGAAAACTATCAAGAACTCAAAACTATGCTGACACAGCAAGGAGTCAAATTTTTGAGCCAAACGGATACGGAAGTCATCGTTCACCTTTTCGAATTTCATCTCAAAACTGCCGCAACACCTTTTGAAGCATTTACCAAAACACTCCATGAGCTCTCTGGTGCTTACGCCATTTTATTGGTTAATGCATCCGTAGACGACACTATCTATTTTGCTAAACACGGTTCACCGATGATTATCGGACGTAATGCAGAGGGAGAAACCCTTTTTGGCTCCTCTGATGCTGCGATGATTGGAAAGTGTCATGAAGTAATCTACCTCGAAGACGGTCACTATGGGTATGCTTCAGCCGAGGGAATTGCTCTCTTTGATGATAAAAATCAAGCCGTAAAACTCAACTTTACCCCATTAAGTGAAAACAAACTCTCTGCACAAAAAGAGGGTTATCGCTTTTTTATGGAAAAAGAGATTTACGAACAAACGACCGTTCTATCTGATACTTTATTGGGACGATTGCGGGATGAAAGCATCAATTTTGAAGAATTAGACCCAACCCTCTTTAATGGAATTAATGAAATCAAACTTTGCGCTTGCGGAACAAGCTACCATGCCGCACTAAGTGCCAGCTATTTACTCGAGCGCCACGCTAAAATTCGTACATCGGTTGAAATCGCAAGTGAATTTCGCTATCGTGAACCTTTTCTAACTCCTGACACTCTTTTTATCGTTATCAGCCAAAGCGGAGAAACAGCTGATACGCTAGAAAGTCTCAAAATGGCCAAAAAAGTTGGTCTTAAAACGATGGTGATTTGTAATGTAGACAATTCATCTATGGTCCGTCTTGCGGATGCCTCTCTTTTAACCCGCGCAGGAATTGAAAAAGGGGTTGCCTCCACCAAAGCCTTTGCAACCCAAGTGTGTGTATTATGGATGCTTAGTCTCTTCCTAGCTCATGAGCGAAAGACATTAGACGCTACAGAGATCAAGCGCCAAATACATCTTTTACGTGCTCTTCCCGCAACCGTAGCTGTCGATCCTGCACTGCACGAACAGTTGCGACGTCTTAGTAAACGTTATTTACATGGGCATGGCTTCTTTTTTATCGGACGCGATGTATTCTTCCCTCTTGCGCTTGAGGGAGCATTGAAGCTCAAAGAGATCAGCTACCTCCATGCCGAAGGGTATCCTAGCGGCGAGATGAAGCACGGTCCTATCGCGCTTGCCGATCCGGAACTTTTTACCATTGCATTGCTACCACAGAATAAACTGTATGAGAAGACCAAGAGTAATATCGAAGAACTCAGTGCGCGCGATTCAACAATATGTTCGATCAGTCCTCTTGATTTTGATAAAGCCGACGATCATATCCGGACCAAAGCAACAGAAGACTATATGTTAGAATTTTTTGAAATGATGGTGGTACTTCAACTTCTATCAATGGAAGTTGCGATCCGATTAGGTAACGATGTAGACATGCCACGAAATCTAGCTAAAAGCGTTACAGTAGAGTAATACTTTAAAATAAACACTATTTTTAAAACAATTTTAACCTTTTTTTAGATAGTCTTTATTAAACAACATTTATCATCTTAAAGGGTTCCTCGCGCATGAAAACAAATCAGAAAATTTTATTAATTGTTGCCATGATGCTCATCGGCTTAGCCATCGCTACCATTACCAATGTTGCTCTAAACTTTCGTGAATACGGCTACAGCAATGCCATCGAAAAATCACAAATGACAGCTGAAATCGTTCGAGATGGTCTTACTGCTCATATGGTTAGCGATGTGATGGATAAACGTCAGTTTTTTCTTACTAATATTTCCCATCTAAAAAATGTAAAGTCATTGTGGATTGTACGTTCGGATAATGTAATGACCCAACATGGTCTTGGTTTGGGTAATGAGCGTCCAAGAGATGCTATTGATGTAAAAGTTCTCAAAGATGGTCTTGCCGTCCAAAAAATAACCGAAAATTCCAAAGATGCAACTTTACGTGTCACTATTCCTTATATTGCATCCAGTTTTGAAAGCCCAAATTGTCTCACTTGCCATAATGCAAAAGAGGGAGATGTACTAGGTGCTATTAGTATGGAATTTGATATCAATGATATTCGTCAAGCAGGGGCAATGACCATAGCCAAAATTTTTGGTATCAATCTCCTCTTTTTAATCGTTGCGTTGTGGATTACCAATTACTATTTCAAACCGTATGTCCATTTGCTCGAAAATCTACAACAAGGGATCAAACGTGCGCGTACTGGAGATTTTTCTTACCGTTTTAAAACGTCACTTAAAGATGCAGGTAGTGAAGTAGCCGAACAGATGAATACCCTCTTTGAAAAAATAGAAGAGACTTTTGACGGTATTAAACATGATCTTAATACCTTTATGTCACGTTCCAATATCTCCTGTGCTGATCCGCTCAATTCAACTGGATTAATTATCAAAGAGCTATCGGATGTTTATAAATTCAAAAAAACCATCGAGCTTGATGGCAGTAAAGAAGAAATATATGATCGATTCATATACGTCCTCAGCGAGCGATTCCATTTTAGTCATTTCGCGCTGTATGAAATAGAAAAACAAAGCAAACTACGCAAACTAATATACATAACTGAGCACGAAAGCTTTTGTAATCCAATCGTCGATCAAGATGCAACCCAGTGTCGTGCATATCGTACCAATAGCGATATCTATTCAACCGATTTTCCAAATTTATGCCAAAACTGTACGCTTGAGGATAAAGAATATACTTGTATCCCTTTCAATATAAATGATGATCTTGCCCTCATCCTCTCATATTTTGCAAAAGATTCAGAAACAATTGAAAGGTACAATTTATCGCTTCCAAGTATTAAAAACTATTTTGAAGCGGCTAAAGCGGTTATTGAAAGCCGAACACTCATGGATAAACTTCGAGATTCTTCTCTTCGTGATGGGGCTACACGCCTATATAACCGTCGATTTTTGGAAGAGTTTATTGATAAAACTGCCGAGCAGGCTTTGCGTTCAAACGTTGCCTATTCGATTCTTATGATTGATATTGATTTTTTCAAAATGGTCAATGATACTTATGGGCATGATTGCGGTGATATTGTTATTAAATCGCTTGCTGAAATATTACAAACAAGTGTGCGAAAAGCAGATCTTCCGATCCGTTATGGCGGGGAAGAATTTTTAGTACTCCTGCACAATACTACACCAGAAGGAGCCTTACAAGTAGGCGAAAAAATACGTACGCAGTTTGGCGCTAAAAAATATCATTTCGGTGCTGATACAGTTACTAAAACACTCAGTATTGGTATTGCTCATTTTCCTAGTGATGCTGATTCGATTTGGAAGGTCATTAAATTTGCCGACCTTGCTCTCTATGAAGCCAAGAACACAGGACGTAATCGCGTTGTATCATTTGAGCCAAGACTCTTCCCTGGCGGAGATGATTTCTAGCCTTCTAATTACCATTCTACGCTTCTTACAGCGTGGAATAATTCCCTCTCTTATTATTAGACTTCTTGCATAATCTAACTCATATTGAAAGCTTAGATTATTTAGATTCGAGCAGTCTTGTGTGAAACTTAACGCTCAAGTTTCCACCTTCGCTCTTTGCTTCATTCATCGCTAATCGTGCGAACGCGACACACTGCGCAATGTCCTTGTGGCTTTGTGGAAATACAGCTGTACCGATACGCATTGTCTTAATAAAACCGCTAGCATTCGCCTTAAGTTTTTTATTCGCAAATAGAGAACGGATTCTCTCTCCTACATTATTGACTTGTGTCGGATCACAGTCATAGAGCAAGACGACAAACTCATCACCCGACAGACGAACGACAACATCACTTTCACGCAAAGAATCTAATAGTGTCTGCCCAATAATACGAATCGTTTCATCACCAACTTTTTCACCAAACACCGTATTGATCGTTGTGAAATCATCCACATTCATCATCATAACACCATAAGGGATCGCAGTACGCTTGGATTCTTTAACAATCATAAACATACGCTCGATTAAAAAATTCTTAGTATATAATCCGCTTAATGGATCGATACGCTGTAACTTTCGGATATCCTCACTCATTTGGTGATGGACAATATCTCCTCGAAGGGCATGAAGCGTTTCATCCACTACATAAGTACCTGCACGAAGACCGTTTAGTGCATTCTTCTTGTCACTCACCATAGATACGACAAAAATAGACGCACTATCAATGGTGTAAGGAACACAAATATAATGTTCATTAGGGGTAATCATTTTTGGACAAATGCTATCGGACTTCGAAGAATCGATTCGCTCACCTGTTCTCGCTGCTGGACAACCACTTTGTGCATCACACAAAATTGTTTTTTTCTCATACACAATCTGTGTTTCTTGTGAAAGCGGATTATACGAGATCAAGTTCACATCATCAATTTTGAATTGATCTGAAAAATAATGAGCAATGTGTTCATACGCTTCATTCGCATTGACATCATGACGTAGTGTTTTCATAAACACATTAATATCATTTAGACGTCCACATCCATCGCTTAATGCCTTCAGTGGGTCATCCGCACTATTGATATGGATGATGCCTGATAACTTCTCTTCTATCGTTACAACAGATGTCTGAAATTTTTCAATCAATGCATTCAAGGCTCTTGCGTCTTGATCATCACATAGCTCATCAGGAATACGAGCGTTTAAGTCCCCATTATAAACTGCACGAGCACATTTTCCCATTGCGTCAAAACGGTCAAAATAAATCAATATTTTTTTATGCAGAAAATAGACCATAGCCGCAAAAAGAATTAACAATAAAACTGTACCAATAATAATATTACGATAACTCAATGCTTTCAAATCGTTCGTTTGCATTTCCAGGGAAATAACACCCAAAGTGTCGCCTGCTTTAACATCATGACAACTCAAACAATCAAGTTTAGCGCTCGAAGTTGCTTTATAAGGAACGGAGAGACGTACCGTAGCATCTTCAAAGATTCCCCCTGTACTTTCTATAGCAGCTTCTCCACTTTCTAATACCGACTTGTCAATTCCATCATGAGCGTCTTCTAAAAATGGTCCTTTTCCATATTGGCGGGAGACTTTTACAGAGCGAACGAACCACAATTTTTTCATGTTTGCTAATGATGATACTTGATTTATAAAAGTGTCACGTTGATCCATCGTCCCTGAAATCATATGGGCTGTGAGTCCTGCTTTAATAACTTTTGCAGTTGCTAAGCCCTGTGATTCGGCACTTTTAGCGGAAGCATTGCGTAAATCGGCAATGGTGTTATAAAAAATAGCAACAAAAAGAATTAATAAGGAAGTATAGAGGAGGAGAGAAATTTTAGTTTTTAAATGCATTGATAATTACCCTTCAAAAGAAGGGTAGATTATAAACGTTTTAAAATAAATTTTGGGTAAAACTTAATGACAACCACATCCAGTGCCACAGCTTTCATCACTACTAACTGGAGTTTCTTGCTTTGGAACCGCTGCTGTTGAACATGCGGATACACCCGGAGGAGTATTTGGCTGAATCGCTTGATTATCAACGCCACCCTCTGCGTTGATTTTTTCAATCACAGCCCAGATATCTTCTGCCGCTTTCATGTAGCGTTTTGCTGTCTGGGATGTTGGTGCACAGAAAGTTACTGGTTTACCCTCATCTCCTCCTGTACGTATAGATGGCTCGATAGGAATTTGTGCCAAAATAGTGGTATCAAACTCTTTTGCCATCGCTTCAGACGTTCCTTTCCCGAAGATGTCGTATTCTACCCCGGTATCCGGAGCAATAAATCCGCTCATATTTTCAATAACACCCGCAATTGGAATGTGTAATTTCTTAAACATATCCAAACTGCGACGTGAATCGTCCAGTGCTACTTTTTGTGGAGTTGTTACTGTAACACCCACAGTAACCGGAACACCTTGAGCCAGTGTCAACTGTGCATCACCTGTGCCAGGAGGCATATCGATAACGAGACAATCCAAATCAGACCACATGATATCACGCAAAAATTGCTCGATTGCTTTCATGATCATCGCACCACGCCAGATGAGAGATTGTCCCTCTTCCATCAATGAGCCCATAGACATCATTTCGATACCATAAGCTTTGATCGGAAGAACTTTGTTCCCTACAACTTCTAGCTTCATCCCCTCAACGCCTAACATACGAGGGATATTTGGTCCATAGATATCGGCATCTAAAAGACCTACCTTTTTCCCTTGCATTGCAAGTGCGATAGCAAGGTTAACCGAG
>JAQTOQ010000025.1 GCA_028713245.1 Sulfuricurvum sp. | reverse complement strand
TCTGAGGCGATTGAAAGGTTTAAGCGTGAGACAGCAATGTCTTCACACCAACAACCTCAAAATCAGGCTCCGTATCAGCAACCGGCTTACCAGCCGCCTGCTTATCAGCCTCCACAACCTCAGCATAATGGAATGTCTGAACAGGAATTTCGCCGAATAGCTGCAGAAGAGGCTCAACGCTCAAGGAATGAGTGGCATCAAGAGACTCAGCGTCAAGCTGAGGAACAAAATGCGCAGAGGATTGCTAATGAGTTCTTCACAAAAGTAGGATCAGGTGAGGGCGGGATACCGGCCTTTGATAAGGTAGTGGCAGAATCAGGAGTTGATTTGCGAACTATTCCCTATCATGTCCAATTAGCTAACATGGTAGATAATACTCGCGAAGTAATGGTCGAAATCTTAGGCAATCCTTCAAAGATTGCTCAAATTCAAAGTCTTATAGACATTGATCTAAGAGCAGGCCGACAACCTCGATTAGCACTATCTGAAATGAAACGTTTGTCTGAGTCTATTAAGGCGAATGCACAAGCGGGAAGTTTCAAATCTCCTAATGAACCATTAAGTCAGATGCGACCTTCTAACGCCGGAACGGGTAATCAAGGTGCATTGACGGTTGGCGACTACAGGCGCAAATACCGAGTATAGAAGCACCTCAGTTATCCGAACTATTCAAAGGACTTGATAGTTAGGAGCAACTAAAATGGCTTTATACGCTGATAATATTTTGCAACAGGTACAGACGTATCAAAGATCGTCTCTAGGCCTGTTACAGAACTTGTGCTGCTTTGTCAGCACCGCTAATACCAAGTTTAAGGATTTTGATAAAATCCAAGCTAACTTAGGTTCTAGCGTAACGTTTGATACACCTCCTCGTGCTACCACTTCTGCTGGCTTGGTTGTTTCATGGCAACCCGCAGTGCAGTTGGTAGAAACCCTTACTTGTGACCAAGCTTTCAACAGCTCGTTCACAGTGACCGCTCAACAACGAATCTTCAACTTGGAAAAAGGCGAAGACGAATACATTGAAGTGTTCGGCAAATCGTTTTTGACGGAATTAGCAAATGAAGTCGAAGGGAACTTGGCTTTAAATGCGATCTCTGCAGTACCTGTCATGACGGTTAACTCACAAGGTCAATCAGTCCCTACAGGTGCATTGCACACCGAGTCCGGACCATTCCGTTATTTCGGTGACGGCCTAACTCAATTGACCAGTTATAACCAATTGGCTCAAATGATTATGCTGTTTAAAAACTTCGGTGCTGTGTCTCACGGCATTAAAGTCTACCTTCCTGATACCGTGTATCCCGCAATCGTAGGGACAGGGTTAAACCAATTCGCCCCAGAACGTAACAATGACATTGCTATGTCTTGGGAAGTTGGTGAGTTTGGTACACCTCGCGTTAAATACTATCAATCCAACTTACTCCCAATCCACTATGCTGGAACCTTGGGTGAAGCAGGAACAGTATTGACTTTGGTAAGTACAAACGACCCAACCGGTCAAAACGTTACTCAGTTAACATTCTCCGGTGCCGGCACGGATGCCGATGCGGTGAAGGCAGGTGACTTATTCCAGTTCAATGACGGCGTGAGCGGTTTCCGCAACATGCGTTATTTGACCTACATCGGTCACAAAGTATCTGCGAACAAAGTGCAAATGCGCGCAACCGCAGATGCTGCTTCGAGCGCTGGTAGCGTTACGATTTCCATTACCCCAGCATTAAACTGGGCTGGTGGTCAAAATCAAAACCTAAACCAAGCACTCCAAGCTGGTATGCAGGTAACCATTCTTCCTTCCCATAAAGCAGGATTAGTCGTTGGTGGTGATGCTTTCTACATCGCTATGCCACAGCTACCTGATCAACGTCCGTTCGATACTGCGAACGAATACGATCCTGAAACAGGTGTATCGCTCCGTATGACCTACGGTTCCATATTGGGCGCGAACCAGAAGGGTATTATTTATGACGAAACGCACGGGTCGTTGGTAGTCCCAATCTACTCAATGCGCGTCATTATCCCCTTAACACAGGCTTAAAAATGGATAAGGGAGGCTAGCCCTCCCTTTCACTTATGGATTAGGAGATAAAGACATGTCAGTACAAAGCATACCAGTCGAGAATCTTCCCTTTTTATATGTAAACGGGATGAATGTCTCAAACAACGTGGCTACGCCAAACACTAAAATTGACGTATCCTCAGGCCAGTGCCGTGATTCTAACGATATCATGGACATTACCTTCTCTTCGGCTATTACGATCAACGCGGGCGCTAATGGTGCGGTTAACCGTTTAGACGCAGGAACTTTTGCCGCAAGCAAAGTTTATGCTGTCTATGCAATCGGCGATTCCAGCAACAAATTAAGTCCCGGTGGATTGTTAAGCCTAGCTTCAAACAGTGCGCCAACCTTGCCATTTGGTTACGACTCCTACCGTTTAATCGGTTACGCAGTATCA
Source organism: Sulfuricurvum sp. (assembly GCA_028713245.1). Taxonomy (GTDB): domain Bacteria; phylum Campylobacterota; class Campylobacteria; order Campylobacterales; family Sulfurimonadaceae; genus Sulfuricurvum. Next base: position 13,828 of record JAQTOQ010000025.1, on the reverse strand, counting down.
GATGCAAGCACTCACTTTTTGAAGGCTTATGTTTCTGGAAATAACAACAGTCGTATATTTACTTATGACGCTTATCAAGCAACATCGGTTACAGCAGGTACTTCTGCAACGTATGCCGCTATTGACTTAAGCGCATTAGTTCCGCCTGTTGACCAAACACCTGTGCGTTTTGAAATTAACTGGACAGCAAATGCTGCCGCAGACAGTTTCAACATGCAGGGCGCGAATGCAACCGGGGATGAATGGACAGTTGTTGCACCTGTAGCAGGTGGAACTGCCCATACTGTAGCATTTGGTCAGGTTCTTGCTCAATTAGTGAGCGGCGCACCTAAATCAAACTACAAAGTATCAGCGGTTGGTGGTGTTGCTATTAACGTAGCTGGTTTTCAATTCTTCATCTAAAGGATGAACTGAAGGATGAAACACTATGTCCTATACAGCACGGCAGTTGGTTACGCGCTCATGGTACTTATCAGGGATAGTCGCCCGTAGGCTGCAAAGCGTTACGGGCGATCAAGCCACGGATGGCCTTTTTCTTTTAAATGCTCTATTGGACTGGAAGTCCATACAAATTGACCTCATTCCCTATTGGACTTATTACGAGTTCACGGCTGAGGTTGGTGTAGAGACCTACTACATTCCTAATTTATTCGCAGTTGAATCGCTTACATTCAATATTGGCGATGTAAGATACCCCACCGATTTCACTACCAGAACCGCCTATTTTGGCACCGGTCGTGTCGATAATATTGATAGCTTGCCATCTAACTGGTACTTCAATAGATCGCTTGGTGGCGGCACAATTTACATGTACTTCAAGCCGCAAGGGGCATATCCCATCAAAATAATGGGGAAATTTGGCCTCACCAACGTTACACTTGATACTGACTTATTAACTATCTACGATCCTTCATACCTTGAATATTTGCGTTATGCCCTAGCGCAATATATGTGTTCTGAATATGGAATTTTAATGAACCCAGAATCGAAGGGGATATTAAAAGCCATTGAAAGGCAATTAATGGATGTAAGTCCACCTGATTTGTCTATTCAGAAAACCTCTATATTAACCGCAGGCACAGGCATTAACTTCGGCGATGTGAACATTGGACATGGTTGGAGGCCTTAATGATAAATAGGTCTCAAACCTTCAAACAAGAACCGCTAAACATAGTAGGATCTTCAACGTTCGGAAGATACCCGACAATATCTATCGAAAAAACCTACAACATGTTTATGTCAGATGGTTGGATGGTTCCTTATGCAGGTTATAAAAAGGCTATTGATTTTTCTGCTTTAGGTAATGGAACAGAAGGACGTGCATTACACTCAAGCACTAAATTAAATCGCCTGATTGGCGTATTTAACAGTAATGTTTATTTGATACAGCTTAATTTCAGCCAGCAGCAACAAAAGGTAATTTCCTATCAAGCTATAAAAATAGGTGAACTGCAAACAACGACAGGTGTTGTCTATATTGCAGAAAACAATAAGCCACAGCTTTTATTGTCTGATGGAAAATTGCTTTACTTATACGATACAGCACTATCACCAAGTTTTCAGGTTATAACAACTTCATTCATACCTGGGTTCATAGATTTCCATGACACGTATTTTCTATGTGCTGCTTCAGCTGATGGTTTTTATACTCCTTCCGCCAACAATACATGGAGATTGTCTGATTCAAATAATGGAGCATCTTGGCCTGACGATGCGGCACACATTGGATTGCTACAAACGAAACCTGATAACACGCAAGCAGTCGTTAGGTTCCCAAGCAAAGGAAACATGATCTTTGTATTTGGTCGAACAGTAGTTGAACCTTGGTTTGATGTGGGTTATCAATTATTTCCCTATCAAAGAAATACATCTTTTAACATCGATTATGGATGTCTTAATCCTGCAACAATTGCATCGATGGATGAATTAGTAATATGGCTTGGAATTAATGAGAAAGGTGGTCCGGTAGTATTTTATTCAGATGGCGGTATGCCACAACAAATTACAACAGATGGTTTTGACTATGTATTATCTAATATGCAAAACCCACAAGATTCTCAGGCTTTTATTTACAGGCAAGACGGACATCTTTTTTATCATATTAATTTTTACAGTGATAATTTGTCTTTCTTTGTAGACTTCTTGAAAGATGGATCGCATAAAATTTATCACGCATCAGATGAGCGTGGTAATTACTTCATAGGTTCCGTTGTTGCGTTCTTTAATAATCAATATTATTTCGTAACCAAAAACAACGGGAATTTATATGCTTTCGATACAATCTTTACAACTTATGATGGTGAAGAAGTTCCGCGAATTAGAAGTTGTAAAAATATTCGTAATATTCAGCAAGAGCCTTTCATTGCTAATGATTGTGGTTTCACCATTGAAACAGGTAACACGAATTATCTTGATCAAGACTTAGGTGAAATCTATTTCATAACAGAAGATGGTAAAAAATTAAGAACAGAAGGTGATCCTATTTTCTTTGAAACAGAAAGTGGTGATAACTTGATTACCGAAGATGGATTGAATCTTGTATCGGAGCAAGTCGATGACACATCTTTTAGCTTACTTATCTCGGAGCAAGATTTTATTGTCCACACTACGCCGCGTGTTGATATGTCAATTTCAATTGATGGTGGCGATCATTTTAGTAGTTACGATGCTCAGTATCTCCCTCCTATTGGACAGCGTAAAAACAAACTCGCATGGTGGCAATTAGGATGGTCGAATGATTTAGTTTGTCAGTTTAGATTTTGGGGAATGGGGCGTTTCGTAGTAACCGATGGATATGTGAACACAAGACAATGAGCCAAACTAGAAAACAACAAGCAATCTTTCCTGATCTACCACGTGATAAACAAGTGGTGGATAGAAACGGTGAAATTACACCTGCATGGGATTTGTTTTTTCAACAATTGGTGATGGCTTTGCAAACGAATTTTAAACCAGAGGGAATTGTTGTGCCGCCACAATCAGCGACTAACCTTGCAGATTTAGGCAATACAAGTGGTTCCATTGGTAATATAATATATGATAGTACGAACAACGCATTTAAAGGAATTATTCTCGTTTCAATTGGACCACCTATTGTTACGGCGACTAAGACCTTCACTATAACGTAAAAGGAATTACGATTATGGCAATGGATTGGAAGAATTGGGCAACCGCAGGTGGCGCAGGCATGCTAGGTGCAGGCCTTGGCGCAATGTTCGGGGATTACAAAAATCCAGCCGATGCCGCAATGGGTGACATGGATAAAATCCCCGGTCAAATAGACAAATATCTCCAGCCCTATATCAATCAAGGCAACGAACAATACGGAAAGCTAAACGATCAGTATGGCCAGTTGATGAATGACCCAGGTGGCAGGCTTAACCAAATAGGCCAAGGCTATCATCAATCTCCCGGCTTTCAATTTGCCCTCCAGCAAGCCCTACAAGGCGCAGGACACGCTGCAGCGGCAGGGGGTATGGCAGGAAGCCCTCAGCACGAACAGCAAAATATGGGCATTGCTACGGGGCTAGCAGACCAAGATTACAACCAGTGGCTAGGTAATGCTTTGGGAATGTATAAAACAGGCCTCGAAGGAGGTCAGAATATATACAATACTGGCGCAAGAGCTGGTATGTCTGCAGGGGAAGACATGGCATCTTACTTTGCTAACCGCGCTAAACTTAATTACGAAGGCCAGAACGCCGAGAACCAACATGAGGGCGGAATGTGGGGCAACCTGATAGGTGCAGGCGCTACAGCCGCTGCTTTCTTCTCAAGCGCGAAGCTAAAAGACTATGATTCCACCCCAAGCACTAAAGAAATTCTCGATAATGTTCGCGAGCTTTCCTTGGATAGATGGAAATACAAAGGCATTGACCAGAAATTCCTAGGGGCTTATGCAGAAGAGTTTACCGACCGATTTGGGGTAGGCGATGGAAAGACTATCAATATGGTCGATGCAATTGGTGTTCTTCTTGGCGCAATTAAAGAACTCGATAAGAAGATTGCTATTTTAGAGGGAAAATAAGATGCCCATTCAGTTTCCTGATTTCCAAAGGATAAGCTATGACGAAGCTAATCCCTTATTTAAGGGAATACAGCAAGGCATGTCTATTGGTCAAAGTGCAGCAATGTTTCCTCAAGATTTGCAGGCAAAGATGCTGGCAAACCAAATCGCTCAAGTTCAAGCGAAATACGCAGAACCAATGGCAGCGCAGGGCTTAACAAAAGCCATGCAGGAAAACCAATGGAACCCTAAGATTTGGCAATCTGAAATAGGTTTACGGGGTGCCGAAGCCGGAAAACTTGGCAAAGAAACTCAATGGTATGATAAAGAAGCCGCTGCCCGTATTGGATTACAGCAAGCGCAAACCGCCGGTCAAAGTGCGGAAGCCCAGATGAATCAAATGAAATTGCGTTATCTTCAAACGATGATGCAAGGACAGCAAGCTCTTGGTGGTGGCCAAGGACAAGGCGGAGGTGGCAATCCTATGCAGGGAGGCGGTGGTTCTTCTGCTATGGGTGGTGGAATGCCTCAAGGCGCACCACAACAAGGTGGCATGCCGCAACAAGGGAGCGCCCCTATGCAGGGAGGTGCAACTCCTATGCCTGCTCAAAATACTGTATATGGTGTTGGTACACCATCACTTACTCCAAATGACATCGCAAACAAAATGCTTTTGGGAATAGATACGTTTACACCACGCATGGAAAATGCGAAGGCACAACAACAGGATCAATATAAGCAATATCAAAGTGCATTAGCAGATACGATTCAACAAGCTAATTCTGCTCAAAAAGCAAAGCAGGTTTTAGCTATGTTTAATAATGCAATGGATAATTCGTCTTATAAAGGACCGAGGCTTGGTAATACGCCAAGCTCAGGATGGACAACCGCCTTTGTTCCCGGAAATTTAAGCAATGAACAAATAGCTGATAACGCCGTTTCTAATTTATTGCCCGGCGCAATCACAGAACTACGTGAAGCAATGAAATCAGGTCAGTTCTCTGTAGCTGATTTAAATGCTGCATCAAGAATGAAAGTAAGTAGAACGATGACAGATGAAGCACGTCAGGCACAATCTGCATGGCTGAATGGAGTTTATGATCGTTTTGATGAAAAATCTAAATTCTATAGCACCCTTGGTAATCCAACGAGTGGTGCTCAAAAAGTTAATGCGGATATGTTATGGGAACAATATCAAAGAGATTTCCCATTAATTTCAGAAGATGGAAAAACATATCAAGGCAGCAATTTAGGAAACTGGCCGCTTTATACAACGCCAAAAGCAATCGCATCGGTTCAAACAACCGGAACGTATAGCCCAAGCGCTAGAGAAAAAAATACGTTTATGATGCAAGTTCCAGACGGAAAAGGCGGTTACGTTATCGCTCCTATTAAAAAGGGTAAAGTTGAGTCTGCATTTAGAAAGGGGGCTAAACCATTATGATAGGAAGAGATAGCGACTTTTCGGATGATATTGATTGGGGCGTTTATAAGAGCCAACAAAATGCTCCTGCGTCTGCTGTTGCTATGAGTAACCAAATGCAGGGTCAAGAGGAAGGAAAATATAGACAAGACATTCCAATTGGCGGCCAATCTGGGCAGCCGAGTGGAGTAGCAGCAGGCTTAATGAAAATTCCGGGACAATTAGCTAATGCGGCGGCTCATCCTTTAGATACCCTGCAAGATGTAGGTGCTGGGGTTATGGGTGGTGCTCAAAGACTAGCAGCTACAATGGGCGAAGCAGGGCAAGGAATTGCCAGCTTTTTAACAGGAGGTTATGCGCCTCGTGTTGATATTAGAGAAGAGTTAGGCCTTGGAAAGAATAACCCTGTTCATCTTGAAGATGTGTTGGCTAGTAAAAATAACAATCCTCTGGCTAAGGCTATCGGCCAATACGGCATGGGCGTTGCATCAGGGGGACGTAGCTTATTAGGCCAAGTTGCCTCTAATGCAGGATGGGGTGCCACACAAGCAGAACCCGGTGAAAGATTGCAAGCTGCAGCAGAAGGCGCGGCAACTGCTGCCATTCCTTTTGGATTAGCAAAAGGCGCTAAAGCTGTCAAAGCAGGATATCAATACGTTAAACCTGCACAAGATGCAGAAGCCCTAGTAAACCAACTGGGAAGAGGTGCTAAGACTGCAGAAGAAAACGTAAATCAGCTTGCTAATAGCATTAAAGAAGCCCACGCTGCCAATGTTGAAGATGCGCTTCAATCCAAGCAAGCCGTAATGGATGCTGCAGGTAAAGAATTTATTAATCCACAGCAAAGCGCTTATGTGAATAAGGGCAATGCTACGCATTTATATGATTCTGACCTTAAAGAATTACATGATAACTTTTTAAATAATCCAACTTTTGAAAATGCGGATAAATTGCAATCTCAGTTAGGTGATGAAATTGGATATTATCAACGATTGGCCTCAAGAGATAATTTAGCTCCTGCTGATAAGCCAAAACTTACCGAATTAAAGAAGGCCAGAGATTATTTGAATAAGGATCAAGATGATTTATTGCAAAGCCTTTCACCTGACTTAAAGGCTCAATATCGAGTCTTTAAAGATAAATGGAAGCAAAATGTAGTTCCTTATAAATCAAGTCAAACCCTACGGGATATTATTAAAGATGGCGATCAAGCAGGAATAACGCGATCTCAAATTAATAAAGAGTTTGCCTTTCCAGATAAAAATATCAACAAAATATCTTCTGACATTGGTCAAGAAGGCAAAGACAGAATATTATTTAATGAAATACAAGGTGCGAAACAGGATGATGTTGGCAATCTAGCTAATGCTATTTTGAATGCTAAAAAGATGAAGGGCATGAGTAGTTATGTTAGCCCAGAAGTCGAGTCTGCTGCTCAAAACTTAAACAAAAGGGCGACTGCGAGCAAGTATTATGAAACAGCTAAGGCTGGTGCTCAAGGAGCTGCCCTAGGCTCTATTGCAGGTGTTCCATTGATTGGTGCCGGTTTAGGTGTAACATTGAAGCATGGCTTGCCATTGGCAAAATACTTGGCCAAACATTTAAAGAAATAGTTTACAATATAGGCGTATTTTTAAACGGATGTAATGAGGTCAAGGAATGACTATCAATACGAACCTGCTTGTCTCAGCAGCGATGCTTCAGGACTACCTTGTCGATAAAGACACTGGGATGCCTTTGGCTGGTGGTATTATATCGCTCTACAAAGACAACGCGCGAAGCTTCTATAAAAACTGGTATTACCAGACCGGAACTCCGGGTGCTTATGAATGGGTTGCCCTTGATAATCCTTTAGCATTAAGCTCGGTTGGAACTATTCAAGATCCAAATGGCAACGATGTCATCCCATTTTTCTATCCTTACGAAGAAGACAATTCGAACATTACAGAGCCATATTACATAACGGTTTATAGCGTTGATGAAAATGGTGATCCAGATATATTGCAATTCACTCGTGAAAATTTCCCATTTGTTCCTTCTAATAATTCGCCTACCGTTACAAATCCAACGTGGCGTAATTACATTTTAAATAATATTTATTGGAGAAATATTGGTTCATTAGATTGTATGAATGTAACTGATCAAGTGATCGCTCCGAGCCAACATGAAGGCTACACAAATGGTGATATACGTTTTAGAAAAAATGTAACCGGTGCGGATGATGATTTAATTTTCTCTCCAATGACGACTGCATTAACTAATGATATTACCCCTGAATTTTATATAGGTATGCAATGCACTGGTGTTCAAGTTGGTGAAACACTTAAATGCATTCAATATCCAATTTCATTACACGTGAAAACATTAAATAGTGTTTCAGGTGTTATTAAATTTCATGGACAGAATGTTGCTGGTAACGTAAATAATTACGTTGATTTGTACTTCTATCAATTCTTGGGAACAGGTGCAATTAGTCAACCTGATCCTGTATTAATTCAGCGTGTGACGCTTAATAATGATTTTGAAGTTTATCCTGTACCGTTTATTACACCAAGTACAGAAGGATTAACGCTTGGTTCGGGTGGAGATGATGCATTATTTTTATTAGTGCAATTCCCATTGTCTGCAACGTTTAATATTAATCATACAAAACCTCAAATTTTCTTTAGTCCTGATTATCCTGATAATGATTTTGATACTTATGATCAAGTCGAAGCGATTATTAACTCGCCAAGAACAGGTGATTACAGAACTAGCTTAAATCCATTTACACCGTTTGGTTGGGTGCCTGCCAATGATGGTTCTATTGGTAGTGCGGCTTCTTCTGCCACTAGTCGAGCTAATATTGATACTTGGCCTCTTTACAATTTATTGTGGAATAACGTATTGGATCATTGGGCGCCTGTTTCGACAGGACGTGGTGCAAGTGCTTACGCAGATTTTACTGCAAATAAGAAATTAACGCTTACCAGAAATCTTGGTCGTGTTATTGCCGGTATGGCTCCAATGACAACATCGCTAGGAGTTGCAAGTCCTTCTGTAACTTTTACGGCTGATACTGGAACCGATGTTTTAACTCTAACTTCTGCAAGAAATTTATTAACTGGAATGCCAGTTCAAGTTGCTAATAGTGGTGGGGCATTACCAACACCATTAGCTGCTAATACAGTTTATTTTGTAAGTGTAAATTCACTTACTACAACCACTATTAAGCTTTCTACAACGATAGAAAATGCTTATGCAGGTACTGATATTGATATTACTGTCGCAGGTACTGGAACACAAACGCTATATCCTGCATTGGGTTCTTATCTTGGTGAAACTAATCACACTCTTACCACAGGTGAAGTTCCTAATTTGAATGTTACAGTTACTCAACAATCAAGAGATGGTGCGCCAACAGGTGGCGGAAATATCATGACAGCAACCGGTGCGCTAACGGGATATTTTGACAATATAACAGGCGCAACAACAAATGGTGGTGGTGGTGCGCATAACACGATGCAACCAAGCATGTATGGGATGGTATTTATTAAGCTCTAAGTAAAAGGAATTTACTATGACGCAATTGAATTTTAGCAAGGACGTACAGGGATTTAATGCTTACGCTCCTATGCTTTCAGACTTAATGTATTCTGCTGCAATTGCATCAGGAGACGATCAAGAGATTACTGTTCCATCAACAAATGAAAACTGGATAGCTGTGTTTTCCTACCAGCCCGGTTCTGATATTTGGGTTTCCGTTAATGATACGGCCTCAGCACCAGCAGGAGCTACGTTTGCTGAGACGACTTCATTCCTCTTGCCTGCTCAGTTAAAAGTAAAAGCAGGTGATACGATTAGTTGCTTAAATAACAATGCAACTGATCAAGATGTGGGGATAGCACTCTATGCAATCCCGTAATTTTTTTACGTTCGGACCACAGTTTTCAATCTTAACTGATTCGGTTTTTGCCGCTCAGTTTAAATTGGATAGTTCAATGATTCCTGTGACCGCAACGTATTTAATGACCGAGGATGATAAGTATCTCATTACGGAAGGCGGGAATAAATTAATTGCTGACTAACAAGGAAGGTTAACATGGCAAATGAAAAATTTACGCAGCTACCTACGGTAGTAAGTTCAAACTTAAACGACATTATATGCGCCGTCCAGTCTGGAACTTCAGTGCAAGAAACGCTAGGACAAGTCCTAACGTTAATGCAGTCTAACATTATTCAGCATTACGCTGGAAACCCTAATGGGAATGTGGCGGGTACTACGTATGGATTATGTTGGGATACCACTAACACACTTCTATACATTTGTACGACAAGCGGTAATGCTGCAACAGCCGTATGGACTACAGCAGGGTCGGTATCAACACCTGTAACGTTAGCACAAGGCGGTACAAGCAAATCGCTTACCGCAAGTGCTGGCGGTATTGTTTGGTGTGACGCAGATTCTATGGAAATTCTGGCTGGCGTTGCTGCTGCTGGAAAGATGTTGCAATCTGGTAATTTGGCGACACCTTCTTGGTCAACACCTACATGGCCTAGCGCTAGCGGAACTTCAGGTCAGCTAATAATTTCCAATGGTACTAATAACGTTTATAGCACACCAACTTATCCTAATACTGGTGGAACCGCTGGCAGCGTAATTATTTCTGACGGTACTAACAAAATCAATTCAACTTCTCTCTGGCCTAATACTGTCGGTTCTGCAGGTAAAATAATCCGTTCCGATGGAACCGTTAATGCATATACGACATCAACATTCGCTGATACTTATGCGGTAAGTACACTTCTATATGCTAGCTCTTCAAACGCGGTTACAGGGCTTGCAACAACCAATAGAGCGGCCTTATCTACTAATGCCACAGGTGTTCCAACTTGGCTTGCATTAACTGACGGTCAACTTGTTATTGGTTCTACAGCAGGAGCACCCGCTGCAGGAACTTTAACTGCCGGACCAGGTATATCAATTGCTAATACTTCTAACACAATCACCATTAGCGGAACAGGTTCTGGTATTGGTTGGACAGAAGTAACAGGAACTACCCAAGCAATGGTAGCCGATAGTGCTTATGTAGCAAATAACGCTGGATTAGTAACATTAACGCTTCCTGCTACAGCTGCATTTGGTACTGCTATCGTTGTGCTAGGTAAAGGCGCTGGTGGTTGGTCGATTGCTCAAAACGCCGGTCAAAATATTCAGGTTGGTAACACATCATCAACTGTCGGTGTTGGAGGTAGCGTATCTTCCACTAACCGTTATGACTCTATTAGTATGATATGCATTACTGCTGATACAACATGGTCACAGTATGGTGCTCCTCAAGGGAATTTAACGATTGTTTAAAAGGAATTAAACATGACGACAAATAATGCTACAAATAATTTCACCGGTGGTGCCATTGCTACCTTAGCAGTTCAAACCTTCACAGGAAGTGGAACCTATACACCAACTTCGGGTATGAAATACTGTATCGTAGAAGGTGTCGGCGGAGGTGGCGGAGCCGGAGGTATCGTAGGTGGTACAGCAGGACAAGCAGCTATTTCTGGAATGGGAGCTAGTGCTGGATATTTTAGAAAGCTATTTACTGCCGCGCAGATTGGGGCTAATGCTGCTGTAACAATTGGTGCAGGTGGTGCAGGTGGTGCTTCTGGAAATAACGCAGGTGGAACAGGTGGAACGACTACATTCGATCCAGCTGGATCAGGCGCAACATTATCTTCTACGGGTGGAAGCGGTGGAAGTGGAATGGCTGAATCAGCATCGGCTCAATTAGCAGGTGGAGGTTCTCCCGGTGGGGCTTCTAATGGTGATCTAAATATATCAGGTAACTATGGAAATTATGGAATTACTGCAGCAGCTGGCGCTTCTCTTTATCAGCAAGGTGGAGGCAATAGCTTTCTCTCTGTGAGCAATTATTCCATATACATTTTAAGTTCTGGTGGTGGTACAGGTGGTGGTACTGGCGGATATGGAGCAGGTTCAAACGGCAGATATTCCTGTCAAGCAGGTGGCAGCACAGGTGTTGGTCAGCCCGGCGCTGATGGTGTTGTTATTGTTACAGAATTTATTTAAGGAGATGTTATGAGAAAGGCTCTTGTAACTACAGTTGATGTTGAAATTAATACGTATATTCATCCTGTATATCCAGATCCAGAAGGAACATGGGAAATGAGATTATATCCCGCTAACAGTATAATCAATATTATTAAAGTTAATGAAGGATCGGATTATAATCCTCCTGATAATACTTATTTAGTTGATGCTGTTGATTCAATGAAAATAGGGGATATTTACCAAGGATAGGAAGTCTAAATAATTTTTGAAAAGGAGTTTCAAAATGGGAATCATAGCAATCAATCTAAACAGCACAGGCTTGATCGGACAACAAGTTCAACCACGCCGATGCACACTTATTACTACAGATAGCCTTGCAACGATTACAACCGCAGGATATCTGAATAACCAAAATCTCTTAGGGAATGCTATCCTTCCTACAGACGTTTTTGAAATTCTTTATTCATTCAATGAACAGACCCAAGTCGGTACATTTGGAATTTTCCAAGTTACCTACTCGTCCTCAACAGGGTTTACCCTTAATATTTGGGAAAATCCCGGTAACGTTTTACTTCCTGTTGTTGATGGCGATTTTGCTGTATTTAACGGAACAGCAGGTCAAATTAAAGATGCTGGCTATTTACCTTCCGATGCAACAAAAACCCGTGTAGTTATGATGGGTGCTGCAACGACTGCAGGCTATTTAGCGCATTTCACAGATATTACCGGAACGATTAGCAACGCTGCAGGCGCTGTTATTCACCCCGGTACAATTCAATCAGGTCTTGCAGGAACGGTCGGTGGGTTTATTGCTTATCCTCCAACAACGGGTAATGGCTTCTTAGAGCTATTAGCTATTAATGCTGGCGGCGCTTTCAATACCATCATCAGCAATAGCGCAATGGGTCAATCATCTACGATTAGCATTCCAGATCCGGGTGCTGCTACCGCTAAATTTATATTAAGTTCCTTAACAGGTGCAGGTATACAGCATATTACTTCTGGTTCATTAAACGTAGATGCTGGCAACTTGATTGCGGGTTTAGCCGCAGGCGGAACCGCAGGAAGCTTGGTTCTCTATCCTGCTACCGCAAGCAATGGTAGCTTGCAGTTAGTACCTGTTGGAAATGCTGGAAACTTTAATGCCATTATTAGTAACGTTTCAACATTAGGTCAAGCTAGCACTTACACTATGCCTGATCCTGCTAATGCTGCAGCTAGGTTCTTAGTTGGCGCTACCGCAACACCATTTGTATCTGGCGAGTTCCCTGTTGCATCAGGAACCAGTGGATTGATGGTAAGTTCAGGTCTTGCCGCTTCTAACGTTCAAAATAAGACGAACATTAAAGCCGCTACAACCGCTGATATTGGTGGTGCTGGAGCTGGTCCGATTTCTGTCGTAGTTGCCGGATTAACCGCAGCGAGCGTAGTGGTAGCAAGTATTGAAGCTTCAAGCAATGCTGTTGCTGTTGCTAAATGTAATGCAACTGCTACTGGATTTGATATTACATTTACTGGTGACCCAGGTGCCGCTTGTACAGTAATCTATGTTGCGTTTATTGCAGCACAATAATATTAACCAACTAACAAGGGAAAAGTTATGTCAGATGAAGCTTTGAAGGATGCAAAAATAGCCGAGTTAGAGAAACAAAATGATCAGTTGAATAGAACTGTTCAGGCGTTTTCTGGCCAAATAAGAGCTAGAACACAAGCAATGAATGAGCTTTTTGAAGCTAATACTAATTTAAGATCATCTTCATTTTTAATGGAAGATCTTATTAAGAGGATTCAATCAGACAATCAAGCTTTAACTGATAGAGTGAATGTTTTAGAAAAAGAAAAGAAAGAACTTCAAGTAAAACTTGAAGAGTTTGAAAAATTAACTCAACCAGCAGATGCTGCTTAGTTATTTTTTCTTCTTAGGAATATGAGCCCCAGATTTACGGGCGGTGTTTAAAGCAATAGCCACCGCTTGTTTCTGGGGTTTTCCTGCCTTGATTTCAGTTTTAATGTTTTCTGAAATAGCCTTTTTGCTCTTACCTTTATTTAATGGCATATCAATCCCTTTCAATTTTGGCGACACATTCACCATTATAAAATACAGCATTTCCCGTGGAATCTTCAATAAAAGCGATTACATCTCCTGTATACGTCACATGGCTTACATGGTGTGAATATACAAGTTTTCCATGAGAATAACATTTAATTGAATCTGCAAAACACTCGTTTGCGAGGAAAGAACCCAGAACCAAACTGATAATACCAACTAAAAAATACAACAAAACTTTTGCTAGAGTTTTCATAACCTACATCCTTGTGGCTATTAAAGGTAAGCAATCGGGGTGCT
>JAQTOQ010000162.1 GCA_028713245.1 Sulfuricurvum sp. | reverse complement strand
CCGCGGTATGAAGGTATTCTTTTTCTAGGCGGATTGTACTCTATACTTACTTAAAACCTTCAGTAATAAATATTATCTTTTTTATAAGACATTTTGATACAATATTTCATGCACAATAAAATTCATCATTCACTTCTCCAATGGTATAAAATCAACGGCCGTCACGAGCTACCATGGAGACTTACAAATGACCCATATAAGGTATATGTGAGTGAAATAATGCTCCAACAAACACAGGTCAAAACTGTCCTTGAGCGGTTCTATTTTCCCTTCCTTGAAGCCTTCCCTACAATGGAAGATTTAGCCCGTGCGAGTCTCGATGATGTCCTAAAAAAATGGGAGGGACTAGGCTACTACACACGTGCCAAAAATTTATACCTTGCAGCCCGGAAATGCCAAGGGATATTACCAAAAAATGCATCTGAACTTCTAGAATTACCGGGTATCGGACGCTCAACCGCCCATGCCATTAGTGCATTCGCCTATAAAGAATCACTCCCTATTTTAGACGCAAACGTCAAACGAATCCTTTATCGCTATTTCGCCATTGAAAAGCGTGATGAAAAACTGCTGTGGAAAGCGACCTATGAGCTTTTTGATTCCTCCCATCCGTTTGAGTATAATCAAGCGATGATGGATCTGGGTTCGCTCATATGTCTATCCAAAAAACCGCTGTGTGATGTATGCCCTTTTGAACAAGGGTGTGCGGGTAAATTCACACCACAACAGTATCCCGAAGCAAAAGTCAAAAAAATCAAACCCATACGCAACCGCATCATCGTTGTGTATAAGTATAATGACAAATTTGCCCTCTCGCAAAGCAAAGAGCGTTTTTTACATGGTCTGTGGGGATTTATGAAATATGAGCTGTTTGAAAAAAATGAAGGAGTTTATTTAGGGCACATTACACAGCATTACAGCCACTTTACTCTGCAAGCAGATGTTTATATGTCAAAAGGTGATTATGTGCATGAAGAGTGTGAATGGTTTACCCTATCAGAGATTGCGAAGCTTTCTCTAAGCCGTGCCGATCACAAAGTGCTAAAGCTTATAACTTAAATCGGGTTGGATCAAAAAAGGTATCGTCACTGATATGTCCGAAAGCAGCGTTGATAGAGACAAAAATATCAGGGTATTTTTCTTCCATTTCTGCGAGCATTACCTTCATACTCGCTCTCGCATGAGGCATTTTAACGTCAAATCGCATTGAGGGACACGCTTCATCACCGATAGTCGGCATCTCATTTTCTATTGCACATGCCGCTAGTTGACGCTCACGCATTTGTATCAACGGTCGAATGATTATAAGCCCATTTTCTGCTTTGTATTTCGGTGCAAGAGCACGCATGTGACCATTGTAGATCATGTTCATAAAAAAGCTCTCTGCCGCATCATCCAAATGGTGACCCAATGCCACTTTATTGCATCCGTGTTCTGCCGCTGCACTGTACAGTGAGCCTCGACGCATACGGGAAAAGAAGCTGCAAAAAGAGGAGTTTTTACGGATTTTATCGCCCGCAATTTCATAGGTATTTGTTTCATGAATCACATGGGGAATGTTGTGTTGAGCACAATGAGCTACTAGCGCGCTCAAATCTTCCCCCATCCCATACGTTACGGTCACGGCGAGAAGTTCAAAGTTAAAAGGTGCACGTCGCTGCTGCTCCATAAGCGCATGAATCAGCGTGAGGGAGTCTTTGCCGCCGCTGAGACCTACGAGGATTTTGTCCCCCTCTTCGATCAGATTAAACGCCGCATTGGTTTGACCCATACGGCGCATAATTTTTTTACTGAGCTTAATGACCAAGGCGTTTTACCATTTCCAAAATAAACTTCGCACTCACTTGTGCTGATGTTTTCAAAAAATCATCAAAATCATCACTCGCACCGCCATCGGCTGTATCACTGATCGCACGAAGGACAAAAAACGGTACGCCAAAGTTTTGACAGACACACCCAACACTTGCACCTTCCATCTCTAGAGCATCGGCATTGAATGTTTTCTCAATCCACTCTTTACGCTCGCTGCTGGCAACAAACTGATCACCCGTAGCGATAATCCCCTCGTACAAATCGATTCCCATATCCACCGCGACTTCCGATGCCAAAGAACGTAACTGGGCATCCGCTTCAACCATCAAGGTTCCCTCAGGGATAAAACCGGCAGGATGCCCGAATGCCGTAATATCAACATCATGCTGACACAATGCGCTGGCCATGACCAAATCACCGATTTTTAATTCTTTGCTAATTCCCCCTGCAACACCGCTAAACAAAAGCGTCTGGGCTTTAAAATGCTCCAGCATCACCGATGCTGTAATGGCTGAAAAAACTTTTCCTATTTTTGAATAGGCAATCACCAATTCATGACCGCCGTACGTGCACTCATAAAAAATATTCCCCGCATATTCAGTACTCGTGTATTTTTCAACCGTACTTAAAATCGGATCAATCTCTTCACGCATTGCACCCATGATAGCTATTTTCATTGTCTTCCTTTTTATTGTAATGTTATGAATGTTTAACGATGTAACGCTGAAGTTTTTGTAGTGTATGATCTAGAGGCACTATTCTCTCTTGTGAGTCCAAAAGAGCAAGAGCATGTTCACTCTCACCCAATGGGGTAATCACACGACTTCCACCCCAGAATCCAAGACCGTCCTCAAATCCGACACGGTTTACGAAGACTACGTATGCATGGGTCAAAAGGGCACATGCTTTGAGCAAAGCATCCCATTGAGACTCGATCAATAATCCATCGTCCCTAAAATCACGTGCCGGAGATGCAGCCAAGACATAGATCACATCTGGATCACACTGGGCCAAAGCACTCAGTGTCTCCACGCGCCATACGTCTTCACACACGACCATAACAGCTTTTCCATGGTCGGTATCAAACCCTTTAATCTCATTGCCTGAAGCAAAATATCGCCCCTCTTCGAACATCCCATACGTTGGCAGATGATTTTTATGATGAACATGAAACAGTTTACCCTGTGAAAAATACAACGCACTGTTATACACTTTTCCATTGTCCCACAACGCGGCACCAATGGCAATATCGCATTGCAAACTAGCGATGCACAGCTCCTGTAATTCATCCACATTCCACGCATCTTCGAAAAGTTTATCCTGCAGCATATATCCGTTTAGAGCCAATTCAGGGAATACTGCGACATCTGCATCTTGATGTTTTTTAACAATCGCAAGGACCTCCTGCAAATTCGAACGGTTTAGCTTAGGCGCGAATTGGATTAATGCAACGTTCATCTGAGTGCTTCACATACCTTTGCCAATGTTTCCATGTCCGATATTCCAAATGTCTCATTATTAGGAGCATTACGCTTGTTTAAACCTTTAAGAACAGCACCGTTTCCAAATTCTATCATAATATCGATTTCACCGGCAATAGTTTCAATCGATTGCTTATAGCATACCGGTTTTACCAACTGATCTTTAAGCAATGTTACCGCATCCGCTTTTGTCGCGTACTTTTGCATGGTGACATTCGATACAACCGGTGCAATAAACGTATCATTCACCATTTTTTCCATTACTTGCGCTAAAGGTTTTTGTGCACTAGAGAGAAGTGGACAGTGACTTGCAATGGACATATTCAGTAACAGCGCACGCTTTGCACCCGCTTCTTTGAACGTCGCTTCCATCGATTGCAAGTCAGCTTTTAAGCCCGCTACGACTAGCTGACCGTTTTGGTTAAAGTTGGCAGGCCATACTTTTTTACCTTCTGCGTTTGCCGTTGCACAAACCTGTTCAACAACGTCATCTTCTAACCCTAAAATTGCCATCATTCCCGCATCGATCTCTTCACA
>JAQTOQ010000024.1 GCA_028713245.1 Sulfuricurvum sp. | reverse complement strand
CCCAATAAAGCTTAAAGTGGTTGAAAGTACGCTGTGTAGGGAAAGTACGTTGGTGACTCCAAGGGGATTTGAACCCCTGTGACCAGGATGAAAACCTGGAATCCTAACCGTTAGATGATGGAGCCACACTAAAAATGTGGAAAATAAAAAAATGGTGTCCCGTGATGGATTCGAACCATCGACCCCTTCATTAAAAGTGAAATGCTCTACCAGCTGAGCTAACGGGACAACCTGCACTAAATCATTCGGTTAGCATGATTTGTGGATGGGAATTATAGTGAATATAAGCTTTAATGTCAATGGTATATAGCTTAAAATGGTGGTAAGAGAGTGAAAAGAAAATTTTGGAGATAATAGCCTACATAAAAAAAGGAAAAACAATGAAAAAACTTTTATTCTTGTGGGTGATCCTCGGTTCGTTCCTCTGTGCTGCGCCGATTCAAAGCGACAAAGAGTTTCAACAAGCGGTTGAGCAGATGGGTAAAGAGGAAAAGTTGGTGTTGATGATCTATACCGCCGATGATTGCCCTGAATGTGCTTATATGAAACAAAAAGTGTTTCATGACAAAACTGTGGAGCCGTTTTTAAACAGCCATTTTATCGTGATGGAAAAGAACGTTCATCGCAGCTCATTGCCCGATGGATATGATTATTTTGGTATTCCTACGATGTTTTTTATCGATAAAGCGGGGGTGAACAAAGAAACTCTGGTTGGAAGCAAACGTCCCAAGCCGTTTTTGGAAGTGTTGCATCGTGTTTGGGGTAAAAAATAATGCAACGTATATTAGCCGCACTGCTGTGTTTAGGATTGATTCAGATGTATGCGTATGACCCCGTGCATCTCAAAAAGCTTTTGGCAGACAAAGAGTGTATAGGGTGTGATTTACGAGGGGCGGATCTACGGGATATCGATTTTAGCGGTTGGGATTTAAGTAAAAGTGATTTTTCGCATGCTGATGTGAGCCGAAGTATTTTTGTGATGGCGGATTTAAACGATGCGAATCTCAGCGATGTGAATGCGACCGAAAGCGTTTTTTGGAAAGGGACGATGGAGAGAGCCGACCTCACCCGTATCCATGCGCAAGGGGCCAGTTTCAAAGGGACGCATCTCAATGGGAGTAATCTAAGCTTTGCCGATCTGCGAGGGACGAAAAGTTGGAAAGCGAATTTCGCCAATGCTCTCTTATTGAAAACCGATTTTACCGATGCAGAGTTGGGAGATGCGAAATTTATCCATAACGATCTAGGCTCTTCAAAATTTATAAGAACGCTTTTGTGGAAAACTCATTTTAATGATGTTAAAATGACGAAAACTCAATGTGCTCATGCCAAAAAAGAGGAAGCATTGCTGGAGGCCAACGTGACGTGTCATTGATATGTTGAACCATAAAAAGTCATAGTCTCTTTTATGTCTAAAATAAGCTAAAAAGATATAATTTCACCTATGAACAGTTGGGTTTTTATTTTTCCATGGATGTGGTTGTTGCTTCCGCCACTACTGTATTGTCTATACCGCTGCAAGACAGTTGCTATGCCACACTATTTTCCTCATTTGCATTTTTTTACGAAACCTAACAAATGGCGCAATTTTGAATGGATGCTCAAAGGGTTGGCAGTCATCCTGATGATAGGTGCATTGGCAACTCCCGTAATGGTTGATTTTTCCGATCCTCGTAACCGTAATGGAGTCGATATCGTCCTTTCGATCGATGGAAGCGGATCGATGAATGCATCGGGTTTTGGGAAAGAAGGAAGCCGTGAGAGCAGATTTGAGATTGTCCAAAAGATTGCAAGTGATTTTGTGATGAAGCGTGCCCAAGACAACATTGCTATCGTTGAGTTTGGAGATTTCGCGTTTATAGCTTCGCCGATAACTTATGAAAAAGAGGTTATTGCACAGATGATTGGATATCTGAGCTATGGGATGGCGGGACAAAATACGGCTATTGGCGAGGGGATCGCGATGGGGGTGCGTGCACTGAAGGACTCCAAAGCGGCATCCAAGGTGATTATTTTGCTCACCGACGGGGAACACAACAGCGGATCGATCTCTCCAAAAGAGGCTGTCCTGATGGTGAAAAAGGAGAAAATTCGTCTCTATACGATCGGTATTGGACCAAAAGGAGAGTTTGACAACGCACTGCTGGAACAATTGGCCCGTGATGGCAATGGAAAATTCTTTGCCGCTACCAATCAAAAAGAACTTCAAGATGTATACGACGAGATCGATACCATGGAGCGCTCAAGGATAAAAAGTGCTCATAATATTTTGGAAGAGCACTATTTTCAGTGGTTTTTGGCTCCTGTATTATTTTTAATGATATGGCTGATATGGCGACGCAGAGGTGTATTATGAGCTTTTTGACCCCTGTTTGGTTATTGGCGCTAGGAGTAGTTGTTGCATATTGGATGTCAGTACGAGAGTTTGGATACCGAGCGGATGGGTCACAAAAATGGCTTTTGATCTCGATGGCTTTTGTGATTGTGGCATTAGCACGTCCTGTATTGGAACAAAAACCAGTTAGTGTTGAGCAAATGGGATCGGATGTCATTATTGCGGTGGATCTCTCCTACTCGATGCGCGCTACGGATGTTATTCCTAGCCGTCTGAGTGCGGCTAAAACACTATTGGCTGATTTGGTACGCAGTGATTCTCGGGATCGGTTTGGAGTGATTGGATTTACGACCAGTGCTATCATTCTCTCGCCACTAACTAAAGATACGGAATTATTAGCACATCTTTTTGGTTCATTGGATGAATCTCAAATTATTACCAAAGGGACGCAGGTGATGAGTGCTCTGGAGCTTGCGCGCAAAATGTCATACGCCAAACAGCCATTGGTAATTCTCCTTACAGATGGCGGAGATGAAGCGTCGTATGCCAAAGAAGCGGAATTCGCACGAGAGAATAATCTGCGTCTGAGTGTCGTGATGTTGGGAACAGCGCAGGGGAGTACGCTTGTAGAGGGCGAGGGAATGCTTAAAGATGAAAATGGTCACATCGTCGTGAGTTCACGCAACGATGCTATTGGAGAGATTGTGCAATCTTGTGGCGGAAAGATGATTGAAGGCGCCGATGCGAGTGCAGTGCGAGAGTTAATAAATCAATCACGCTCGGAGGATTTTCAGGGCAAATCAACGGTATTGCGGTATAAAGAGCTCTTTTATATACCTTTGATTTTAGCTTTGACCTCTTTTATTCTCTCTATGACTTCTTTGGGACCTAAAGTTTTAAAAAGTATTTTGGTGGTTTTTGCCCTCATAGGAGTTTCTGCCAATGCGGGTGTGTTTGATTTTACGTATCTTTACGGTGCAAAAAAAAGTTATGAAGCAAAAAAGTATGAGCGATCAGCGCAACTGTATGCTCATGTTACAACACCAAAAGCTAAATACAACCAAGCTGCGGCATTGTATAAAGCGGGAAAATACCATGATTCACTGACCTTGTATCAAAGTATTAAATCAAACGATCCGATTTTTAAAGCGATCCTTTATTACAATGGTGGCAATTGTTACATACGGCTGAAGGAATTTGAGAACGCGAGAGATGCACTGCTAAAATCATTGACACTGCATTACACTAAAGAAGCCGATGATAATTTACGTTTTATTACTTATACACAGGAACAAAAAAATCTCAATGTGCGAAAAGAGAAAAAAGATCAGCTAAAGGCAGAAAAAGGTGCTTCCAAGGGAGAATCAAAACCGGCCAAACAAGGCGGTGGCAGTAATATGAAAAGCGATATGGCATCAGGTGGCGGAGGCGATGAGGGAAAAAAGGTTCAAAGTGATCCGAGGCTATCTATGTCGCAGGGCAAAGCCCGTTTGAGTTCCACACAATATGAGCTGATCAATCAAAGGAGTGTGCATGAAACAAAGCCTTGGTAAAGTGTTGCTTGTGTGCGTATGGATGGTAGTATCAGTGAATGCGGCACAGTACCAGTGGAGTGTACTAAAAGCCCCTAAAGAGTTGCATGTAGGTGAGGGCGCTATAGTAAGATATCAGTGTCTTTTTGAAAACAGTGCTGGCGATTATACGGTTGAGTTTAAGCCAAAGAACTCGCAACAGTATAAAGCATCGATGGTAACGCAAGATGATCATGTTCGTAATGAGAAGCGGATATTGACGTTTGATGTTTTTGTTACTCCTATTATGTCGGGGGATATAACTGTCAATTTGGATGCATTAATTAGGCATACGACTTTTGCTTCGATCGAAGACGCTTCCATCGGGCGGGATAACGTCCGAAAGTATGATTTTAATGATGAAAAAGCGATACTACCCAGCGTGAAGATTACATCAATGGCCAACACAGCAAATCTAAGCGGAGAGGTTACATTGCAGGTCTCTGTAGACAAAGTTAAAGTGCGCGCTCATGAACCGGTACACCTGAGCCTTTACATACGTGGGCATGGTAATTTGGATCAGTTTATCCCTTATGATCTCAATATCAGCGGAGTGAAGGATTTTAGTGAACCGGCATACAAAGAGCTCACATTAAATGAAGATGGATATGAAGGAGAGATTCGTCAAGAATTTGCCCTAGTGGCAGAAAAAAGCTATGTCATTCCTCCTTTTAGTTTAAGTGTTTTTGATACGAAATCACATACAAATAAGGTATTTCGTTCGCAGGGCATTGCTATAGAAGTTGAAAAGGGATATGTGGCAGACAACCTATTGGACGCGCCTGCCTTGAGCAATAAAAACGCTTGGAAGCGCTATGGAGTGTATGTTTTTTTCGTATTATTGGGTGTTGTTTTAAGCGAAGTTGCTCGATGGCTGTGGATGCACCGTCCTAGGAGAAAAAGTAAAGTGTTTTGGGATACTGCATCAACCGAAAAAGAGCTGAGTGTTCTATTGTCACTGCGAGCAGATGCCCGATATCGGGATGTTATCCAAATGTTGGACGCAGGTAGCCTCACGTTAAGCGAGGCAAAAAAGAAACTGAGATCATTTATGAGAGACAATGAGGAGAAGCGATGATAAAGATGATAGAAGCCATACGCAGTGAAATAGCAAAAGTGGTGGTTGGACAAGAGAAAATGATTGACGGGCTTTTGATTGGATTGTTATGCGAGGGGCATATTCTCATTGAAGGGATTCCAGGATTGGCGAAAACAACAACAGTTAAAGCGCTGGCGCAAACATTGGGCTTGGATTTTAAACGTGTTCAATTTACTCCCGATCTGCTTCCTAGCGATATTTTGGGTGCTGAAGTCTATGATCCGCAAAATAATCAATTTAAAATCAAAAAAGGGCCTGTTTTCACTAATCTACTCCTCTCAGACGAGATCAATCGCGCTCCCGCAAAAGTACAATCCGCACTGTTAGAAGCCATGCAGGAACGACAGGTGACTTTGTCGGATGAGAGTTTCGAATTGTCTTCTCCATTTTTGGTTATGGCGACGCAAAACCCGATAGAAAATGAGGGAGTATATCCTCTGCCTGAAGCACAGCTGGATCGTTTTATGCTCAAAATTAAAGTGGGATATAATAGCGCCGACGAAGAGCTTTTGATTGCGCGCCGCATTGCCTCCAAGAGCGCTGAACCTATTCATGCAGTTGTCAATTCTGAGGTTCTACATCAGCTTCAAGAAGCGGTGAAAAATGTCCACATTGATGAAGAGGTAGAACGGTATATGATTACACTTGTCAGAGCTACGAGAGAACCGGAAGCTTTTGGTTTGGAATCAATCAAACGCTATATTCAATTTGGTGCTTCTCCCCGTGTCAGTATTGATATGTTTAAAGCCGTACGTGCCGTTGCGTTTTTAAAGGGGAAAGATTTTGTTACCCCAAGTGATATTGCCTCAATTGTGAAAGATTTGATGCGGCATCGTATTGTTTTGTCCTATGAAGCTGAAGCTGAGGGAATTGATGTCGATACTTTGATTGAACAAATCGTTACTGCAGTGCCGATTCCGTAAATTATGAAGAATACGGCTGAAATCCTTCTCAAAGCGCGTCGACAAATTGTTGGCGACCGCATTGGTAACAATGCTTCTATGTTTCGGGGGGAAGGATATGATTTCTTGGAATTGCGTGAGTATGTCTCGGGTGATGACACGCGTCACATTGATTGGAACATCACGGCCAAAATGCAGCGCCCCTATGTCAAAGTGTTTCGTGAAGAGCGAGAACTTAATGTCGTAAGCGTGGCAATGTTAGGCGGTGCATTGGATTTCGGTAAAGAAATACGTAAAATTGAGCGTGTTGCTGAAGTGGTTGCCCTTTTAGGTTACTCAGCAATAGGCAATGGTGACTTGTATACGCATTACAATTTTTCGCAAAATTTGAGAGATGAAGTGCGTGCAGCCAAAAAGAAATTTGTGGTGAGCGAGAGTGTTCATAAGGTGATGAATGCCCCTCTTTTAAATCACAAAGCAAATTACACTAATATGGCTCAAACACTCTATAAGCGGCTTAATCGACGTTCTCTCATTGTAGTGATCGGCGATTTTTTTGAAATTCCAGATATGCGGTTGTTGGCTAAAAAGCATGAAGTTGTGGCTGTAATTGTGAGAGATCGAGTAGAAGAGAAGCCTGAACCGTTTGGGTTTATCGCGATGATCGATCCTGAGAGCGGGACTGTATTGGAGGGAGATTTTAATGCAGCGAGTGTCCAAAAATACCATGAAAAAGTTAGGGTGCATGATAGACTTTTGTTTGAACAATTACGACGTGACGCCATTCGCTCCACAAAACTGTATACCGACGGTAGTGCTGTGGTGACATTGCGACGATTGTTTGAGGGGAGATTATGAAATCTATATCTGTTGATATTCCGGTTCACGACATAGCGCCGCCCTTAGAGATACGTGAGTATTCGATTTATTGGTTTATGGTGCTCATTGCAGTTATTTTTGTGGTTGGTTTTGTACTAGTGAAGCAGATACGTAAGAAAAAAAAATCCAAAAAAGTGGATGCGCGTAGTGAGCGTTATGAAAGTTTCTCCCATATCGAGATGGGTGATCCTAAAGCTGCGGCGTACGCCATTTGTGAACAAGGTTTTTTTTTCGCACACGATAACGAGGAAACCTCCAATACCTATCAAGCACTTTTTAAACGTTTAGAACCCTATAAATACGCTCCTAGAGTAGAATCAATTGATGAAGAGACGCTGGCTCTCTATCGTTCCTATCAAAATATGATTAGTACGTAGATTAGGAAAAAATTTCCTGCAGTTTATTGGCATTTTTCATTTCACTGTGCAGTGATGCGTAGTCTTCCGCTAGTAGTGCTTCTTTGAGTGCTGAGAGTTCTCGCTCGAAGAGCTCCACGGCACCTAAGACATTTTCGCGATTTTGGCGAAAGATATCTTCCCACATATTCGGAGAACTTTGTGCCAAACGGCTCATAGAACGAAATCCACCTGCTGCGAGGGTAAGAATGTTTTCTTTTTCTTCCTGTGCCAGTACGGTATTGGCAAGTGCATACGAGATAACGTGAGGCATATGGCTGATAAACGCAGCATGGCGGTCATGCTGGTCGGCACCCATAGTGTGTATTTGCATATTAATTGCACGAAAAAGTTTTAGAGCCGTTGCGCGCTGTACTTCGCCACTGTGCTCCAGATCACACATAACGAGTATTTTATCTGTGTAAAGTCCCTCAACTGCTGCATTGGGACCAAACTGCTCGGTACCTGTCATGGGATGAGCGGCAACAAAATTTTTGCGGATTGCTTGCGGAACCGCTTGCACGATGAGTGCTTTGGTACTTCCAAGATCAATGAGGGTTTTGTCACTTCCTGCCAAATCGACGCATTCATTCAAAAGGCGGATGACACCATCAACAGGTACAGCGAAAAAGATGACATCACAACGCTCTTTGAGTATCTCAAAAGGGACAATAGCATGTACAAGTCCGCGTGCTAATGCGATCGTTTGGTGTTCTAAATTGTGGTCACTTCCTACTACGGAAGAGACAAAAGGGAGCTTTTGGAGGGAAAGTGCTAAAGAACCCCCCATTAATCCAAGCCCGACGATTCCAATGTTCATTATGAACCTTTAATAATTATACTTTAATAAACGGTATTTTAGCAGATTTTGGGTTACATTTACGGTATATTAATTATCGCAGTGATAGAATAAGAGCTAATTTAACGCCATGGATCTTAACTTGAAAAAAATCACCCTTTCTCTTTTTCTCTCTTCCGCGCTTTTGTGTGCCGCTGTCGAAAATATCACCAGTATCAAATACGATGGAATGGTTCACATTTCGCAAGCCGTTGCGAAGCAGCTCAATGAAGTAAAAATCGGCGAACCTCTTGATCCCGTTCGTTTGGATAAAACGATCAAAACGTTTTTTGATCAAGGGTATTTTGAAGACGTCTGGGCGGATCAGACTGAGGGGACAGTTACCTTCCATTTCAAAGAGAAACCGATTATTTCCAAAGTAGAGCTCAAAGGGTTCAAAGAAAATGACCAAGAGGCACAAAAAACTCTTTTACAAATTGAGAAAGGTGCCCTCTATGATGCCAAGCGTATCGAGAGCGCAAAAAAACGCATTGTCGAGGCATTGAATCAAGAAGGAAAAATTGATTCAGTTGTGGAAGTAGAGACTGAGAAACTTGAAAACGGCAGTATGAGTGTCAAATTTATAGCCAATGAGGGTGAAGAAATCATTATTCAAGAACTCAAATATTACGGAGTTTCAGGACTAAATCCAAAAGAATTTGACAAAGTAGCAGCGAATAAAGAGCACGATTTTATGGGATGGTTATGGGGACGCAATGATGGAAAGTTGAAAATTACTGAATTGCAATATGACCCTTTGCGTATTCATGATTATTACATGCAGTTTGGGTATTTGAATTCTAAAGTAGACGAGCCATTTGTTACGGTTGACTTTAATCGTTACGAAGCCAAAATGTCTTATAACGTTTTTGAGGGGGATGTGTTTCGTGTCAGCGACATTCTTGTTTTTCAAGATACCAAGGTCATCGAAGATCAAGCTCTTTTGGACGTGATAGCGCTGGAAAAAAATAAGCCGTTTAACATTAAAACCTTTCGCGATGATGCCGATCGTATCAAGACCAAAATCGCAGATCTTGGGTATGCATTCGTACAGGTACAGCCTGATTTGCACCAAGACAAAGAAACCAAGACGGTTGAAGTGATTTATCGCATCGTGCCGGGTAAAAAAGTTCATATTGGAAATGTGATCATTGCAGGAAACAATAGAACACTTGACCGCGTAGTACGTCGCGAACTCTTTTTAGCGCCGGGTGATTTGTACAGCCTCACAAATCTCAAGGACTCACGCAATGCTCTTGGACGTACCGGCTATTTTGAGACAAATACGATTGAAGAAAAGCGTATCGATGATGAGACAATGGACATCATAGTTCAAGCCAAAGAAGCGCCAACTGGGAATATTCAGCTGGGTGGCGGATATGGTAGTTTCGGCGGGTTAATGCTTAGTGCTGCTATAAGTGATCGCAATATCTTTGGATCAGGTATCACGGTAGGGCTGAACTTGGAAAAATCAACTCGAACTAAAAGTTATGCATTTAATATTTCAAATCCTCGACTAAACGACAGTGATTTCAGCGGTAACTTCGCAATTAACAACAACTCGACTAAATACGATACCTATAGCACAACGTCAAAAGGTCTTAGTGTTGGAGTAGGGCATCGATTTAATCGTTTTTGGAGCGGTTATGTCGGATATAACTATTCACAAAATGCATACAGTGACTTATCAGATGCAAACTTGACGGCAGAGCAGGTACGCTACTATGAAAGTTATGCAAAAAGTTCTGTAATGACATCGGCATCGTATGACAGTACGGATGACTATTATGTACCTCGTGAGGGGATGAGTTTTTCTCAAAGCTTTGAAAAAGCGGGAGTAGGCGCGGATGCTGATTTCCTTAAAAGCCGTACCACTTTTGGAATTTACCGAGGCTTGAAAAAGCTGACCGATTTTGATTTAATTGCACGTTATAAAGCACGTTTTAACTATGTCAAGGATACTGGATACCTCCCAATTAATGAGCGATTTTACATGGGAGGAATCGGATCAGTTCGAGGATTCCAAAGCTATTCCCTTTCTCCTGTATTAACAGATGCATCAGGGGCACCATTACTGGATACAACAGGAGCGGTACAAAAAAATGGTGGAACAAAAACTTTCTCAAATAGTTTTGAAATGAGTGTTCCATTAGTTCCAGAAGCACGTATGCGCGCAACAGGATTTGTCGATTATGGATGGATCGGCGATAAAAGCTTGACTGAGATAGCACGTAGCAGTTATGGGATATCATTGGAGTGGTTCTCACCAGTGGGGCCATTGCAGTTAGTTTTCTCAAATCCTCTTAATGCGCAAAGTGGGGATAAAATAACTCACTTCGAATTTACGATCGGACAACGCTTCTAATAACGATTAGTCGCGAAGCTGAATGGATAGATGTGCCGGAAGCGGAAGATTTTTAAGTTGTTCGCGCGCGAGATAAAGATCTTTTCCTTCAACGGTTAATAATCCATCAGCAAAAGAAAGCATTAGTGCTTGGGCACTGCTTCGCTGTGCAAGTAGAATATGCGATAACCACAAAATCGTATAAAGGGCATCGAGTATTTTCGTGGTAGGGAGAAGCGACCCATAGCTGTTTTTAGGGATTAAATCGGAAGACGTATTTCCTTTTTTAAATAACAGCAGATGGGAAACAAGCGCAATTTGGGAATGGGTTAACCCATAATCAAGAGCACTGAGTGCCAAGTAGTGACTGTGTTTTTGATAAGCATAATATCGCACTCCCAATCCGATAGGCAATAGTTTAGCTGCCATGACGAGTTGGGTTCGAGTGGATGCTGGAATCTCTAAATGTTTATGCATAAGCTCAAAGAGACGTTTAGCCAATGCAGAACATTCAGTGCCATGGTTGCTAAACGTGCCATAGGTATCCAAAAGATAGCGCAGTGACGGGTTATAATTCTGAGGAAATCGATCTTTTGCATTGCGTAATAAATCACTCAGATATACCCCCTCCCGAACACCGACACCGCTACAAACAAGTTTTTGTACGTTCAAACGATTGGCAATACGCTGCAATATAAGCGTTCCTGGCTTTATGGTATCAAAGCGGTCGGGTTTAATATTTAGCGATTTAAGTTTTTTAGGAGAAGCTTCCATGATGGCATTGGTAAATAGGCCAAAGGATTCTTTTGTGGTTGAGTAGCCATGAAGTTTTTTGAGAGGGTATTCCTCCTTTTTCATCAGTGAACGGGTCAGGGCTCGAAATGTTCCCCCAACACCAACGAGTGTCTGTGTTGATTCAAAAGGCAGGGCATTAAGTGCCTCATCAATGTAGCGTGTTGCACCATCGATGTCACCATGATCCATAAAGAGCTCTTTGAGTCGCACGGTACCGATGTTTAGTGAAAATATTTGTTTAACTATACCATTTGATATTTGCGCGAACTCACTTGAGCCGCCCCCTACGTCCACACTTATGGCATCCATAGGAGGAAGAAGGTTAGCGCATGCGATACCGCCTAGATAAGCTTCTCTGGGACCATCAATGACCTTGATACTTAGAGAGTGTTCTTGACGAATACGTGCAATAAATTCGTGAGCATTGGGAGCATCACGCAGTGCGGAAGTAGCGACACAAAGAATCTTGCGAGCTTTAAAAGAGCGCG
Source organism: Sulfuricurvum sp. (assembly GCA_028713245.1). Lineage (GTDB taxonomy): Bacteria > Campylobacterota > Campylobacteria > Campylobacterales > Sulfurimonadaceae > Sulfuricurvum. The sequence continues at coordinate 4,776 of JAQTOQ010000024.1, read as the reverse complement.
CAATGAGAATAAACTCACCTAACGCCCTCGAAGTACGATCCATTGCTAATTTTTGAAGATGACCGCTGTTGGTGTAGGCGGCCTCGCTCAGACGTACCGAGCTTTTAGCTTCATGAATAATATGAAAAGCAAAACGACTTGTTTTTTGTACAACCGCCATGCGCATTGAGTTAGACCCAATGTCAATGATGGCGGTGCATTGCGCCATCTATTCTTCTTCTTCTGTCAGCTGTTTAAATTTATAGAGAAGCTCTTGTGTTGTTTCAACATTTTCTTTGTCGGGGATGATACAATCGACGGGACAGACAGGAATACACGCGGGTTCATCGTACAATCCAACACACTCTGTACAGCGATCTGGATCGATGAGATAAATCGGATCACCCTCTTCAATAGCGTCCATCGGACACTCTTCACGACATGCATCACATGCAATACATTCATCCGTAATGATTAGTGGCATAATTAAACCTTGTATAGTAATATGATAATGGGCGATTTATATCAAAATCTACCTTAATGGGAGGTTTTATTTGCGTTGAGGTAGTAAACAGTAGAGTTTAGCCGGTAAAACGAGTCGTGCAACCGTTCCATCAATGCCGTCAGTTCGGTTAGTAATACTAATCTCTGCCCCAATGGCTTCTGCAGCACTTTTAGCAAGGAAAAGCCCTAGTCCGGCGCCTGACTTATTCCCTTGGCGTTTGAAGGGCGCGAAGAGGTCTATAGTCTCATCCACGCCGCACCCTTCGTCTATGACATCGACAACAATATCGGTATTATGCAGATAGCTTGTGAAAAGAATGGTTTTTCCTGGAGGGGTAAATTTCAAGGCATTTTGTAAAAAATTTTGCAATATTTGATTAAGAAGGGTGACTTGTAAGACGGCGGTAAATGTCTCAGGTTGAAAGTGCGTTTTGAATATTTTGTTCTCACTGTGCGTTAAGAGGGCAAAATCTCCTTCCCATTTCTTGAGAATTTCTATGATGTCGGCTTCGATGGGCATTTCTAGCTGCGCCCCTTCTTGCCGGCCGATGTTAAGGATATCACTAATGATCTTGTTCATTTCATCGACACTTTGGTTGGTTATGCGCAGCGCTTCGATGTATTCTTCGACGCTTCGCTTCTTGATTAGGGTAACTTGATTCTTGAGCTTGATAACAGCAAGGGGTGTTTTGAGTTCGTGCGCTGTGCCAATAAAAAGCTCTTTTTGGTATTTAACAAAATTTTGGATACGCCCCATGAGACGGTTTAGGGTTTCCCCTAGAGGCTCGAATTCATCGGGCAATTGATCAACCTTGATAGGGCGAAGGAGATGTTCATTCATGTTAGCCAGACGTCTTGTTAATGCACTTACGGGAGCAATCAGCATTTTTGAAAAAGCGATGGCATAGAGTATGATTACGATAAATCCAAAGGCATTGATGATGAAAATGGATTTTAGTATTTTTTGCAGAAGATTTTTTGTTGCTGTAATATCACGACTTATTTTGAGATAGGTTGAGTGCTCAAAATCAAACGGATAAATGAGGGTTAGTCTTGTTATTTTATCAGAGTTGGTAGTTTCAACGAATTCGATAGCTCCCTCGTTTTTTTGAAGAATAACTAAATCAACTTCTAATCCTGACAATAGATCCATGTCTCTTTTTTGCAATGACGTCAGGGATTTTAAAGCGGAAATATTTTGAGCTTTTGCGATTAATTCGGATTGTTTTTCATCGTAAATGGATTGTTTGATAAATAGGTATAAAAAAGAGGAAAAAAGAACTACAAGTGCCGCAGAAGCGACAATAAGTTGAACTAAAAAGCGACGCCTTATACTTCGTTTAGAAAACATAGGACGTCCTTATTATAGGTAGATTAAAGTTAGTTAATTTCTTTAGGAAAACAGAATCTATATCCGCGACGGCGTACGGTTTCAATCGTTGTAATACCGAGTGGTTTATCCATTTTTTGACGAATTTGGTTGATAGCAACTTCGATGACATTTGGCGTAACGAGCTCAGGCTCCTCCCAAATTGCATCAAGCAATTGTTCTTTAGAAACAATTTGATCGCGGTGGCGAGCAAGGTGAGTCAAAACTTCAAAAGGTTTACCTTTAAGTTCAATCTCTTTTTCTTTATAGATGATTTTTTCTTCTTCAGGGTTGATAATGAGATCGTCGATTTCAATGATATTGCTTCCGCCAAAACGCAAACGTGCCTCGATACGAGCAATTAGAACATCAAAATCAAATGGCTTACGGATATAATCATCTGCACCTGCACGTAGCGCATCAATTTCACTTTGATTGTCATCACGAGCAGATAGAACAACAACAACTGTTTTTGGAGTATTCGATTTGATATCAGGGATGATGTCAACACTGTTGCCATCTGGAAGCATCCAATCCATCAAGATCAGGTCATAATTTCGGATATCGAGATAATACTCGCCATCTTTTAGTGTCTCAACGACATCACTTTGGTAGCCAAACTCTTTGAGCCCCTCTGAGAGAGTTTTGTTAAGTGTGACTTCGTCTTCAATGATTAGAATGCGCATTTAAGTTCCTCGAAAGCGGATATTTTAGCAAAATTATAACACAGTTTTAGAAAATCTTAAAGTTTTATTCAATTTTCTTTAAAAAATGAAATTCTCTTGGACGCCTACTGTGCAATTGCTAAGAATATTGGGTTTTCGTAACGTTAGCGAGAGAGTTAAAATAGAAGAAAACTCTTTTTTAAGAGAAGATCCAAGCGATTGGAGGGCTTCTTCGATTAGAAAAAATTTATTTTTTTGAAGGCTATTTTGTATATGATTGGATACTTCGGCGTAATTTATGAAAGCATTTTGAGCGTAATTGTAGTTAATAATGCACTCAATGATTACTTGTTGGGGGGTAACGCGCTCAGCTTCTAAAATCCCAATAATGGAATCAAAAGTGAGGTTTTCGATGAGGATGGTCATGCGACGCGTTTCTCTTCTCCTTGGAAAAGGCGGACAAAGTTAGGGATATGTTTGTAAAAGAGGATAAAGGCGATGAAAAGTACAGGTGCATGAAATATGTACGGATGGATGACAAATGAAGCAACAATCAGCGCCAATAGCCCCATCATCGAGGAAAGCGAAGATATACGGATCGTTTTAGCCGCAATTCCCCACACGGCAAGAGCGATCGCTGTTTCAATAGGTAGCATGACCGCCATGACACCCATACCTGTTGCAACTCCTTTGCCACCCTCAAACCACAAGTAAGGACTGAAGCAGTGACCGATAACGGCCAAAACGGCAACGAGCCATTGGACACTTTCGCTCATGTCGAAGTATTTGGCGGCCAATACAACCGCGATACCTTTAAGTGCGTCTAGTGCCAGTGTCGCAGCCCCGAGTTTTTTGGCTAACGAGGGATTGGTCTCTTTGACCACACGCAACACATTCGTAGCACCGATACTTCCTGAACCGGATTCTTTAACATTGACTCCTGCAAAGATTTTTGCGAGGATCATACCAAAAGGGATACCGCCAATGGCATAGGCTAGAAGGTAGAATTGTACGTTTTGATTAAATAAAAATTCCATGGTTTACGACTCTTTTGTGTAATTAGATTCGCTATTATAATTGAAGTATCGTAACAGAGAACTAAATATAGATATAATTGCATTTTAAAGATGTATAAGGAGTGATTTTGAACTATACTACAGAGGAATTAAAACAAAAAATTATTGATTTAAAAAAGCACTTGAGTGTGACGGTTGTAGCGCATTTTTATCAGCGTGACGAAGTATTTGAGATGGGTGATATCACAGGCGATTCGCTTGAACTGGCAAAACGTACCATGGCGGATGACAAAGAGTTTGTTGTTTTTTGCGGCGTTGGTTTCATGGGCCAGAGCGTCAAAATACTCAGCCCTGAGAAACGGGTGTTGATGCCAAAAGTGGCGTGCTGTGCGATGGCGCGGATGATTGACAGCCTTTACTTTGATGAGTCGATTGCTTATTTGGAGAAACATGGGATAAAGGCAGAAGATATTCTCCCGATTACCTATATTAATTCCAATGCGGATGTAAAAGCCAAAGTAGGAAAAATGGGGGGGATGGTCTGCACCAGCTCCAATGCCAAAATGATTATCGAAAAAGCGCTGAGTGAGGGGAAAAAGATTCTCTTCGTCCCTGATCGCTGTTTGGGGCAAAATATTGCGAACATGATGGGATTAAAATCGTGCGTTATCGGGGATGAGACCGATCCCAACGTTGCCGATATTATCTGTTATAACGGTTTTTGTGCCGTGCATCAGCTCTTTACAGTCGATGACATCGAGTTTTACCGTAACAAATATCCAGGAATTTTGATCGCGGTCCATCCGGAGTGTGATCCTGCTATCTGTGCCAAAGCCGATTTTGTCGGATCGACATCGCAGCTCATCAAATACATCACAGAACTTCCTGAAGATCAGAAAGTCGCGGTAGGAACAGAATTTAATATGGTAAATCGATTGCGTTCTAAAAATACCTATGTCCTCTCTTCGACAAAACCTGAATGTCCGACGATGAATGAAACGACGCTGGAAGATTTGTATTTGACCCTTAAATCCATCGAAGACGGAAACCCGATTAATGAGATCGAAGTGGATGAAGAGACCAGTTACTGGGCAAAAATTGCATTGGATCGGATGTTGGCGTTATGATAAAAGAAGTTATAATAATATCTATAAAAAAAGGAGGTTAAAATGCAAACCGTTACTTTAAAAATTAATGACAGTTTTTATGAGCATTTTATGGCATTGGTCGATTCACTTCCTAA
>JAQTOQ010000161.1 GCA_028713245.1 Sulfuricurvum sp. | reverse complement strand
TCCAAAGAGTACGAAGTCATCGCGTCCAAAGGGCACATACGAGATCTTCCTAAAAACCGTTTCGGGATTAAAATTGATAATGAGACCATTATCCCCGAGTATCGCATCAGCGAGGACAGTACCGCAACAGTCAAACAGATACAGGAGTTGGCCAAAAAAGCCGATACCATCTTTATCGCAACCGACGAAGATCGCGAGGGAGAAGCAATCGGTTGGCACATCGCCCATGCGATCAAAAAAGATCCTGAAACTTTGCCGCGTATTGTATTTCACGAAATCACAAAAAATGCGATCATCCATGCGCTAGAGAGCCCTAGAGCCATCGATATGGACCGTGTTAATGCACAACAAGCCCGCCGTTTGCTTGATCGTATCGTAGGGTATAAACTTTCACCGCTTTTGGCATCCAAGATCCAAAAAGGGCTCTCAGCCGGACGTGTTCAGTCCTCTACACTCAAAATCATCATCGACCGTGAACGCGAAATCCGTGCATTTATCCCTGAAGAGTATTGGACGATTAATACGCTGTTCAAACCAGAGATCGAAGCGTCTCTCAATATGCTGGAAGGGCAAAAGATCGATAAAATGACGATTACGACCACTGAGGAAGCGGCACGTATTGTAGCCCTCATCAAAGGCGAGTCATTCACTGTAGGAAAAATAGAGACCAAAGAACGTAAATCCTCGACTCCGCCACCATTTATGACGTCTACCATACAGCAAACAGCATCCTCTCAGCTAGGATTCTCTCCGAAAAAGACAATGATGGTTGCACAAGCGCTGTACGAAGGGGTCAAGACTCCTGAGGGGACATCCGGGGTTATTACCTATATGCGTACCGATTCTCTAAACCTCGCAGCCGAAGCCGTCGAAGCAGCGCGTGAAGCAATCCTCACGCGCTATGGTAAAGCCTATCTTCCCGAAGAACCAAAAACCTATTTGAAAAAATCAAAAGGGGCTCAAGAAGCGCACGAAGCGATTCGTCCGACGATGCTCGAGTTTACCCCAGAAATCGCCGCGACGTATCTAAAGCCCGACGAAATCAAACTCTACAAACTCATCTACAACCGCTTTTTAGCATGTCAGATGAATGATGCGCGTTTTGAGCAGCAAAGCATCACATTTCAAAGCCAAAAAGCAGAATATAGAGCAACAGGGCGCAAGCTCTTATTTGACGGATTTTACCGCGTTATCGGCAGTGATGACAAAGATAAATTGCTTCCAGTTTTGAACACCGGCGATGCAATCGACATCCAAACCATAAGCCCTGAGCAGCATTTCACAGAACCGCCATCGCACTTCTCAGAAGCCAGCCTCATTAAACAGCTCGAAGCCGAAGGGATCGGTCGTCCATCTACCTATGCTCCGACCATTTCAACACTCCAAGCGCGTAACTACATCGAAATCGAAAAACGTCAAATCATCCCGACAGAAATCGCGTTTACCGTGACCGAATTGTTGGAAAAACATTTCGAAGAGATCGTTGATGCCTCGTTTACAGCCAACATGGAAGAGACTCTCGATGAGATCAGCGACAAAGGGACATCATGGCACAAAATTTTGCTCGATTTTTACCATCCGTTTATCGAGAAAATCAATGCCGGTAAAGCCGATATTGTAAGCCTCAAAATTGCAACGCCATTGGGAAGAGAATGTCCGCAATGCGGAAGCGAACTGCTCCTGCGCTCAGGACGTTTTGGAGAGTTTATCGCATGCAGCGGTTTTCCAAAGTGCAAATACACCGAACAAACCGAAAGCAACAAAAAAGAAGATTCTGAAAATGCCGATGGTGCCAGCGAAGAGGTATGTGAAAAATGCGGAAGCGCCATGGTCGTTAAAAGCGGTCGTAATGGTCAGTTTTTAGCCTGTAGCGCCTATCCTGAGTGTAAAAACACTAAAACAATCAACCAAGAGACTAAGTTTTCAACGGTACCGTGTCCGGACTGTGGAGGGAAATTGCTGTGGAGACAATCCCGTCGCGGTGCATTTTGGGGCTGTGAAGAGTATCCGAAATGTAAATTTATTTCTAAATTCGAGCCAAGCGAACACAAATGTGAAGTAGAGGGGTGCGGCGGAGCACTAGCCCCTCGCACCTATCGTAACAAAGAAGTATATGAATGTACCAAGTGTAAAAACCGAACACCCAATGAAGCTGCAGAGGTAAGTGTATAAATGAAAATCGGTTTGTTGTCGGATACCCATACTAAAAAAGGACGATCACAGCGAGCCATCAATCACCTCAAAGCCAATGGTGCCGAATTTCTGATCCACGCAGGGGATATTGTCAAACCTGAAATGCTCGAACAACTCAAGACCAGCGGTCTGCGCTATATCGCAGTTTATGGCAACAACGACGCCCCTTTGCATGAATATCACGACAAATACACCCTCGTCCAAGAGCCTCACTATTTTAAACTCGCAGATACCGAGTGTAAACTCATGCACCTACCATTTTACATGAATGCCGATGCCGAGGTGGTTCTTTTCGGGCACACACACATCTTTGAGTGTGATTTTAAAAACAAAACACTTTTTCTCAATCCTGGAGAAACCTGTGCTCGCGATAAACCTTTTTCTACGTGTGCGATGCTGGAGATTACGAAAACCACTTTTTTCGTCACACAGTATTCACGCGCGGTTGGTGCCCAAGAGTTTGAAGAACACCACTACGCCTTTGAAAGATCCAAAAAATGACTCAAAAAATATTTCTGTGTTCTATTTGTAATATTAACAGCGGTACGTGCAACGAAGATTGTAAATTTTGCTCTCAAAGTGTCAAATATAAAGCCGATATCGAGCGGTACAAACAAAAACCGATGGACCAGATATTGGAAGAAGCGCGTAAACTCGAATCTCTTGGAGCGCTTGGCTTTTGTCTCGTAACGGCACAAAAAGGGCTCGATGATAAAACACTTGAGTTTGTTTGTAATGTCGCCAACACTCTCAAATGCGAAGTTCCCCGTCTGCGCCTCATTGCCTGTAACGGTACGGCATCGGTTGAACAGCTCATTGAACTCAAAAAATCAGGTGTCGCGGCTTACAATCATAACCTCGAAACCAGTCGAGCTTTTTATCCTCAAGTGTGCACAACTCATCCATGGGACGAGCGCTATGAGACCTGTGAAAACGTTAACCGCGTAGGGCTAAAACTTATCAGCGGCGGAATCTTCGGTATGGGTGAGACGCAAGAGGATCGGCTCAACATGCTGTGCTCGCTCAAAGAACTTAATCCCGTTTCGGTTCCATTAAATTTTTATCATCATAATCCAGTGCTACCTCTCAATCCTAGCCCACTAAGTATTGATGAATCGCTTGACCTCATTCGTCTTTCACGTTCAATCCTAGCCAACGCTGATCGTATCATGATTGCAGGAGGGCGCGAAATTACCTTCAAAGAGCGCCAGCACGAAATTTTTGAAGCAGGGGCAAACAGTATTGTCTTGGGAAACTATCTTACAACTGCTGGATGCGAAGCACATACTGATTTAGAAATGCTTCAAAAACTAGGTCTTAAAATAGCACTGACACCCGAAGACAAATAGTTTCCAATCTTGTGTTATAATGTTTTAATAAGTAGCGAAGGAGGTGTTGAATGTCCAAATCTGTTCTGCTTAACATCGCCCGAGAGTCCATACAAGAAGTATTGCAAGCCGAGAAAAGTATAAATCGCAGAGAACTTCTCGAAAATTATCCGATACTAGGTGAAGTCGTAGCAACTAAAGTAACACTGTATCTCAACGGTAAAGTCCGAGGTACCTCGCGCTCGAACATTCCTGAACACTCACTGCTCGAAGACATTATCCTCAATGCCAAACGTGCCGCATTTCAAGATCCA
>JAQTOQ010000023.1 GCA_028713245.1 Sulfuricurvum sp. | reverse complement strand
ACTCCACCTTTACCAGAACTTACCATAATGAAATTTTTCACTTGTGGCGCAAGGTTTTTACCCTTAGATGAGCTCTCTCTTGGCATCTTTGGTGCTTGGACATTAATAACAATATCAGATGCACCTGCAAGCTTTAGCTCGTCCGTTGCTTCCGTTGTGATTTGGTGAGCCACTTCCGGCGCGCTTGAGGTGATATCAACAGTGACTCTGACATTTTTACCCTCAATTTTAATCTCTTTTACAAATCCAAATGCAACAATGTCTTTCGTGAATCCCGGATAGGTTACTTTTGATAATGCTGATTTTACTATTTCTTCTGTCATTTTTTATGTCCTTAAAATATTTAATCTACTAAAGCAGCGTTTTTCTCTTCGGCTGCAATCCACGCCATTGATTCCGGATTATCCATAATCTGCTGTGTAATTTTGTAACTGCAAAACTTCGGTCCACACATGGAACAAAACTCTGCATCTTTGAAAACATCTTGCGGCAAGGTTTCGTCATGGTACTCACGGGCACGTTCTGAATCCAGTGAAAGTTCAAATTGCTTATTCCAGTCAAAGGCGTAACGGGCATCGCTCATCTCATCATCGATATCACGCGCACCCTTACGTCCGCGGGCGATATCCGCAGCGTGAGCCGCGATTTTATAAGCGATAATCCCGTTACGAACGTCTTCAGCATTCGGCAATCCCAAATGCTCTTTTGGCGTGACGTAGCACAGCATAGACGCCCCATGCCATCCGCCCACAGCCGCACCGATAGCAGAACTAATATGATCATATCCTGCTGCGATATCGGTTACAAGTGGTCCTAGGATATAAAACGGTGCTTCATGACAATATTCACGCTGAATTTTCATGTTGCGCTCGATTTGATTGAGAGGAACGTGTCCCGGACCCTCGATCATAACCTGTACATTTTTCTTCCATGCACGAAGTGTCAATTCACCCAATACTTTGAGTTCACTCAGTTGCGCATCATCAGAAGCATCTGCTAAACATCCAGGGCGAAGAGAATCACCAAGCGACAAAGATACATCGTAACGTGCACAAATGTCCAAAATCTCATCAAACGCTGTAAAAAATGGATTCTCACGATGGTAATGCATCATCCATGCCGCCATGAGCGACCCGCCGCGACTGACGATTCCCATTTTGCGTTTTGCCACTTTTGGCATTGTCGAAAGCAAGAAGCCCGCATGAATCGTGAAATAACTCACCCCCTGCTGCGCCTGACGCTCCAACACTTCGAGCATTTTTTCAATGCTCATGTCTTCAATTTTATTATTCACATCGTGCAAAATTTGATAAATAGGGACCGTTCCAATAGGAATCTTTGAGTTACCGATAACGGCGCGACGAATCTCATCCAAATCTCCACCGGTTGAAAGATCCATTGCCGTATCGGCTTTGTAATGTTGCGAAACTTGAATTTTCTCAATTTCTCCCTGTACATCAGACGCAATCGCCGATGAACCGATGTTCGCATTGATTTTACAACGAACGGCAATTCCGATAGCCATTGGCTCAAGGTTTGCATGGTTAATGTTAGCCGGGATAATCAATCGACCACGGGCTATTTCACTACGGATTAGTTCAGGATCCAGATCTTCTATCTTTGCTATGTACTCCATCTCTTCTGTAATAATGCCTTGTTTGGCATAATACATCTGAGTGGGAGAAGCGTCGTTTTGTCGTTTAGCGACCCATTCGGTTCTCATATTCTCTCCTTGGTCTTGCATAAAGCTATAGTGGACTTATAAATAATACCCCCTAAAAGGGTCTTATTGGTTTTAATGTATATTAAAAATTTCAAGAACTTTTAGGAAAACTTTTTTACCTTAGATAACGTTCTTGCTACGTTTAGAATTTAACATAAACAAGATAAAAAAAAGCTTTCCAAGTGTATAATTTCGTAACAGTATGTAAAAAAATAGGATATATTTTGTCTGATTTGACACTTATTCTTCTCGCAGCAGGTAACTCTAGTCGTTTCAAGGTCCCTGTAAAAAAGCAGTGGCTACGAATTGGTCACGACCCGCTCTGGCTGTTTGTTACCAATCGTATCATTGAGATGTTTCCATTTACCAATATTATCGTCGTTGCTCATTCTGAGGAATTACCTTTTATGCAGCAAATGTGTGACACAACAATTGTGGCCGGAGGTGAAACACGCCAACACTCTTTGCTCAATGCCCTTGCACATGTAAAAACCCCTCATGTGCTCGTTAGTGACATTGCCAGAGCATGTATTGACCCAGCCTTGATTACACGTCTTATAGCCGCAAAAGAACAAGCCGATTGTATTGTACCTACTCTAGGGATAAATGACACTGTCATCTACAGGGATGAGACTATCGCGCGTGAATCGATCAAGCGGGTCCAAACACCTCAGCTCTCCCGTACCGATGTTTTGCGCTTGGCACTTAATACCGTGCAAGAGTATACCGATGAGAGCAGCGCAATAGTAGCATTTGGCGGGACTCGTGCTTATGTGGAGGGTGACATACGTGCCGATAAAATCACCCATATTAATGATCTGGCTTCACTAGAGTGCTTAGGTGCTCCAGCAACCATGACATTTACGGGTAACGGTTTTGATGTTCATCCTTTTGAAGAGGGCAAACTCATGGTATTAGGTGGTGTTGACATCCAAAGCTCTTATGGGTTCAAGGCACACAGTGATGGCGATGTTGCCATTCACGCCCTCATCGATGCCCTTTTGGGTGCCGCATGTATGGGGGATATTGGGATGCTTTTCCCTGATACGGATGAAAAATATACGAACATTGATTCGAAAGTGTTACTACAACGGTGTGTAGAAATGATTCACAATTTTGGCTTTGTGATTTCTCATGCAGACATCACTATCATTGCACAAGAACCAAAAGTTACCCCTTACAAAGAGCAGATGCGTAAAATCCTTGCACCATTAATGCATCTGAGCCCTGCAAGGTTAAATATAAAAGCGACCACAACAGAGCACTTAGGGTTCATTGGACGTAAAGAAGGGGTGGGGGTAATCGCTACCGCTTCGTTACACTATTTTGATTGGATAAATGAATGAATGTATTAATAGTTGAAAATGAGATTTATCTCGCACAGAGTATTGCTTCCAAACTCAGCGATTTAAGTCATAACTGTGATATTAGCAGTTCAACCAAGGAAGCACTTAAGGGTGTCCCTTATGATGTGGTTCTTCTCTCGACCAATATCAGTGGACACGATATCTATCCTGTTATTGAAGCGTATAAGGATTCCGTTGTTATCTTAATGGTTTCGTACGTCAGCAACGATACCGTTTCCAAACCATTGGCCGCAGGTGCAAAAGACTATATTTTAAAACCCTTTATGATCGAAGAGCTTATCCGTAAAATACAACATTTTCAAAACCACGAACGACTCCGCCACCAAAATCAAACACACGAACGCTATCTAGCCCACATGTTTAACGGTATCAAAATCGATGAAGATTTTGACAAAACAGAACTTCCGGTTATGATTTGCAGTGGATACCAAAAATACGCCGATGCATTTGCTTTTCGTTATGCTCAACACAAAAACAAAGCCCTACACTTCATTTCATTGGGCTCAAACAAAGCACTGCAAGACATCGCTTCCTTGCCTCTTCATACCATTATCTATCTCACCGATTTTCAAAGTTTTAAGAAAAGTGAACATAAAACACTCTTCGAACTGCTAGAAAAACGTCAATGTATTATCTCCAGTACCGACTACATTGATCACATCCCTTTTAGAACGATTGAAATGAAAAGCGAGAACAATTTATTTGATCAAGGTGAAATTTTACCGATCGAAGAATATGTCAAATACATCATGCTCAATTTCCAAAACCGTTTTCCGGATACAGAACTTTCAAAAAAATTAGGTATTTCACGAAAAAGCTTGTGGGAGAAAAGAAAAAAGTATGGCATCGTTAAGAAAAAATAGAGCCCTACATATTGACCAAGAGGCGCTCTCTGCCCTCGCACTGCTCAAATCAGGCATCCTCGCACCTGTAACACAGCTCATGAATGAGCAGCAATGCGCTCAAGTGCTTGAAACAAGTATGTTTGATGGTAGCACCTTCCCCTTCCCTTTCATTCTTTCCCCAAGGGGAAGAACCAATGAAAGTGTTTTACTCAGTACTAAAAAAGGAGAAATTCTTGATCTTGTGTGTGATCAAGAAATTAGAGGTGAAATATGCATTGATGAAGTCTTTGCCATTGATCCCTCAAAACGCCTCCATCAAATATATGGCACCGAAGATCTCTCTCATCCAGGCGTCAATGCAACATTTAAACGACTTGGAAAATACGCTATTTGTGGTAATTACACTATTGATGTTACTTCCATAACCTCTATTCGGCAAACCATCAAAAATGCGAAAGAACAAGTCGGAGCAAAACATATAACCGCAATTTTTATGGCAGCAAATCCACTACATCGCGCGCATGAACGTCTTATACGACAAAGCTTGGAACGTACCGATTTGATTGTAATCTTCTTATTAAAGCCCTATAACAGTTCAGATCTTAGTTATGAAATTCGAGATGAAGTACTCCAATTCTTTGTTAAAAATTATCTTCCCTTCAATCGCGTCATAGTGGTTCCACTCGAGAACAGCTATATTTTTGCGGGCAGTAACGAAGTAATTTTAGATGCTATAGTTGCAAAAAATTACGGCTGTGATCGCCTGATGATCGGACAAAATCATGCCGGTATCGGAATGTATTATGATCGTAATGCCAACAAATCAGTCATCGATCGTATGAAGGGGATAGATATCGAAGTCTCCATGTCTAGTGAATACGTCTACTGCAATATGTGTAAAACTCTCGTTAGTATCCAGACTTGCCCGCATGGACATCACCACCACATCTCGTATCACTCTGAATCGATTCTTGAACTCATGAAGCAAGGACTTCTCCCCCCTGCTGTTTTAGTGCGCAAAGAGATTTCTTCACTGATCGTTGCTTCTTTGTATCCTGGTAGATTTAAAAATCTAGCCAAACTTTATTATGATATCATGCCTATCAATGGACTACTTGAAGAGCACAGCGAAAGGGATTTTTACGAGGAACTCATGAATCTCTATCAAACAACTTCACTCACCTAAGGCACACTTATGAATCTCAATTGGTTTTTTCTCACCCTCTTTTACAGCGGACACTCACCAAAAGCCCCAGGAACAGTAGGCACACTTGTTTCGCTTCCAATAGGCTTGGGAGTATTGATCTTTTTAGGGCCTCAGACTCTTTTTTTACTCACCTTACTGATCACCCTTATCGCCATCAAAGGTATTGATCTCTATGAAGCCCAAAGTGGCATTCATGATAATCAAAGAATCGTTATCGATGAATTGGTAGGAATGTGGTTTGCCCTCTCCATTGCACCAGGGGTTATGTTTTCTTTTGGTGATTTAACGGCATGGGAAAATGGTATTGCTCTTCAAATATTTCTCAGTTTTCTATTCTTCCGACTTTATGACATTAAAAAACCTTCTGTTATCGGTCGTATTGATCGTAATGCAAAAGGTGGATGGGGAGTGATGGGGGATGATATCGTAGCTGGATTTGCAGCAGGGATTAGCGCTGCCCTTGTTTGGCAGCTGATTCTTAGACTCTCAAGTGTGTTGGCATAAGCCTACACCATCATCGGATCATCCGTCGCTTCTATCTCTTCGTAATCTTCAACGATTTGATCTAAAATCTTTTGTGTCTTTTTAATTTTTGCAATATTATCTTCAAAAATTGCTTTTGATGCAGGAAATGCCTCGGAGAGTTCTGTGTAAATCAAAATACGTCCACCAAAATGACGATTGAACTCATCAAATGCACCGCGTAAATACTCTTTACGTGTTGTGTGTCTAAAAAGAGCTTGAAGCATTCTTTTACGTTCTTTAATCGGAATCGACTCATCAATTGCTTCAGCAACACGTTTGATATCCAAACGCGATAAATAAACGCCGCTGTGATACGGTGAGAGTAGTTTATCGGTTAGCTCATCCACAAAACCTGGGACCGGCTCATTATCAGAATTACCATCGCCGCTTGTGTCACAATCTCCCGTATCGCATTTCTCACGGACAAATTGATCAAATTCTGCTTTTAGATCACTTAAATCAGCTGTATTCATTGTATTCTCCTGTTGTTAATTCGTAAAAATAGCGTGTCATCGAATTGAGAGCGATGTCGTCTTGGAACTCATCGCTTTGTGCAAATTTCTCCAATGCAGATGGCATAATCAGTTCTCCAAATAACTTTCCATCCAGGATACGGATAAAATCACAATATCCCGCCTCTCGTGAAGCCTCAGAGGCATTATCCAACAGCTCATAGGCCTCTTCTTGATATTCCATTGCAATCACGGCACCTGATAGTTTTGAACTGCGCATTTGAGAAATCGTAAACGTAATATCATCGGGACGTATGTTCATCGGAATTGCCATCGCGTTGACGTTATTACCTTTAAACAACTTATTGACGATAGCACAAAAACGACTGCTGTGTGCTTCTTCAGAAATGTATCCATACAAGGCTGTTTCCGCTGTTATGGAATTGTCATCATTCATCATTTATAACCCCCAAAGCTCACGCGCTTCTTCCTCTTCGAGCCGACAGCGACGGCAAATTTTTTCTCCTGCAACGGAACTAAACAATCCATCACATTCATTGCATCGACGTACTGCAAATGTTACCAAATTTTGAACACTTTGAGCATACCACTCTTTTAAATTATACGACGTTGAGAGCGTAATGGCATTAGGTTCACATACGTCATGACACAAATGGCATTTCACACATAAGAAAGGATCAAAATCTATTTTCGAGTTACGCATGTCCGACGTCAATGCACCTGTAGGGCAGACACGATAACACATTTCACACGCGGTACACAACTCCTCATCCAAGAGTTTTTGCGAGGTAAAGACTATTTTATCGCTTTGCACCACATGAAATTCAGCAGGTACCTCAAAGCGCTTTAATGCGGTAAAAAAGAGTTTACGACGATCCGTTATCTTCTTCGTCTGCAGCGCTTTGGTATCTGAACTGTCTGTCGTATATTCTATAAATTCATCCGTTGTACTCTGTATCTCTTTTTCAAAATCACTGCGCGCTTTACCTATCCCGCGTAAATGAAAGTTCTTAAAAAAATCTCGTCGATCTACTTTTTCATCAGGCTGTGTTGTATCGGTGTAAGAAATAGGCTCACACGCTACTGTATATTCCGATTCTATGGCTTCAAGCAGATAATTGGCATTATCGATAGTATTCGCCATTACAGCCAGAACATGTTCTCCGATATCACACTGGGCACAGTGACCAGTATCCAAAACAACCCCTTGCTTCATCTGGGCAAAAGAAATCAGTTGTTCAGCGCTTAATGCAGCTATGCACGGTACATTTTTTTGGCACGATACAATATTTTCCTCATCCGTTGCAAACGAGAAGAAAAAATCAGTGGGACTAAAATCATCGAGGTTCAACGCCTCTGTGGGACACGCAGCAACACATCCCGCACATCCAACACATTGTGCTTGGTTAATAGAGGGAAGACGCCCTATAATGCTAATAGCCGCCGTTGGACAAATATCGGAACAATTAGTACATACCGAATTGACACTCAGCGCTCTGACACATGAACTGGGAGAGAGGATTAAAAGACTCATGAAGCTTTGGATACAACCGCACTTAAAATTTCATTGTCCGAGAGAATAAACTCTAATGCCATTTCTGCCGCATCATAATATAAAGGGGTTCGTGATTCATACTTCATATTGATAAGATACATAGGTGCCCACTGAAGCAGATGAGTATTTAAAAAACGGTGCTGTACTGCTTGCAGTTCTGTGACTGAATCACTATCACCTTTTTCTATGGCTTTCATCTGTGCTTGACACAAGTGGTGCATAAACTCCAATTCAACACCAATGTGATCTGATGATACAACACGTGCAACAGCATAATCAACAATAAAATCGTATGCACTGTACATGTCTGTTACAGGATTCGCGCCGCCTGTTTCTATCATCTGGTCAGCACGAGTATAAAATGTCTCATAGGGAACTAAATGCAATAGTGATAAATTGGTAAAGTCAGGATTCAAATACTCTTCTAAAAGTTTTTGCTTTGGCAAACTTATACGTTGCTCCCACTCATTCCAATGGGGTAAAAACTCTAAAACAGTTTCATCGTTCATGAATGTATTTAAAATTTCAACATCAAGCTCTTGAAGTAAAATCCGAGAAAGAAGGGCATAAATATTACTGCGTGCGATGATTTCATCCATTAGTCAGACCTTTAAATAGTGATGGGATTGTAGCTACTTCGACTGAAAAGTACATGAGAGAAGAAGGTTAGAAAAAGGGTTCAAGTCCTAAGACTTGAAATTTACCTCATAAGCCGATGGATCTAATGAAACCCATGGGCGTTTGATATGTCGAGGACGACGAATGGTTGAATTTGAATCTAACCCACGAGTAAGCTGGTCTCTCCATGCTTGATAAACCTTAAGATTATTATCATAATTTACAAAGATATCACCGATCTTATCACCCGGTTGAGCAGGCTCAAGGATAACTTTATGGTGCCAACAGTGCATACCAGAAATAGGGTCCGGATGAGGAGCTGCTACGGCATTTTGCCATGAACCCGTTAATCCATCCCACCAAATATTTTCAGAGTCGCGGTTATATTCGGCAAAACGTTCAGCTTTGAATGGTTTGATACCCTCAACGTACTTGAGTTTACCGACTTTTCCATCCATTTGAATTTCAGCAACCGGAACACCGAAGCTATTGATACCAGAAGTACCGCTATAGTCGTCAATCTTCGTTTGTGCTCCCGCTTTACCTATATTGGCCGGTGACTCTTTGAGGAACTCTTTGTTATTCAAATCACGAGGTGCAGTAGATGGATCAACTTTACCGTCAGTAACACCATTTGGTATCGTTACATGGTTCGTCAATTTCCATCGTCCACCATGGTGTGAACATGCCAAAGTACCCGGCATAACACCCTCAGTAGGAACTGCCATTGCAACAAAATAGCCGCTGTCTAAGCCAGAAACCGTATCAACAATTTTTACACGCATAGCATCACCGCGTTTGAATCCAAGACGCTGTGCGTCCTTGGTGTAAATCCAAATCGGGTCATGGTTTTGCGAAATTTCCATCAAGTGCTTGGAGTTCGCAGAACGTGTATGAATGTTATACGGCAAACGGAAAACGGTATTAAGCGCAAACGAGTTATCCTCTTTCATGTACATGTGATTAACATGCGATATGAGATGGACCATCTCTGTCTTCTCTTTATCGTTACGTGGATAGAACGGCATTGCATACTCTCTCCAATGCCAATCTGTTGCCCACTGGGTAAAGAATTCAAGCTTACGAGTAAGTGTTTCAAATCCTTCCATCTTTTTACCATCAATTTCGATACCGATCGTTTTTTCTTTTCCTTCATGATCTTTGGCTTTAATCACACCAGCTGTACCAACACTCATAGAAGCGGCATTAAATTTATGTCCGTGGGAAATAACTTCGCCATCTTCAAATTTAAGCTCACGTTCCATAGCATGATAAATTTTATCTTCTTCCATCCATGCACCATGATCACGTAAATACGAGTAAACAGGAAATTCTTCTTTACTGTAACGCTCATCATTTGTTGCCGTCTCTTTAAGTTTTGGTAAATTATCACCAAATGCAGCATCGTACCACTCAGCAATCGTTACCGGCTTGCCTGGATGACGTTTTGATTCCCACATTTTTTTGATACCAAGACTGCCGTCTGGATCGATATAGTTCACACACATTTCAAACCAGAACTCATTTTCTTCCCAAACTTCACCAAGCCCCGCTTTAACATGTGCTTCTAGTGTTGCTCGATTAGGGTTTTTCGCTTTCCATCCAGACTTTTCTAATGCTACGCGCAAAACCGGCTGACGGAAAGAGGTCCATCGTGCCGGGAATGTTGCTTCAGAGTGTTGGTCATGACGCTCACCTGCAAGTCCAACTGGAAGAACATAGTCCATGTACCAGTTCGTCTCTGACCATACAGGAGAGAGATTCATAGTGAGTTCCATTTTAGATTCATCTTTGAGCACCTCAATCCAACGGAAACCGTCCGGATTGATCCAGACTGGGTTATACATGCGTGGGATGTAAACTGCTAGTTTACTTGGAACTTTCAGACCACGATCATTCCATTTTTTTTGCCATGCCGTATCGCTAAGAAGATGCGGTAACAAATACGACATTTCATACGTTGACAAAGGCCACTCAGGAGGCCACGTAAGCTCATTCCATACTTTTACTTTAGGTACATCAGCACCGCCTGCACCCTGTCCCATTGTTGAGCTTCCGCCCTTTCCTGAGACAGAAATAACGTGCCAGTGGTGGAAGAATGTACCGCCCTCCGTACCAATAGCACCACGTAGACCAATACAAAAATATGCCGCACGTCCACCCATCCATGCACCACGGTTACCCGCAGCCGCTGCACGCCAGATATACGTAGAGATCGCATCGCCAGCCCAAATAAACATCTCATAAAGTTTTTCGAGTTTATAGGCTGGTACATGAGTTTCTTTAACAGCATATTCAAGCGTATACGGAGCATACATGTCTTTTAAAAGATCCATATAGTCATCAAAACTATTACCCTTAGGAGCTTTAGTAATTTGACCTTTTTCAAGCATAAAGTTCAGATGAACATGATCATTCATCAAGGTTTCCCAGTTGAACCATTTTTTAACGAACTTCTTGTCCGTCATATTTTCATTCAAGATACGGTTAGCAAGATAAAGATAGATAGCGGCTTCAGTACCTGGCCATGCAGCGATCCATAGATCCGACATACCTGCTGAGTTAGACATACGAGGGTCCATAACGACCATCTTCGCGCCTTTTTTACGCGCATCAGCTATGAAACCAGCTGATTGCTGGAAATAGTGCCCCGCATCCGCAGCATGCGATGAATTCAAGAAAATTAATTTAGCATTTGCCCAGTCCGGACTCGTACGGTCATCATTCGCTGTCCAAATCGTCGGCGTACGGCCATTCGATGAGCAGATGTTGGTGTGCGAGTTGTAAGCATCAAGACCCAATGTTTCCCATACTTGTGGAACAAAACCATTTTCATTCGGACGACCGATGTGAAACATTACTGATTTACGAGAAAGGTCATCGCCTTTACGAATCGTATCCCCCATCTTTTTACCGATGGTAGTCATCGCTTCGTCCCATGTAGTACGAATCCATTTACCCTCACCACGCTTAGAACCTGGTGCACGCTTGAGAGGGAATGGGATACGATCCGGATCATACATTTGTGACTGTACTGCATACCCTTTTGCACAGTTACGACCACGCGAGCCAGGGTGCAATGGGTTACCCATGTATTTTTTAACCGTTAATGTCTTTTTATCAATCCATGCAGTAAGTCCACATGATGCTTCACAGTTTGAACATGCCGTTGGTACTATCATATAGTCATGAACTAAAATACCATCTAGATTTTCTTCACTTTTTACACCGTGACGGTTGATACCACCACGCTTCCAATCGGTACCGTCAAGCTCTTGGAAATTATCCCATTGATCCAATGGTGGATAAAAGGAGAGGCTATCTGGTGTATTGGTAAACTTGCTATTCTCAACAGATTCAGCGGCTGCATCGACTGTGAATACGCCCTTTGCAATCGCAGCGCCTGCAACTGTAATTGCGGCACCTTTTAAAAATGTTCTTCTACTTTCTAAATACATCATCTACCTCTTTAGCTCAAGTTTAACAATTGTGGGATAACTAACCATACGTGCTTGGTAATCCACAATCCGACCAACGCTGACACAGCAGCGATTTTCAACAAATAATACGATTTATCTTTGATACTTTTACATACTAATACCATAGGAATCAAAAAGGCAACAATTTGACCAAGCCAGAACATAAACGTATATTCACCGCCTTTTACGAATTCTAATGTTGCAGCAACTTCTTCTGCTTTCATCGGTCCAAAAACCAACTCTAACATGTACATGATAAATGCTGTAAGAGCACTAAAGCCAAGGATTAGCGCTAGATCTTTTTTAATTTCGTCTGAAAATTTGTTTCCTCCAACCAAAAGCATCGTTGCAGACCCTGCCAAGAAAGCAGCCAACATCATCTGAATAGACTCTGTAGGCATCTGCCACAATTCACGTGCTGTTGATTGTGCCATTAATCCGGCTGTATACAGCGTAACAGGAACTGCTAAAACAACCCCATATGCTAGCAATTTATCGTACATTGCTTCATCTTTTTTTATATATAGGAAATACGCCATTGTCAAAATTATGCCCACAAAGCCAGCTGCCAACCATGCACCGAGGGTAATTGTAGAGGTCATGTGCGGGTGGAAAAAGATATGCCAGAATCTAAACATCTGATGCAAATCAATAACTGTAAAAAATAAGAACATGTGAATAAATATGATTGAAATCACTACCGATGGCAAACGGATAAATCCAGTTTGTTCAGGATACTTTTTCAACAAATAAAAGGCAATAAAGATAATACCCGTACCAATACTCTTTGCCCACATATTCATAGTGATAATCCAACCCCAAACAATACCTGGAAGAGCTACGTCAAGAGTTACAACCGCATTGGTTGCTGCAATAATTTCGTGTGCCATTAGTGGTGCCCTCCTACAGGTAGATGTGTAAGATTATTGAATAGACCAAAACCTTCTTCGCGCAATGAAGCCAATGGATTTAGAGTTACATTACCACCACCTACATAGAAGTGGTGAGGGTCTGTCCCCTTTTCTGCTTTACGCACTTGCACATTGCCTTGGTGTTCTTGGATATATTTGCTGATGTTTGACATCGGATCGTCCAAGTCCCCAAAGATATTAGCTTCTACCGGGCACGCAACAACACATGCTGGCATCATAGCACTCGCAACACGGTGGGCACAATAGGTACATTTGTCTGCAGTTTGCGTAAGAGGATCGATGTAGATTGCTCCGTATGGGCACGCCATAATACAACCAGCACAACCAATACAACGCTCTTTATCGATATTTACGATACCATTTTCGATATAGTGCAACGCACTAACCGGGCAAATACGTACACACGGCGCATTGGCACAGTGATTACAACGAAGGGGAGTAAAGGTTCGTTTTGTTTCCGGAAAACTTCCTACATCCACATATTTTACGCGAAGACGCCATGTACTGAGAGGAACTTCGTTCTCTACTTTACATGCGATCTCACAGCCCTTACAACCCATACAAAGGCGAAGGTCTACCAAGAACCCTAATTGCATTTATTCTCCTTAAATTCTTATTGCTTGACACAATAATAATTGTTTGACATACTTATATAGTAAGCTATTACCACTGATTTGATGATAGCTAATATTTGGTTAATAAATTCTAAAGAAAAGTAATTTTGAAGATGCTTGTTACATTTTGGAACTATTTTTATCAGTGAAGAAGTAAATGGTGATTAAATAAATATTTCAAACGTCAAATATTTATTTAATTAGGTATTATGACTCTAGGCGACAACGTATGGAAGCTTCGTGTGCCCCAAGACCTTCTGTATTGGCGATCAATGCACACGCTTCGCCGATTTCTTGGATTGCTTGGCGTGAAAAAGCAATAATTGACGATTTTTTCATAAAATTCTCCACCCCAAGCGGTGAGTAGAATCGTGCGGTTCCACCTGTTGGCAGCGTATGGTTTGGTCCTGCTACGTAATCACCGATTGCTTCAGGTGTATTGGGGCCCAAAAAGATCGCTCCTGCATGCTTGATTGAAGGTAATAATTCAAAAGGATTCACCGTAACAACTTCTAAATGCTCAGGAGCAATTTTATTCATCAAATCTACTGCTTCTTTCATCGTTTTAGTGATAATGATGGCGGCGCGTTCATCGATCGATTTACGGGCAATAACTTCTCTTGGCAGCTGCTTCAACCAAATTTCTATCTCGATTGCTGTTTGATCGGCAAGCTCTTGCGAGGTTGTGATGAGTATTGAACTTGCCATCTCATCGTGTTCGGCCTGAGATAAAAGATCAATCGCGATATGACGGGCATTGGCGGTTTCATCTGCGAGTATCCCTATTTCACTTGGGCCTGCGATCATATCAATGTTTACTTCACCAAAAACCATCTTTTTTGCCGTTGCTACAAAAATGTTTCCAGGACCGGTAATGACATCTACTTTTGGAATGGTTTGCGTTCCGTATGCCATTGCAGCAATTGCACTCGCACCGCCTACTTTGAACACTTCACTCACGCCGCACAGATGACATGCAGCCAATAATAATGCATTAGGCTCATTGTCAGGGGTTGGCGTACAGACAATAATCTCTTCAACACCCGCTACTTGTGCCGGAATAACATTCATTAGCAACGAACTGGGATACGCCGCTTTTCCTCCAGGAATATACAGACCTGCACAGTCAACCGGTGTCACTTTTTGTCCTAAAATAGTTCCATTTAGCTCAGTATCAAACCAACTTCTTGGCAACTGTTTCTCATGATAGGCGCGAATACGATCATATGCCAAATGCAATGCTGATTTTAAATTTGGCTCAAGTGCTTCGTACGCGGCTTTCATATCGTTGGTATGGATACGCAAATCAGCACCGCTTTTAGGAGCCCAGCGATCGAATTTTTCAATATGCGCGATAAGTGCTTCATCTTGATTGGAGCGAATGTCATCAATGAGCCCTTTAACCACTACAGACACCTGCTCCATGTCCATCTTCCCGCGATTTAATAAATCACCAAATACCGTCTGGAAATTGGCATCACTGCTTTGGATTCTCGTCATGCTTTTCTTTCCTTATTTCTTCGTTGACATTTTTTTGTACTCTGCGCTCACGATATCAAGTGCTTTGAGAAAACCAGTAGTGTCTACAGCACCCATCAAAGGTTCAAACAACGGTTCTCCGTCGCTTTTTAAAAACCATGTTGCCGGAGTTCCCCCTGCATAAAGATCTTGGGGGAAAACAGGATTTTCATCTACATAGGCTATTGCTGCTACATACTCCATATTTAACTTTTGGATAACTTTTGGTGAGCTCAAAGCATTTTTTTCAAACTGAATACAAAAATGGCAATTATGATTGGAAACAATAAACATCATTGGTTTGTTCAATGCTTTAGACTGTTTAAGTGCCGTTGCATAATCTTTTTCCCATTTTATTCCATTACCGAACACCGCAGAAAGAGTAAGAAGAAGGAGTAATACTATTTTCATCATTTTTTTACCTTTTTTAAAATTTCTCTTGCAATTTTATCGACCTCTTTGTCACTCACATCGATCACAATATCCGCCACTTCTAAATATTGAGATAGGCGCTCATCATACAATGCCCGTGCTTTTTCAATGTCTTGAAATAAAGGACGTTTTTTCAGCTTTTTATCGGCATCAGGATGTGCTAAAATACGATCATAAATCGTTTGAAATTGGGCAGTTAACAACACTACCGTTCCCACTTTTTTCATGGCAGGAACTTTGAAAAATCCGCCACCCGTAGAGATAATGGTACCCTCTACTTTTTTCTTAAGCCAACGTGCTGTTTTGCGCTCTAAGTTGCGAAAGTATTCTTCGCCCTCTTGCGCAAAAATCTCTTTGACCGAACGATTTTCCATACTCTCGATGATATCATCGGTATCCAATGCCATCATGGCGGATTGCTTTACCATTGCACGGGCAACCGAGCCCTTGCCTACTCCCATAAAACCGATTAATACAATATTTTTCATGATTTAGGACACTTTAAATTATAATGGTGCAATCATAACATGCATAAACTTAGGAGTGACTCGTGAATATTTATACCCTAGAAAACCCTAAGCCTGACGCTGAGTGCTTTACGACGCTTCATCAAAGTAAAAATGTCAAAATTGAAGCCATCCGCTCGCATCTATTGCAACCTGGAACTATCTACAATCAAGAGCAAGATGAGTGGGTCGTGTTAATTCGAGGACACGCGCAATTGTGTGTGTCAGAGAAAATACTTGAGCTTGGAGAAGGAGAATCTCTTTTTCTCCCAAAGCATACCGAGCATCAAGTGTTAAGCACCTCCGAAGATGCGCTTTGGCTGGGTGTATTTAGCTCTTAATATCATTGTACCGTATAATGATCGCCACATCGCGGAGACGTCACTAATCCTTCTGATGCCTGTATTTTTACCGGCAAATTCATCGGTCGGCGCATAGACACAGGGTCAACCATACTAACACTGAAGTGCAAGTGAGGGGCAGTTGTATAGCCTGTATTACCAGAGTATGCAATCAACTGTCCCTTCTTAACTGTATCCCCAATCTTAACCGCCGCTCCGCCAAATTTTAAATGATAATAATTTCCCAACGTTCCATCCGTATGTCGTATATTGACATAGTTCATATAGGGACGAAATTGCGGATATGGTCCTCCCAAATCATTGCCAACTTCTACTCCTACAACTTC
>JAQTOQ010000160.1 GCA_028713245.1 Sulfuricurvum sp. | reverse complement strand
AAGAAAAGAGGATCTTCCGAATCCATAACTTCTGCTTCACATTCATTGGACTGGTTTTTGATAAGTTCATTATAGGAGTAATCGCGCCCCTCGACCCATATGACATCTTCGTTATTCCGCTCAACCACTAAAACTTTTTGAACAGGAGTCTTTTCACTCAATGCCTCATCAACAACACTCTTTAGCATATAGGGTTTATCTTTGCGAAATGCACCATCAGCAGTAATAACTACGCGAGCCTGGGCATCTTCGATTCTGTCTTTTAGTGCTTCAGAAGAAAATCCGCCAAATACGATTGAGTGGATTGCGCCGATACGGGCACATGCCAACATTGCATACGCAGCTTCTGGAATCATCGGCATATAGATGACGACGCGGTCACCCTTTTTGACACCAAAATCATTTTTGAGAAGATTCGCCAATTTATTAACATTATAGTAAAGCTCAAGATAGGTGATGATTTGTTTATCACCACGGTCACCCTCAAAAATAATCGCTGCTTTATTTTTTCGCGTTGCGAGGTGACGGTCGATACATTGGTGCGCAACGTTCAATGTACCATTCACAAACCACTTATAAAACGGTGCAGTACTCTCATCTAGTACTTGAGTATAAGGAGAGAACCAATCAATCTTTTCATTGGCAAATTTGTCCCAGAATCCTTCGTAATCATCCTCAGCCATTTTTTGCAGCTCAAGATACTCGTCCATACTTTTAATGCGTGCAGTCGCCGCAAACTCAGGGTTTGGTTGAAAAACAGGTTTTTTTACTTCGCTCATTGATATTCTCCAAAACTAACTTTTGGAGATTGTAGCGAACGCAAAATCAAACTTTCCTTGAAAAATTAATGTGCTGTTTATCCCTCAGTCTTAATGCGTTTGAATTTGGAAAAGTAAACGATAGTGCGCCCGATTGGTTAAGAAAAACCGACTATACTTTCAAAAATATTTTAAAAGGACAACCTATGTTTGGACGCAAAGAACTCAAAACCTATACACCAACTGCCGAAGAAGCCGCAAGCTACCAATGGGCAAAAATGACCACTGAAAAAGGAGTTATCTGGATCAAGCTCTATAATGAAGAAACTCCAAATACCGTTGCCAATTTCGCAGCATTGGTCAATGCTGGTTACTACAATGGTCTTAACTTTCACCGTGTAATTCCAGGCTTTATGGCACAGGGCGGTTGTCCTACTGGTACAGGTACTGGTGGTCCGGGATGGGCTATCCCATGTGAAACAAAACTTAATACTCACCGTCACGTCAAGGGTGCATTGTCAATGGCTCACGCGGGACCAAACACTGGTGGAAGCCAGTTTTTTATCTGTTTTGCCAACACTCCACACCTTGATGGTGTTCACACGGTATTTGGCGGAATCGAGGCAGATGACGCTGATTCTATGGCAGTACTTGACAGTATTGCTATGCGTGATATTATTGAAAAAGTTGAAATTTTGGCTTCACGTGACTAATTCACTACCGTTCGCCCTGAACTTGTCGAAGGGCTCATGGTTCGACAGGCTCACCACGAACGGATTTACTTACACATGCTAGTCCATATCTGCTGCAGTGTTGATTCCCATTTTTTTATGGAAAAGCTGCAACAGGAATACCCCAATGAAAAGCTCATTGGGTTCTTCTATGACCCTAATATCCATCCATACAGCGAATATCAACTGCGACTTCTTGACGTAGCGCGCAGCTGTAAAAAACTGGGTATTGAGCTCATTGAAGGTCAATACGATTTTGAGCATTGGATGGACACGGTTCGAGGTCTTGAAAAAGAGCCTGAAAAAGGGGCACGTTGCGAAGTGTGCTTTGACCGCCGTTTCGAAGTAAGTGCTTACAAAGCATTGGAATTAGGCGAAACCTCCATGACCACCACACTCCTCGTCAGCCCCCAAAAATCCCAAGATCAGCTCAAAAAATCAGGCGATGTATTTCATGCTTCCCATGGCGTTGAATTCATCGCGTTTGATTACCGAAAAAACGGCGGAACCAACGATCAATCCAGAGTCAGCAAAGAAGAACAGCTCTATCGCCAAGACTATTGCGGATGTATTTTTGGCCTTACGATGCAGCGTGATCAACAGCATCGCCTGATGGATGAGATGTTTTCTTCCATTTCCAAACAAGTACTCCCATCCTCCATCGAAGAACGCCTTGAGCTGTATGCTAAACGTATTGAACTCGAGGATGCAAATATTTCCTATAAAATCATCAAAGAGCGCTTTTTAAACTATCGTCTTATCCGCGCATCGGTCAAAGTGGGCACAGGCATCATCCCATCCTATCCACTTATTTATTCAACTATTAACCGTACGAGAACTGAAGGAAAAATTGATTTTGAACTTGATGGACAACATTTTTTAAACCGTGAAGAAGTCCGTTTTATTACTCTGAAAACCTTTAACACTTTAACCTCATCAAACTACAAAAACACCCAAGAATTGATGTTCAATGCCCCATCGATCGAAACTGAAATCGCACTGCGGACACAGTTGACTCAAAGTGTTTTTAACAGCTCCGCTATTATTGTAATCGATGAGATTCCAAGTTCTAAAATCACCTTGACATTAGAAACAAAAACCTACGATGACACGAGAGAACAACTTATAATTATCTATTAACCATTTTTACGCTAAAATGAACGACTTAATTTAACCAAGGTGTTATTGCATATGATGGATGTTGTTCAAATACAAAAAATTTTACCTCACCGTTTCCCTTTTCTGCTTGTTGACCGAGTAACCGAGATTACCCCTAGCGAATCTCTTATCGGATTCAAAAATGTCACTATTGGTGAGCAAATATTCGAAGGGCACTTCCCAGGGCATCCTATTTATCCGGGCGTTATGATACTCGAGGGAATGGCTCAAGCAGGCGGTATTCTCGCATTTCAAAGTATGGACATGACCGAAGAAGAAGCGGCTAACAAAGTCGTTTATTTTATGAGTATTGACGGTGCAAAATTTCGCGCTCCTGTTCGTCCGGGAGATCGTCTCCAATACCGTATGACCGTTGTTAA
Source organism: Sulfuricurvum sp. (assembly GCA_028713245.1). Lineage (GTDB taxonomy): Bacteria > Campylobacterota > Campylobacteria > Campylobacterales > Sulfurimonadaceae > Sulfuricurvum. The sequence continues at coordinate 827 of JAQTOQ010000160.1, read as the reverse complement.
ACGCAAAGGCTCTATTTGGGTATTGGAGGGCAAAGCCTACGTAGACGATGCGCTCGTTGCTCAAGCCGAACTTAAAGCCATGATCGTTGATAAGTAGACCGCAATGAGTTTAATTTCTTCTCACGCTATAATTGAAGAAGGTGCCATCATCGCTGATGATGTTGAAATTGGGGCATTTTGTTTCATTTCGAGCAAGTCCAAGATCGGTAAGGGAACCAAGATTGCTCAAGGCACTTGTATCTATGGAAATACGACAATTGGTGAGTACAATACTATCTTTTCGCATGCTGTACTAGGATCCATTCCTCAAGATCTTAAGTATGCCGGTGAAGAAGTCGAATTGATCATCGGGGATCACAACACAATCCGTGAGTTTACCCTCTTTAATCCAGGGACAGCAGGCGGCGGTGGAAAAACGGTTATTGGCTCTCATAACCTTTTTATGGGGTATGTTCATTTAGGGCATGACGTTATTATCGGAAACAACTGTATTTTAGCCAATGCAGCAACTTTAGCAGGGCACGTCGAAATGGGAAATAATTCCGTTATTGGGGGAATGACCCCGGTTCATCAGTTTGTTAAAATCGGTGACTACGCGATGGTAGCAGGTGCGTCTGCGCTTTCCCAGGATGTACCTCCGTATTGTCTCGTAGAGGGCAATCGTGCCGTTTTAAGAGGACTGAATCTCAACGGTCTACGTCGTCATGTTTCGCGAGAAGATATTGATGCTTTGCGCAGTGCGTACCGTGATTTGTTTGAATCGGGCAAACCATTACAAGAAGTAGCCGCGGCACTACTAGAGAGTAATTCAAGCGATTATGTAAAAA
>JAQTOQ010000159.1 GCA_028713245.1 Sulfuricurvum sp. | reverse complement strand
AATTATCCCTGACCGCATTGAAGCGGGTACGTATTTGTGTGCAGGAGCGATCACTAATTCCACAATCACTCTAGAAAAAGTACGCCCTGACCATCTCGACGCCGTCACAGCGAAGTTAGAGCAAATGGGCTGTACGGTTGATTGCGACATCGCCAATATGACAATGACGATTCACCCTGTCAAAGAGCTCAAGCACGTTGAGCTTATCACCCAAGAATACCCAGCATTCCCAACTGATATGCAAGCACAATTTTTAGCGCTGGCAACATTGGCAAAAGGGACGAGCATCATCGAAGAACGCTTATTTGAAAACCGTTTCATGCACGTCAGTGAACTTCAACGTCTTGGTGCTGATATTCGCCTAAACGGTCATACGGCAACCGTCATCGGTGAGTCTCCGCTTGTCGGAGCAGATGTTATGGCGACGGATTTACGTGCCTCTAGCGCACTTGTACTTGCAGCTATGGCCGCTGAGGGAACCAGCAATGTTCACCGCATCTACCACCTTGATCGTGGATATGAAAATCTAGAGCAAAAACTACGCGCACTGGGTGCAAAAATCGAGCGTCTAAGAGAATAATACCTGTTATTTATAACTATCTTTTCTGTGCAGTATACGATAAATGATGAGAATCTCATTTTCCACTTCAAAAAGAACACGATAGTCCCCTATACGACATCGGTAAGATGGTTTAAAATTAGTCAATTTTTTAATGTTTGCTACATTAGGAAAATCAGAGAAGCTGGGAAGTATGTCTAGAATTTTGACTGCTTCTATACGATTAATCTGTTTTAAATCTTTATACGCTTTTGGAGCAATCTCAACGTTCAACGCCAAACTCTTTAAAAACTTTATTTAATGAAAGATTTTGACCTTTTTCTTGTTTGGCTTGGGCTATGAGTTTTAAATCCTCAATATCCTCGATAGAGGAAATTTCAACCCCATCATTTTTAAAATGCTCTAGCATCCACAAGATACGTTCAGTCATCGATCCATCAGCAACATTAAGAGTAATTGTATTCATAGTCTGACCCCTCAGAATTAATATAGGTGATTGTAGCACATTTTAATTAGTTTTTGAAAAGGAAAGAAAAAAGTAGGAGCTTACCGGCACTAAGCCGGCTATATTAAATTTATTACTCATAAGTTCCCTTTGGTTCTAAGCTTTCTTCGGGCTTAACTTCATTTTGAATAGGCGCACCGCTGTGAGGACAGGTGTTAGCTTTATCTGATATTTCTTTTCCACACTCAGAACAATTAATCAGCGCCATAGTAGCTCCCAACTTTTGTAATCTGCTAAATAGTAACTTTCTTTAAGTAGTTTAAATGCTACTAGTCAGACTAAGAGTTCTCAATCTTAGAATTATTGATTTTTAATACTTTCAGTAATTGTTGGTACGGAAGTTACCTTCCCATCCGTAAGAACAAACGATACTACTTGACTAGATCCAGTCATCCCATTAGTAAATGACCATATATATGTCTCAACTATTTTTCCATCAACAGTTGATGCTTTAATCATATAAGGTTTTGCTTGCATTTTATCAATGACTTCAGCTCCAGTATCACCAAGTCTTACGGTAGACGCATCTTGCCAGCTAAATCCTACTCCAGCACAACCAATAACTAAGAAGGCGATCATGATAAGTAATATTTTATTCATTCAAATTCCTTGATCGATTATGAAAATATGTGATAAATTATATCTTAATCGTGTAACATTTACTCTTTTCTGAGGGAGATAGTGAATTTTTCAGCTATTCTTCTTTGTTTTTCACAAAAAAATACACAAGGTTGTTGTTTAACAAACATTACTGCTAAATTAATTTAACGATTATGGTTTGTATTTAGAAAGTGTTTTTAATGAAGTTGTATGGAAAGATCTAAACTTCCCAAAAGAAGGGAAGCTCAAGCGATTAACGCTCTTCGAATGATGCACCTGCGATCACTTTACGTGATACAGTGTACGGAATCAATGCAGCAGCACGAGACTGTTTGATTGAAATGGTAACCATATCCTGATGACGCTTACAGTTACCTGTAAGACGACGTGGCATGATTTTAAAACGCTCAGAGAGCGAATATTTCAATGATGATACATCTTTGTAGTCAATGAAATCTACTTTTTGTTCGCAATATTTGCAAAACCGTTTTTTGTATTTTCTTTTTTCTGACATGGTTCTATCCTTGTGCTTTCGTTAAAACGGAATTTCGTCTTCGTTAATATCAATCTCTGGAAGATTGTTTTCCGGCATTCTTACCGGAGATGGCTTACTGTATGCAGGAGCTTGGTTGTAGGCCTTCGGCTGTGGAGCATCATAACCCCCGCCTTGACCACTTCCAGCATCGCTGTATTCATTGTAACCACCCTGAGAGGCTTCACCGCCACGTGAATCGAGCATTTGCATCGTTTCTACGATGACGGAGTGCTTAGAGCGCTTTTGTCCGCTTGTCTTGTCAACCCATTGTTCAAACTGTAATCTCCCCTCTACAAGAATTTTAGAACCCTTGCGAAGGTATTGATTGGCAACCTCACCCGAACGTCCGAAAAAAGTAATATCGACAAAGCATGTCTCTTCTTTTTTCTCACCGTTCACGGTGAACTTACGGCTAGTAGCAATCGCAGAGTTTGCAATCGCTGAGCCGCTTTGCGAGTATCGAAGCTCGATATCGCGCGTTAAATTTCCAACCAAAATTACTTTATTAAACATGTGTTTTCCTTTAGGCTTAAGAAGCTACTTCTTCTATTTTCTCAGCAACAACAGCGGCAGGAGTAGGAGTGACTTTTTTGGTCTTTTCAACCATATCATTCCATGCTTTGATCTCACGTTTTGTATCGTATTTCATCGTTACGAAACGTAAAATTTCCTCGTTGATACGGAAACGACGCTCAATTTCACTAATTGCAGAAGGTGCAACTTTGTAGTAAATAACGTAAAAATAACCGCGAGCGTTTTTCTCGATCGGGTAAGCCAATTTTTTCATGCCCATTGGGTCACGTGCAATGATTTCACCACCGTTTGATGTGATAAACTCTTCGACGATTGCGAGGGTGTTTTTGATTTCTTCTTCAGTAAGAGTAGGTTTTACGATTATTAGGTTTTCGTAATGTCTCATAACGTATGTCTCCTTATGGTGTTCGCCCCTTATGGTTGTTATACAGCACGACAATCGTGTTGCAAAGAGCAAGGAACGCGCGAATTATACTGAAAAATTGCTTAATATAAGTTTTATCTAGATGAGACTTTGGAGCTTAAGTAGCGAAGACAGCAGTAAGGCTTCTTGGTCCGGGGAACCCACCGATTTCATTTTTAATTCAGTGTCTAACAGTAAGTTCAATCCCTTTTTATACGCTTCAGGGGTTATCTTGATCGAGAGTGCTGCTCGCTCTTTTTCAATAAAACCGGGAAGTTTATAGCCAAGGACAAGTGCTGAATCTGCAATACCATGAATTTTAATGGCCGTATTAAATAAATACAATTGTGTTAAAAACGCACTGATTCCGGTTAGAAGTCGTATTTCATCTTCTCCCGATTCCAATAAATGGCGTAAAGAAGCAAGAAACTCTCTTTTTTCAATAACCTGCGTTATGAATTGATCGATCTTTATTTCACTTAAACCAAATACATGCTCATCGATTTCTTTCATCGTAATGGGTTTATTCAAAATAAGAAGTTTGGTGAGTTCATTACACGCCAGTGACAAATCATTGTTATGCATTTCAAGCAGATGAAAAGCGGCTTGCGAATCAAGATTCAATCCGATATTTTTGGCTTCTTGGAGAACGATTGCCCTCGCTTCATTGGCATACGGGTTAAAAAAACGAACCGATCCTGTATGCGCACCTTTGAACGCTGTATCAGCACCCTTGCCGTCTTCTCCC
>JAQTOQ010000022.1 GCA_028713245.1 Sulfuricurvum sp. | reverse complement strand
GTCCTCATATTCAATCGTTTCGTCAATAGGATCAATCGTCGTACCCGCAACCGAACTTACCACCGAGCGGTCTTCTTTGAGCAGGGCATTGAGCAACGAACTTTTCCCGACGTTAACACGACCGATAATTGCCACTTTCATCTTTTGGGTATCTGCAGGAGCGTACTCTTTGACAATTCCACGGTACGCTTCTTCCATGGCTGCGATATCGTCAAGATCATCGTCCGAAACATCACTATCGTCATCGTCTAAATCATTTTCGTCTTCATTATCATCAAATTCTTCGTCTTCATCGCTATATCCGCTGATTACAGCATCAAATCCGTCCATATCATCATCTTGCTCGATCTCTTCAGCTGCCTTTACAATGGATGATTCAGGAAGCTCAGAAGCCACCCAATTGAGTAATGGCAATATAGAACGGTTATGGGCAACCGAGATACCGAAGATACGATTGGTCCCGAACTCATAATATTCCCAGAGCTTTTCTTGCATTTTATCGTTGTCGATTTTGTTAACAACCAATGCAATCGATTTGCCCATCGCTTCTAGCTCATAAAAGAGCTTTTTATCATCTTCTTCAGGCAGACTCTTACCGTCAACCATAAACAAAATAATGTCTGCTTTGTGCGCAGCTTCCAGTGATTTTTCTTTGATACGATCAAAAAGCTCGCACCCTTGATCCAACCCGCCGGTATCGAGAATTTCAACTTCTTTATCGACGACAACGGCGATACGTTTTTTTACATCGCGTGTTGTACCGGCTATTTCAGACGTAATAGCATCACGCTGCTTCAAAAGACGATTGAACAGAGAACTTTTGCCGACATTTGGACGGCCGATTATGGCTAATTTTTTCAATTAAACCCTTTTGTATAATATAAGTCCTTTTATTATAGCGTATGTGTGCTTATGTTATGATTGTTATATGATTTACTACAGCTATGAGAATTTTAAAGCCGACATCCGTGAACTTTCAGACAAGTGTAAAGGCTTTAATGCCGACACTATTGTTGCCATTACAAGAGGGGGTATGACCATGAGTCATGCCCTCTCTATGGCACTAAATATACGTAATTTACAATCCATCCGTTGTGAAAGTTATGATGATGACACACAGCGTGAATCCCTCTTTATCCAAGAAGAGTGCGATTTTACGCAATCCAAGAGAGTCCTGATAGCCGACGATATTGTGGACAGCGGAAAAACGCTGCATGTCCTGATTCCTGTTTTGCAAAAACGTTATCCTGCTATTCTTTTTGCCACTGTATCCCTATTTACCAAACCTACAGCATTGGTTCAACCTAACTATTCCTTACATGAAGCTCATGATTGGATCGATTTTTTTTGGGAAAGAGATTTCTTAAAACCCGATTCGCTATAATCCTCCTATCTATTAAAATAATTTGAATTAAAAGCACAAAGGACTGTTATGCCAAAAGAGTATATTTTCACCTCAGAATCTGTCACCGAAGGGCATCCCGATAAAATGGCAGATCAGATCAGTGATGCTATTTTAGACTATATCATTGAGCATGACACCAAGGCTAGAGTCGCATGTGAAACCTTGGTTTCCAATGGTTTTTGTGTGATTGCAGGGGAGCTAAAAACAACGGCTTACGCTCCTATGCAAGAGATCGCACGCCAAGTCATTCGTGAAATCGGATATACCGATGCGACCTATGGTTTTGATTATCGCTCCGCAGCCGTACTTAATGGAATCGGTGAACAATCTCCTGACATCAACCAAGGTGTTGATCAGGCAGATGGAGAAATAGGGGCAGGAGATCAGGGACTCATGTTTGGTTATGCGTGTCGCGAAACCGAAGTATTAATGCCATTACCGATTCATCTCTCACACCGCCTTGCTGAGAGATTGGCGCAAGTGCGCAAAGAAGGAATTATCCCGTATCTTCGTCCTGATGGGAAAACACAGGTAAGTATCCGTTATGTTGACGACAAGCCAGTATCTGTAGAAACGGTCGTTGTCTCTACCCAACACGCTCCTGATGTTTCCCAAGAAAAATTACATGCAGATGTCATCAAGGAGGTCATAGAGCACGTCATACCTCGTGATCTTATGAGTCCAAATATCGTGTATCATATCAATCCAACAGGCAAATTTGTCATCGGCGGACCACAAGGTGATGCGGGACTCACCGGACGTAAAATTATCGTTGATACCTATGGCGGAGCCTGCCCACATGGCGGCGGAGCTTTCAGCGGAAAAGACCCTACTAAAGTGGACCGTTCAGCAGCGTATGCCGCTCGTTATGTTGCCAAAAATTTGGTTGCAGCAGGCGCATGTGACCGTGCTACCATCCAAGTCTCTTATGCGATCGGTGTTGTACAACCCATTTCCATTATGGTAAATACGCATGGAACTTCTGTCGTTGCCGAAGAAAAAATTGAGGAGTGTGTCAAAACGCTCTTTGATCTTACCCCACGCGGGATTATTGAATCACTAGACCTTTTACGTCCTATTTATCGCAAAACTGCTGCTTATGGACATTTTGGACGTGAACTTCCAGAATTTACCTGGGAAAAAACAGACAAAGTAGATGCAATCCGCGCTTTTTTAGGTCTCTAAAAGACCATTATAATCCCCCCTGCATACGGGGATTAATTCTTGAAATGTTCTCACTTCGTAACAGTTATCCTATAAATCCAATAAACTCCATCTTATTTTAGGTATCTTTAAAATTCTTCTGTTATAGTAACCCATAATTTAAATTATCTGAGGAGAATTCCATGGCAGTAGTTATTAATGATACTTGTATTAACTGTGGCGCTTGTATCGATGAGTGTCCAGTAGAAGCGATCGTAGACGAGGATGATAACCCAACGGGGGAAGAAATCTACTACGTATACGGTGACAAATGTGTAGAGTGTGTAGGTCACCACGATGCTCCTGCATGTGCAACTGCATGTCCAACAGAAGGTTGTATTACATGGGATGAAATCGGCGAAAGCCCAGCACACCGTGATGATATCTCTAGTGAGATGCGTTCATCTAAGGCGAATGTCGTCGATTAATTTAAAGGGCTCAGCCCTTTAAATTTTCTTTCAAACTCTTTCCTCTTCATCTTTAATCTTTCTCAAATTATTATTTCGCTATAATTCCGCTCTATTATTCACATAAAAACAGGAGCATTGATGGAACAAACATTATCAATCATCAAGCCAGACGCCGTAGCAAAAGGTGTTATTGGAAAAATTTTGGATCGCTTTGAGACTGATGGTCTTAAAATCGCAGCTACCAAAAAAGTTCAGCTTAGCCGTCAAGACGCAGAAGCATTTTACGCAGTACACGCTGCGCGTCCATTTTTCAACGACCTTGTTGACTTCATGGTAAGCGGTCCTGTTGTTATCACCGTTCTTGAGGGCGAAAATGCTGTTCAAAGAAATCGTGATTTAATGGGTGCAACAAACCCTAAAGAAGCAGAAGCAGGCACTATCCGTGCTGATTTTGCTGAAAACATAGATGCAAATGCAGTTCACGGAAGTGATTCTGCTGAAAATGCAAAGAATGAAATCGCATTTTTCTTTTCAGGTCGCGAGATCTCTTAAATGAATATTATTCCGTTTAAACACTTGGATTCTGTGCCTATGGCATTTGAAGCAAAGCAAGAAGGTGCATTATTTTTAGGAACAATCGTTCATAAAAAGCATAATATTGCCCAATTAAACGGTACAATAACAGGAAGTATTTTTATTCCCTGTGATATCTGTGCTGAAGTATTTGAAAAAGTACTGAATGAAGAAGTTTCCTTCTTCCTTGCAGACGGTATCGTTCATGAAAATGATAACGAATTGGAAATTGTAGAAATTGAAAATTCAGTGATCGATTTGGACGAACTTTTTTGTTCAGAGCTCGAATTGATCAAGAGTGACTATTTTTGTTGCTCAAAATGTGAGGGAACAACATTAGAACAAGAGTTCTGATGTAAATATGGGCTTCCTGCCGAAGGCATTGTGCCCCCTGTGGGTAAAACCTAGTGTTAACGTAGCTATAGGGATTGTATTCCTATGGCGTTTAAATTTAAAATAGAAAGGACTATAACGATGGCAGTACCTAAAAGAAGAGTGAGTCACACTCGCGCAGCGAAACGCAGAACTCACTATAAAATTTCACTTGCTCGTCCTGTAAAAGACAAAGACGGCACGTATAAATTGTCTCACTTTGTCAACCCGACTACTGGTGAGTATAAATAATCGATGATCAAAATTGCTATTGATGCAATGGGTGGGGACTTTGGTCCCGAACCAATTGTAAAAGGAACACTAGAAGCTTTAAAAGCAAAAGAGTTCGAAGCAATTCTCGTTGGTAAAAAAGATGAGATTTTAGCTTTGTTACCCAAGGGCTATAAAGGTAAAATTTCGATTGTAGATGCTAGCGATGTGATCAATATGGGAGATGCTGCCACCGATGCACTGAAGCGCAAAGATAGTTCTATTTATGTCGCTATGGAGCTCGTACGTAATGGTGAAGCAAATGGCGTAGTAAGTGCCGGGCATAGTGGTGCCACAATGAGTCTTGCAACCTTGCGCCTCGGCCGTCTGAAACATGTACTGCGTCCTGCATTGGTAACCCTAATGCCTACTAAAAATGGTAAGCGCAGCTTACTGATGGATGCCGGTGCCAATGTTGATTGTAAGCCGGAACACTTATTCCAGTTTGGTATCATGGGTCATTGCTATGCAAAAGATATGTTAAAAATTGAACATCCTCGTGTTGGTCTCCTTGCAAACGGTGAAGAAGACTCAAAAGGCAATGAAGTTACCAAAGAGACATTTATCTTGCTTCAGGGTACTGAAGGTTTTGTCGGCAATGTTGAGGGAAATAATATTTTTGACTCAACATGTGACGTCATTGTATGCGATGGCTTTATCGGTAACTTAGTTCTAAAAGCATCTGAGGGTGTCGCAACGACTATCAGTTATTTCATCAAGCAGTTCATTCGAAAATCCCCCTTTGCAATAACCGGAGCATTGTTAATGCGCAAAGTCTTTTCTCGATTAAAAAAAGAGATTGATTATGCTGAAATAGGCGGTGCTCCATTAGTAGGCATCAAAGGGTGTGCAATTATAGGTCATGGAAAAAGTAATCCAAAAGCCATTAAAAATGCCATTTTTCAAGCAATAAACTATGTCGATGCTGGCGTTAATGAACACATCGAAGCACGCTTAGAAGCTCTAACCAAGTAACATTCACAATTCGCAAAAGGCCAATTATGTACGCTGCGCTCTCCTCCATTGGAGCTTATGTTCCCTCTAAAATTCTCACCAATGCTGATCTCGAAGGCATGGTTGATACTACCGATGAATGGATTTTTAAACGTACTGGAATCAAAGAGCGTCATATAGCTGCCTATGATGAAACTACCAGCGATATGGGGACAAAAGCGGCAGAAATCGCAATACAGCGCTCTGGCTTAGAAAAATCACAAATTGATTTGATCATCTGCGCTACCATTTCACCTGATTATTTTTGTATGCCCTCCACCGCAACTATTATTGCAACAAAGCTCGGTCTTGAAAAAGTCACTGCTTTCGATATATCCGCGGCATGTACTGGTTTTGTTTATGCTCTGAGTATTGCAAAAGCCTTTGTTGAATCCGGAATGAAGAAAAATGTCCTAATTATCGGCGCTGAAAAATTAAGCGCTATAACCGACTATACTGATCGAGGTACGTGTATTTTATTTGGTGACGGGGCAGGTGCCGCTATCATTAGCGCAAGCAATGATAAATCAAAAGGTATTATTGATATTCACACGGGCTCTGATGGCAGTTTTGCGGATCTTCTTATGACACCAAACGGTGGAAGCGGTTCAGCACACGATGAATTGGATCGTGAAACTGCAAGCTGTTTCATGAAAATGAAAGGGAACGAGACATTTAAGGTAGCTGTAAGAACACTCACAAATGATGTTGTTGCTATTTTAAAAGAAAACAATATTCATGCTTCAGCCATCAAACACTTCATCCCTCATCAAGCTAACTATCGTATTATCAAAGCAGTAGGAGATGCCCTCGAGCTTCAAGACGAACAAGTCGTATTAACTGTAGAAAAGTATGGTAATACCTCTGGTGCATCAATACCTATGGCAATTAATGACATCTATGAATCCGGTCGATTGCAAGAGGGAGATTTAATGCTTCTGGATGCATTTGGCGGTGGCTTGACATGGGGAAGTGCTATTGTTCCTTTTGCAGGAAAAAGTATCTAAATATTGCTACACTATCGAATCTTTTTAAAGGTTCAATATGATCTTCTCAAACTCTCTTATTTACATTGAAATACACGACAGTGAAATCCCTTGGCTCAAAATTTTCACCCATGAACCTCATAAAGAATTTTCCCAATGTCCACATGACGTACGCAATATGATTATGGAGTGTCTTGACTCCATTGAAATGGAGATGCTCCGTTATTATAAACCCGATAAAATAAATATAGCCTCTTTTGGCAATATGTTGCCACGAGTCCATTGGCATATTATGGCACGATTTCTAACTGATAGTTATTTTCCAGAACCAATATGGGGAGTTAAACAAAGAGAGGGAGAGGTAAAAGTGGCTCCGATGGAGCCATTTATTGAGAATCTAAAAGCGGTATTAACTTCTAGGCTTGTTACTATCTGAACGATTTTGGCCACTGAAGCTACGTGAACGATCACCCGCTCCACGGTCTGCACCGCCAGCATTACGATCATTATTACCACGGTATCCACCGCCGGTGCTAGCACCACGATCTCCTCCGCCAGCATTGCGATCATTGTTACCACGGTATCCGCCGCCTGTGCTGCCGCCACGGTCACCTGCGCCTGCATTACGATCATTGTTACCACGGTATCCACCACCACCGCTACGATTACCACGATATCCGCCGCCACGGCTATTACCGCCACGATCATGACTGTTTGCAAGATTATGAAGAATTTTCTCCATACGCTCAGCAGAAATACCGATCTGATTTGGTCCTTGAACCGTGTTACGTTCCATAAGCAAAGAGATTAATTTATAGGCAATTTGCTCTTGGTCAAACTCTTCTTTGAGAACGTCCAAAACTTTATGAGCGATATCATTGACATGTTGCTTCTCAATTTCCGCAACAAGACGATTGATTTGTGCCTCTTTAACATCAAGCTTGCTTGGAATGTACGCATGCTCCATTGTTGTGCCAACTTTAGATTTAATACGCTGAAGCTCTTTGAATTCGATTGGGGTAACCAAAGTAATCGCAACCCCTTTTTTACCCGCACGTCCTGTACGTCCGATACGGTGTACATAACTCTCAGGATCAAAAGGAATATGGTAGTTAAATACGTGAGTGATGTCATCAATGTGCAAACCGCGTGCGGCAACGTCTGTTGCGATCAATACATCAAAGGCATCGGATTTAACGCCCTTAATAACACTTTCACGCTGACGTTGCTCCATATCTCCGTGAAGTCCTTTTGCAGAGTAACCCGCTGCTGAAAGAACATTTGAAAGACGATCTACTTCTTTTTTCGTACGACAGAAAACAACCGTTTTCTTTGCATCTTCAGAGTCCATCAAACGGATGATTGCATCATCACGCTCAGATTCTTCGATAACATAGTACTGCTGTGTGATGTCTGTGTTTGTTGTCTCTTCTCTCGTGATAGACGCAAAGAATGGATCAACAAGGATGCGCTCTGCAAGCTTTTTAATAGGCGTTGGCATTGTTGCTGAAAAAAGCAATGTTTGACGTTCTGTTGGAAGGTAGCTGAAAATTTCATTGATATCATCCAAAAACCCCATATCCAACATTTCATCCGCTTCATCCAAAATAACCGTTGATGGGGCAAAACCTTTAAGCATGTTACGGCTAAGCATATCCAATAAACGACCTGGCGTTGCAATAATAACTTGTGCACCACGCTCGATAAGATCTATTTGACGACTGTATGAACTGCCACCGTAAATAGTAACCGTGCGAACACCAAGGTGCTTGCCGTATTTGAAAATTTCATCACTAACTTGATTTGCAAGCTCACGCGTTGGCGTAACGATTAGAACTTCGATTCCACCTTTTAAATGCATTTTATTCAATGCCGGTAAACCAAAGGCTGCTGTTTTACCTGTACCTGTATGAGCTTGACCTACAACGTCGCGACCCTGCATAATAATTGGAATAACCATTGATTGAATAGGGCTTGGAACCGTAAAGCCTGCGTGCGTGATGCTTTGCATAATTTCGCTACGAAGACCAAAGTCTGCGAATGTTCCGAGATTTTCTTCTGTTTCGTTAATTTCTACTGTATTCATAATTTACCTTTAATTAATACGCCACGCCGGCAAAAAAAGGAACTACGCATCTTTTTTATAAAGATGGTCCCTAAAAAGCCCATGTTGCTATGCTGTGCGGCTATGACGTTGTATCTTGACCCTCTATTGGGCAGAAAATTTTCAGAGATCATAATCTTGCGATCTCTACCATGGAAGGTACCTTTGTAAAACCTCACATATGGTGAAGACTTACGAAGGTACCCAAAAATTTGAGCGAATTGTACCCACATTGAGCATAATTTCTCCTGATATCGCAACAATACCAAAAGTTAAAGTTAACTTTTAGTTTTTATTCGCTTGTATTTAGTGCTATTTTTTTAATTTTGAATCACTATACTGCCAAAAAACATTAGGGAGAACTCATTATGTTCAATGTACGTATAGAAAAAGAATGCGGTTGTTTCAAGCGCAGCGGTATGCCAACGATCAAAGCATTTGATAACAAAGATGCTGCATTAGCAGAAGCAAACGATTGGGCAGATGAAATGAATGAAACTTTCTGTCATAAACACCGCTTTAGTGTTGTTGAAGAGGGAAATGACTTACTTATTACAGTAGCAATGAATTAATATAATTGTCACTTACGGTGACGATCCAACCAAACCATGAGTCCTTTTTGACCATGGAGACGGTTTTCTGCCTCTTGGAAAATTACACTTTGATTCCCCTCAAGTACCGACTCACCAACTTCTACTTCACGATACGCCGGTAAACAATGCAAGAAGATACCATACGTATCCGCCAAAGCCATCAACGCATCATCGACGATATACCCTTTGAAATCAGCAATACGCTGTGCTTTTTCCTCTTCTTGACCCATTGAAATCCACGTATCGGTTGTGACTACCGTAGCACCAGCAACTGCAACTCTTGGATCATTAGTAAAAGAGATTTTTGCGCCGCTGTGTTTTGCCAAGTCTTTAACGTCTGCCACGATGATAGGATCGCATTCGTATCCCTTTGGTGTGGCTACACGCAATTCAAAACCAAGTTTTGCTGCTAACATTAACCATGAATGAGTCATATTGTTCCCATCTCCCACATATGCGACAATAGGGTTTTCGTGACGACCACACTCAACCATCGTCATATAATCGGCAATAAGTTGTACAGGATGATAACTGTCACTAAGACCGTTGATCACAGGAACAGCCGAATATTTGGAAAATTCTTCAAGCTTGGAGTGTTCATAGGTACGGATCATAACCATATCGCACATAGAAGAAATAACACGCGCCGTATCTTTGACCGGTTCACCACGCCCAAGATGAATATCACGATTCGAGAGAAACAAAGCATGTCCTCCCAGCTGAAACATCCCTGCTTCAAAACTCACACGCGTACGTGTCGAACTTTTTTCAAAAATCATTGCAAGCGTTTGTCCCGCTAAATAAGGATGAGGCTTTTTTGCCTTCTGCTCTTGCTTTATTGCTAATGCCAAATCAATGATCTCTAAGATCTCTTCTTTAGTATAGTCTTTTAACGTCAAAAAATGTCTCACAAAAAATCCTCTATTTTCAAAAAACAATCATATCATAAAATAATTACAACAATCCTGCCACTTCTTTTGCATGGTAACTGATAATGATATCCGCACCCGCTCGTTTAAACCCAATCATCGTTTCCATCATCACACGGTTATAATCGATCAAACCTGCATTTCCAGCATATTTTAACATCGCGTATTCACCGCTGACGTTATAAACAGCAAGAGGAAGATTGGAAGCTTCACGTATATCGCGAATAATATCGAGGTACGCTAAAGCCGGTTTCACCATTAATATATCAGCACCCTGACTCTCATCCAAAAGACTCTCTCGTATCGCTTCACGGCGATTTGTAGGATCCATCTGATAGGTAGAGCGATCTCCAAAACTCGGAATGGACTCCGCCACGTCGCGGAATGGGCCGTAATAACCGCTGGCAAATTTCGTCGAATAGCTCATGATTGGAAGGTTGGTATATCCTCCCCCATCGAGGGCATCACGCAATGTCGTGATAATACCGTCCATCATTCCAGATGGAGCAATCATATCAGCGCCCGCCCGTGCATGCACAAGTGCCTGCTGACCAGAAATACTCAAAGTCAAATCATTATCGACTGTCTCATGGACATGGTCCAAAATACCGCAATGCCCATGGTCGGTGTATTCACAAAAACACAAATCCGTTACTACAAACATTTTTGGATACGCACGCTTAATAGCACGTACCGCTGTGGCGATAATACCATTATCACATAAAGCATCTGATCCTACAGAATCTTTCACTGCAGGAATGCCGAAAAGAAGTATCGAATAAATCCCAAGAGCTTGCAGCCCTTCACACTCTTTTAGGATTTCATCCAGGCTCATTTGATAGACGCCAGGCATCGAGGCTACTTCAGTTTTAATCCCTTCACCCGGTTTTACAAATAACGGATAAATAAAATCATCAGCACGAACGTACGTTTCACGTACCAGTGATCTAAGGTGAGGATTCATGCGTGTTCGGCGTAAACGATCCATAATGAGACTCCGATACAAAAATAAAGGAAGGATTGTACCTCCACTATGATTAATAAACCATTTTTTCAGAAATGGACATTATAATGACATCAATGAAAACAACACATATTTTTGAAAAATCTGAAATTGCCAATCTGCCGACTCAATATGGACACTTTAAAGTTCGTGCATATAAAGAAGGAGCTCAAGAACATCTTGCTATCTTTACCGATAAATTTGAAGAGTCCGAAGCTCCATTGGTTCGAATTCACTCTCAATGTCTTACGGGGGATACATTCGGCAGTATTAAATGCGATTGCAACAATCAGCTCCATAAAGCACTCGAACTAATTTCCAAACAAGGCGGATTAATTATCTATCACGCACAAGAAGGACGCAATATCGGTCTACTCAATAAACTCAATGCCTATGCACTTCAAGATCAAGGGCGCAATACCATTCAAGCCAATGTTGAGCTTGGGTTTGCAGCCGATGAGCGCACGTATGATGTTGTCCGTGAAATCTTTAACGACTTTGGGCTCACGAAGATCAGGCTTCTAACTAACAATCCTGCCAAAGTTCTCGTTGTTGAGGGATTGAATGTTGAAATTACCCAACGCATCCCTATTATTATCGACTCAAACCCTTATAATGAAGGGTACTTAAAAACCAAAAAAGATCATATGGGGCATTTCCTTGACTAATTTACACCGCTTGATGAAAGAGCAAAACATTACGGTTGATGAACGCTTTTATGACTATGCAAAACAATACAAAGAGTTATTGGCAAAATGGAATAAAGTACACAATCTAACAGGGGCAAAAACGCCTGCACAAATCGATGAATTTATCGTTGATGCCATAGCCCCTATTACGTTTCTTCCAAGCGTAAAAACGGCCATGGATATTGGAACTGGTGCAGGATTTCCGGGTATGATTCTCGCTATGGGTATGCCAAATACCCACTTCACTCTCGTAGAACCTCTAGCGAAGCGTGCCAGCTTTTTACAGTTCGTCAAAGCTGATTTGGGACTTGAAAACGTAGATGTTAAAGCGCTTCGGGTTGAACAGTTGCCGCCGAAAGCTTATGATTTGATTACGTCTCGGGCGGTTACTGATACCACTATGCTATTAAAACTCTCCAAACCTTATCGCCAAGAGGGAAGTCTTTTGCTCTTTTACAAAGGGGAAAAAGTGTACGATGAAGTGAGCGAACTTTCCAATTATAAAATTATCGAAATGGTCAATCGCCATTATCTTCTCATTGAGTCGTAACAATGTTATTTAAACTTTTACTCTTAGGCGGTTTTATCACTGTTGTGTATTATACTTTTTTCAAGAAACCTGCTCTTCCTTCTTCTAAAAAGCATGATAAACGCCCTGAAGAAGCGATGATTCCGTGTGCAACATGCGGAACTTATGCAGATATCAAAGATACATTTATGCGTGATGGACACTACTATTGTTCACGCGAATGCATGGAGGCATAACATGATACTTTTCGGCCATCCTCTCCTCTTATCAGAGCGGTTTTATCACATAGAGTCACTCGAAGCGATCGTTAAGACCCCTTCCAACTCGATTATAGCTCTCTTTTTTGCACCGCAAAATATCGATCTTATTGTCCATTTACACAACAATAAAATCCGTTTTGCCCTGTATGTTGCTTCTACAACAGAGGCTGTACTAGCAGAGAACATGAAGGCTAATTATTTAATTGTTCATCCCAAAGTGGCTCAAGAAATTCAAAAAGTGGCCGACCACTATATGTTTGATGCGAAGGTTCTAGGCTATATTGATCAAGAAAATCAGCTCGAAAAACTCATTGATATGCGACTAGACGGTGCTGTTTTTATTGAAGCGATTGTAAAAATCACTTCCTAATCACACCACTCTCTTTTTAAATCTTTATCCAAACACGCCAAAATTTCATAGCCAATCGTTCCGACGCACTGGGCATACTCATTTGCATCACTAAAAATCAACAATTCATCCATGTCGGTTGAAAATGTAGCGCTGTCCATCGAAATACGCCCGCGCAAGGCAATCCCCTGGGGAGTAACGTATTGATTTGAGGCCAAACGATCCAATCCATTGGCATAACCTAAATCATAAGTCGAAACTACCTCATCATACGCTGCTTCATAAATACCGTTATACCCTACTCTCTCACCTTCTTTAAGAATACGTGTCGCCATTTTGTTACCATAAAGCGATAACACAGGTTTAAGTGTAGGCTGTAGAAGTGTGGGATCCATTTGCAAACATCCATACATCGCGATCCCGATACGTACTAAATCATCCGTACATTGTGATGAACGAAATGTCCCTGCTGAATTGGAAATATGAAAGCGAATATTCCAACCATAGCTTTTTGCTAATCTCACTGCTGTTTCTTTAAGTGCATCAAATGCTTTTCGCTGCCAAAACCATTCTGAACTAAGAGTATCAGCGCTTTTAAAATGGCTCATCACACCAACGCATTTCAATCCCTGTTGCGACATACACTTAAAAGCGCGTTTTAAATCATCAGGTGAAATTCCATTACGGTGCATTCCTGTGTCAATTTTTAATTCAACTTTAGTGCCACGTGGAAATTTTTCAATCGCATCCAACGCATTAATTGCATAACTAAACTTCGAATCTACTACCGTAGAAAAATCTGCCAATATTAAAATATTTTCAAAAAATTCCGCAATCTCTAGTGCTTCGGATTCGAGCCGTACAACCGCTTGCGTAACGCCGTATTTGGCAACTGCTTGGGCAATCAAAACAGCTCCATGCCCGTATGCATTGTCTTTTAAAACCACGGCTATTTTATCTTTTGCACCAACTTGCTGTGCAATAATATCAAGATTAGAATAAAGTGCCTCTCGGCTCAATTTTAGTGTTCCCATTCAAATATTATATGCTAAGGTCACTTAATGCGCTACTTTCCTGCTGAATTTGAACCCCAAAGTTTTGTTCAACTCATCTTCCCTCATTCACAAAGCGATTGGGCTCCT
This sequence comes from Sulfuricurvum sp., assembly GCA_028713245.1. Lineage (GTDB taxonomy): Bacteria > Campylobacterota > Campylobacteria > Campylobacterales > Sulfurimonadaceae > Sulfuricurvum. The sequence continues at coordinate 2,899 of JAQTOQ010000022.1, read as the reverse complement.
TATCTGGAAGAAGCTCGTACCGTATTTGTCAACATTGCCAATGCCGTTGCAAAACATCAACCTTGTCTTATCATCTGCGACGATGTTGATGTTGTCAAAAGCTATTTTATCGATCACACTGATCTCATTTTTATCCCCTATCAAACCGATGATACCTGGGCACGCGATTGCAGTGTACTCAGCGTCATCGATGAAGACGAAGATGAAGCACTGTTGTTGGATTTCACGTTTACCGGATGGGGCGGAAAGTTTGATGCATCACGCGACAATGCTATGAGCTCTGCTATCGCAAACGCGTATGGCGCCCCTATGCAAAAAATGGACCTTATTTTGGAAGGCGGAGGGGTTGAAACTAACGGCAACGGATCACTCCTTACTACCGTAGAGTGCCTACTCAATCCCAATCGCAATCCGCATATGAATAAAACGCAAACCGAAGCGATGCTGAAAAAAGAGTTGGGAGTTGAGCAGATATTATGGCTCAATCACGGCTATCTAGCAGGCGATGACACAGACAGCCACATCGATACCCTCGCCCGTTTCATCGATGTTGATACGATCATGTATGTCAAATGTGACGATAAAAATGATGAGCACTATAACGCGTTGAAAAAAATGGAACAAGAGCTCCAAAATTTCCGTGATGCAGAAGGTGAACCGTTTGAACTCATCGCACTGCCGATGTGTTCTCCTATATTTTACGACGATGAACGTCTTCCTGCAACCTATGCAAACTTTTTAATCATCAACGATGCTGTTTTGCTTCCTGTGTATAATGATCCGCATGATGCGCAAGCCATCTCAATTTGTGAAAAGGCATTTCACGGACGTGAAGTTATCCCCATCGACTGTTCTGTTCTTATCCGCCAACACGGTTCACTGCACTGTGTTACAATGCAGTTTCCCGAAGAAGTATCGTTAAGAATCGAGTAATATCTTCCGTTTCTTAACACTGCTGTAACACTCTTTGTCTACTATACCTTCATCTTAATCGAAGGGATACTTCATGAAAACATTCTCTATTCTTTCATTGGCCGCCATTGCAGCGCTTGCCTCTGAACCCATTGCCATTCAAAAAATTACCGTAGAAGCAACAACCCCTAAAACAGATAGCAAAAGTATTGAATCCGATGAGATGGTCAAGTTCTCCCGTCAAAGCGATTTAGCAGAAATGCTTTCTCAGACTCTCCCCGAAATCACCCATGTACGCAACAGTGCTATTGGAAATGACATTATCCTCAGAGGATTTAGAAAAGACAATCTAGTCATCACGATTGATGACGCAAAAGTATGCGGCGCATGCCCAAACACGATGGATCCTACATCAATGCATGTGTCATCAAGCCAAATCAAGAGCGTAGAAGTACAAGAAGGGCCGTTCGATGTCACACAATTTGGAAGCCTCGGTGGTAACATCAACGTTGTCACCAAGGACCCTGAGAAGGGAATACACGGGGAAGTTTCTGCAACACTTGGAAGCTTTGATTATCGTAAACTCTCTACAACTGTAGAAGGTGGAAATGATAAAGTCCAAGCACTCGTAGGTTTTAGCCGTGAAACCTCTGGACAGTATAAAGATGGCGATGGCAAAACGTTAGTGGAACAAACTAATCTTCTCTCTGGTGACGTAAACCAAAAATATAAAACAAGCTATCAAGATGCCAATGCCTATGAGCGTAATAGTTATTGGACAAAAATCGTAGGTAATATCAGTGATCATCAAAAGCTCACTATGAGCTATTTTGGTGACCGAGCCGATGACGTTTTATATCCTCGTTATAAAATGGATGCGCAAGTCGATGACACCAATATGTTTAAGATAAAATACCAGCTTAGTAATCTTTCTAATTTCTCTGACGAAGTCAAAATCGAAGCCTATCATTCAAAAGTAACACACATTATGGGTACCGATTTTAGAGTCGGAGCTACCACCGTTAATAACACAATGGTCGCCCCGGTTGATGCAACTATCAAGGGAGCATCGCTTGAAAATACACTGACAATTGCGGGAGCAAAAGTATCCGTTGGATTCGATGGAAGTGTACGTAATTGGAATGGAACAAGTGGACCAAAAATTAATCCTACCACAACAATCTTACTCCCAAATGTCGATACCAAAAATATCGCTCTCTATGCTAAAGCACTTAAAACAGTAGGAAATTATGACTTAAGCGGTGGTGTCCGTTATGATAATACGTCAATAAATGCCGATCAAACACTTAAGCCTACTGCAACAGATAAAGATTATAACAGTGTCAGCGCAAATATTTTAGGAAAATACAACTACTCACAAAATGGAAATATTTTTATAGGTATTGGACAATCCGTTCGCGTGCCTGATGCCAAAGAACTTTATTGGCCTACTTCAGCAGGGTTGCATGACAATCTTAACGAAGCAAAAAATCATGAAATTGATGTAGGAGCTGAACAAAGTGTCAGAAATGTCCACATCAAAGGGACAGCATTTTACAGTGATCTAAAAGATTATATTTATGCCTATAAATCTGGTGCTAATACCACTTGGAAAAATATTGATGCATCTATTATTGGATTTGATCTTAAAATCGACGTTGCACTTAACAATGAGTGGCGTATCGATGCGGGAGTGGCGTATCAAAAAGGGACTAAAAAAGATCCTTCACAGCTTACTCAAAGCGATAAAGATTTAGCTGAAATCCCTCCGATGAAAGGACGTGCCGCTTTAGTGTTTGACAATAGCTTTCACTATGCAATAGCAGAATGGATCGGAGCATCAAGCCAAACTGCCGACGCAGATAATGGTGAAAAAGAAATTGGTGGATACAGTATCTTAAATCTCAAATATGGAACAGAGATTGGACATGGTTTTTCGCTCATGACCGGCATTAACAACATCTTTAATCGCACATATGCCGTTAGC
>JAQTOQ010000021.1 GCA_028713245.1 Sulfuricurvum sp. | reverse complement strand
CCAAATTACCCAACATCCATGTCAGGTATCCTTTATCCGCAGTCCCGATTTCTGAAGCGTTTTTCCTTTGTGTTTCCCAAATCTCAACGCTTTGGTATAAAACACAGGAGTCTGTGTGAGTTCAACCATTTTATCGATCGGATTGACACTTCCAAACCGTTCTTCTAGTTTTTTACGCAATTCGCTTAAGAAGAGCTTGAGAATCAATACATCCCCAATAGCATCATGCGCCTTGACGACAATGCCTAATGCATTTGCTTCCGCTTCTTCTTGTTTATAAAGTTCCAAACGATAGCGAAAGTACTGAAGACGATGCACTTCTTCGTCTTCAAAAAGATGTTTAGCGCATCGCAATGTGTCGATGAGTCTCATTTTTGAGGTAAAGTTTTCTTTTGAAAGCATTCCCAAATCAAATGGTGCATTATGAATAATAAGAATATTGTCCGCAGTATTGAGTTGGCCAAGCGCTTTAAAGGCACTGGTATCAACACAGACAGGCTTTCCTTCAATCATTTCAGGAGTAATACCATGGACCTCCATCGCAGGGTAAGAAATAGGAACATCTGTAGAGCATAGGTCATTATAGACATCAACTGCTTTACCATTTAGAACCAAGAAGCCCAGCTGAACGATACGATCGACTTCTCCAGTTCCTGTTGTTTCAGTATCCAGAATTATGTATTTCGCCATCCTTAATACTGATCGTCATCTTCATGATCGAAGATATCATAATCATCTTCGTCTTCATCCTCTTCGTCAAAACTATCGTCATCATCCCCTTCACCCTCAGTACGCATTGCGGTGAGTTCCGTGTAGAGTTGTTCTGCCTCTTCTTCATCAATATCGCCGCTTTGAAGCTCTTTGAGCAACTCTTTATACTCGTCACGTAGTGCTTGCATGTCTTCCAGCTGTGTACGCTCATCAGTCGTAGCATCTTTAGCCGATGCAATTCCTTCAAAAAGCTCATCGACATGATCCTCAACGTCAGGAATAAGCTCGTTTTGTATTAAATGCTTTAGTTGTTCGATATAAGCCATAATTGCTCCTTGAATTCTATCTCCCTTATTATACCAAACCCTTTAAAAATTCCTCAAATTTTTCTGCACTTAATGGATGGGAATAGAGATATCCCTGCCCTTGTTCACAGCCAAAGTTTTTCAAAAATTCTCCTTGTTCATCCTTCTCAATTCCTTCTGCGATCGTTCGAAATCCAAGTGCTTTTGACATGGCAATTACCGCTTTTACAATCGCAGTGTCCTGCTCATTATGAGGAAGCCCTCCAACAAAAGATTGATCAATTTTAAGCTTATCAATCGGAAACTGTTTTAGATAACTTAAACTCGAGTAGCCTGTACCAAAATCATCAATTGCCACCTCAATCCCAAGAGCCTTTAGCTCAATCAGTTTCTCTCCAAATACTTTTGGATTTCCCATCAAAACGCTCTCGGTTATTTCCAATTCTAAACAGCAAGGTTCAAGTTGAGTCTCATCGATGATGGATTTAATCACCGCAATAACATCGGGACGCTCAAACTGTTTACCGGATACATTGACCGATATACGCCCTTTAAACAACCCTTTTTCTTTCCAAAGCTTCACTTGGCTACAGGCATCTTTGAGCACCTTTTCCCCAAGCGGAATGATCAGATTCGTACTTTCGCATAAAGGGATAAAAACATCAGGAGATACAATTCCCATCACTGGATGATTCCATCGAACCAAGGCTTCCGCTCCTGAAAGCTCCCCCGTATTTAAATTTACTTGGGGCTGATAGTAAACCAAAAATTCCGATTCATCCACAGCATGCCGCAACTCACGCTCCAATAAAACCCGTTCAAACAATTGAATACTCATCTCTGAAGAGAAGAAGCAATAATTATTACGCCCATTATCCTTTGCTCGACGCAAAGCAATATCCGCATTCTTTAAGAGCAGCTCACTACTCTCTGCATCTTCCGGATACAGGGCAATTCCTATGCTTACGGAGAGTTTGAAACTCGTTTCTTGAATTGTGAAGATGTCCTCAAAAAGAGCTTGTATTTTTTTAGCAATCTCTTCACTTTTGGTCACATTTTCCAAACCCTCAAGTACAATGACAAACTCATCGCTTCCCACTCTGGACAAAGTATCCTCACGTTCTAAAACAGATGCAAGCCTTTGAGATGCTTGCACCAAAATACTATCTCCCGCCATATACCCGTACGACTCATTAATATCTTTAAAATGATCAAGATTCAAATATAATACAGCCACTTTTTGAACCTGACGCTTATGGTACGCAATAGCATGTTCCAATCTAGCCTGCAACAACAAACGATTAGGTAAATCGGTCAAAACATCGTAATGGGCAATGTGCTCAATTGTTCGTTCCAAAGACTGCCGTAACTCATCCCCCAAGCGCACTAACTCGCTGACATCATGTAAAAAAAGTTTTAAAATCCGCCGCCCCAGCAGTTCGACTTCCAACAATGTCACTTCGTAAATACGCCCACGCACCTCAATACGCTCATGTTCAACCCCACCTTGCGTATTAAAAATATTCATGAGATGTTCCCATCTCTCTTGGGTAAGCATTTTGCTAATCGGATCATCTATGTTAACGCCAAACGTCAACATCGCTTCTGCATTTAACCAACGTATAATCTGCTCGTTACCAACAGTAATGATCTCACAAAAAGCAATGCCCAGCATATTATACGTCGCTTTGGCATCCCTGAATTTAGCTTCTATTGTTCTGCATAAAGGAGAGTCTCCAGAAAATATCTCAAGTTTTTCTTTTTCACTGAGCGTACTGCTGTATCTACTAATATCATCTTTCGTCAATAGCCCTATACGCTTATCAGCCCCATCCAGCAACACTATCCTATCAACTTTGTGATCGTTCATAATTTCTATCGCCATTTCAAGTGGACGGTTATTATGTATACTGATAAAGTCTTGCGGTATAGTCGCTGAGTCAAAATATCCACTGTCAGAAATAAGATCACTTAGTAGCATTTCATCGCCTACTTGATAACTTCTGACATAGGATGGAATTCTTCCCATTTGTATTGTACCAACGGGGTATCTTGTAAATTTCCCCATTCACGCATCGAAGCATCGTACAGTCGCACATTGGTATAACCCAAAATACCGCTTAGCACAAAATAATTAAACGACGTTTCAAGTCCTCCAGTACAGTAAACAAGAATTTGCTGATTTTGCTTTAGACCAAAACCATCACTAAATATTTTCTTCAATACGTCAGTTGATTTAACCTTCAACTCTGGCGTTATACTGTAAGTCCATGGGTAGCTTGCGGCCCCTGGAATATGCCCCAGTCGTTCAACTCCATTCGATGGAGTTACCCCAAAATAGTTTTCACTAGCACGCGCATCTAGCATCGCTATTTTCCCAATATTAAGTTTGACATAGGCCATATCCGCCACTGTTTCAGGAAGTATCTGAACTGTAAAATTACCTTCTAATGCTTTTACGTCATCATGAAGCACAAACCGTTTTTCTGCTTTCCACTGTTCGAGTCCACCGTCCATAATAGCCACATTTTTAACGCCGCTGTGCCTTAGTGCCCAATATATATAGCTACTGCTTAATAAATCTTTCGCAGCCCCTAGGTGCCCATATAAAATAACATTAGAATCAGTATTTATTCCCAAAGAACGAATATGTGTTTGTATTTCATCAGGTGTTTTGAGTAAAAAATGTTTCTCATGCGCTGATCTCCATGCCCCAAATTCAGTATGATACGCACCGTGAATATGCCCATCTTTACGATAAGTGTCAGGCTCTGACACATCTACAATAACGACTTTAGGATCATTGAGTTGACTTGTAACTTGTGCAGTACTTTGCAGGGCATCCCATCCCAAGAGGTTGGACAATACGGCTACACATAACACAATCAGTTTTCTCATAACGTACCCCATTAAATAATAATGCTGGATAGTAACGGAAGTGAACTTAAAGAGATATTTTTATTAAAAATAGAGTATTAGGAAAAAGAAGGAATTTTATATAGACTTCAAAAAATTGGTGCGGACGGGAGGATAGCCTTATACCGCTTATAAATAACTACAAATGCCCATAGAATCGGACTTTCTGCGAATCTGTTAAACCCTCGTTTTTTTCTTTTTTTAGCTGTTTTTGGTCACAGTTTGGTCACAAGTTACTCATATTTTTCATACAGATTGCTCCATTATTTCTTTACTAACTCTTCTTGTAAAACGACATTTAGGATATGTCTCACATCCCAAAAATGAGCTATTATCTTTCCCTTTTCTTAACACTAGATGGTTACTGCAAAATGGGCATGAATCACCTTCCAATAGTTGCTTTGTAATTTCTTCATTGCTTTTTTTTGCTAATGGTTCCGATTGACTAATCATCTGTTCTTTGGATGCACTTATCTTATATTTTTGTCGATAATCAAATTGTACTGGCTTGTGCGCATTACAAATTATTAATGCAATCTCTTGTGCTGTATCAATATTAACCATTGTTGCTACTAATTTGACAGCTTTAAAAAAACTTGTTTTATCTAGTTCTTCTGCACGTTTACTGATATACGAGTCAGCTCTAAAAAACTTTTTTGGTAAAAATTTATTTTTAATGTGCGTTGATGGATGGATAAGAACAATGTTATCAATATTCCATCCCCCCAATAATTTAATTCGATTGCTAAATGTAATATTGTCTTCTAAAAAACTTTTTAATACTTCAGCATGCCGTTTACTTTGTTCCAATGGATTAGGAAAGCTTTTTATCGTACCGCTATAATCAACATCAAGAGAACAATCATCGTTGATAGTCAAGCTGCCTTTGAAACTTTTACTTTCAAGTAATTCAATTCCAGCTCTACTAATTAACATATGGTCAATTTGTGCTGTTAGGCCTTTATGCTCAAGACGAATATCATGAAGAACAATTAGATTTTTACTTTTTTCAAGATAAAAATTTATGTAATATGCATTTTGCTGTTCTGATTCGATTCCACTATTCAATAAATATAAATCCTTTTGTATTAATGCTTTTTGCTTGTCACTTTGACTGGTCTTTAAAAGTTCATTTAGGATACTTATTTGCTCTTGTTTGGAATCTGCATGTTTGAAAACCATATAATTTCCTTGCTCTATTATTTTGGAGATTGTAGCAAAAAACAACGAATAAGAAAGCGTCTAGTATTTAAAGGTAACTCCATACTTATCAATATAAAAAAATAGTTTAAATTAGCTATATTTGAGATACAATACGAGTAAGCTGAGTGGAATAATTTACGAGTGCGATTCGTATTCGATTATAGTGTCAATTAGAGTCTATTCCTATTTTTCTCAGCTCTTAAATGTCAAAAGGTTTTTCTTAGTGTTAGGTATTGACTTTAAAAAACTATCCACCCTTTCCTCTATAGCAATCAATTTTAATACATCAAAAAAAAATTTACAAGATATGATAGATACTCAAGATGAACATATATTTTATGAAGAAATGCCAATGGTAGATAGTAATCCAGAAGGATGAAGAAATAATAGCGCGGGGGTGACTACTCCCCCGTATTTGACTAAAAAAGAGCGGGCGCGAACGCCATCAGTATTAGAAACGCTATCAAAATAAAGTGATACAAGTAAACATGCCTCCTTTCAAAGAGACTACCCACTTCCACCCTACCTGCCAAAAAAATTGGCAAAAAAAAAGGAGGGGTATTACTACCACCTCCCTTTCTCTTCTTTCCGTTAGTCAAACGGAAAGAGACATTCTACTTGTTCACAAAGAAAGTATAGCAGAAAGATTGACAAAAAAAAAGGGCAATAGCTCAAAGACTATTACCCCCTTTCACCCACTCGGTTAGCTAAACCTAAAAGAAATTTCCATCTAGGATAACTAATCTAATGGCATGAGAAGTATATCGAAAAGAGAAGATGATAAAAATACTTGGATTATAATAGATGTCGGTAAACTTTTGATAAGTTGACAAGGGGAGTCGGCGAAGCCTCCTCCCAACCCCTAAGAATAGGGGTTGACGGCTTAGTTTTGATCTTTGGATTGGTTTTGTTTACTAAGTACGTAGAGTATATGCGGGAATTTATACGTTTGGGGGTATGTGACTAAAGCCATCAGGCTTGCGGTTGCGTGGCAACTTAGTACACGGTACTAACACTACGTGCGCTAATCCTTTTCCCGAAATACGAAGAGAGTTTGTATTATAAACTTTATTTTCTGTAGATCAAACATAGAGCTTAGCTCCGCTTTGCGTCGAGTGAGTTTGATAGCTCAAGGGAAAGTTCTTTTTTGCCTTTAGGGCAAGGGTTCGATCTGCCAAGGTTGAAGAGTGGAATTTTTGCCTTGCTACTTGTGGGTTAATGAAGGTAAAACGTACTCGAGGACATCATGGGGAAAATTCACCAAAGACTCAAAGCGGTTTTCGTTCTGTTCCTATACTTGATCTACTTCGTCCACACCTTCAAGTACTGCATGATCATCATGATCACAAATATCTTTTTGTAACTCAATTTGGTAAACCGTATCAGCATAATGAGACATTTTCAAATAAGTTTTGGCTGCCGATTTTTGACGAACTTGGGATTAAATACCGTCGGCTATATAACACTCGGCATACATTCGCTACTATGATGCTTTCAGGCGGTTACACTACTCCTCATAATCTTGCTCAAATTCTTGGACATCGTGATTCTCAAATGGTTCATCAGGTCTACGCTAAATTTATTAATGATGGTAAATTTGATTTCAAATTGGACATAAATCCGTATTAGTGGTGTATAGGGGTTTTTAGTGATTTTCTTTGAAGGCTTTGAAAGTGGCTATTCTAGGGGGTTTAAGAGATAGATTGGTGCGGACGGGGGGATTTGAACCCCCACACCTGTTGGCACTACCACCTCAAGGTAGCGTGTCTACCATTCCACCACGTCCGCATATAAAGAAAGAAGTTGATCAGCCGAAGCCGATCTGAGGTTTGATAAAACTTACGCTACCAAATATGGGTTAGCATAAAGAGCGATAAGTGCAATTACCAATGTATAGATAACTTGCGCTTCGATCATAGCAAGAGCGATGAACATAGTAGTCATCAATTTTCCGCCAAGACCTGGGTTACGTGCAGTACCAGCGATAGTCGCAGCAGCAGTGTTACCCATACCGATAGCACCACCGAGTGCAGCCAAACCAAGACCAACACCCGCAGCGATCATTGAATACGCTTTAAGCGTTTGGTTTGCAACGTCACCAGCTGCAGCTGCAACTGCAGGCGCAGCGTCAACAGCAGTTTCAACAACCGCTGCTGCTTCATCAGCACCGAATGCTGCAGCCACAAATGCTGCCAAAAGAAATAGAACTTTTTTCATGAGTAATCTCCGTATTTAAATCAAAGTCTGTTCGGATAGTTTCCCTACTTATCACTTTGTAGGCGAAATTATAGTGGGGAGGAGCTAAAAAATTACTTAGCTCTGCCTAGACCGATCTTATTGCCTTTGAATTCTATGATTTCAACCATTAATTCGTCGCCCTCTTTGATCACATCACTTACGTTTCCAATGTGCCCATCGGAAAGCTTTGATATATGGATAAGCCCATCGATTCCACCAGGAAGTTCGACAAATGCACCAAAATCAACAATTTTCTTAACTTTCCCTTGTACGATATCGCCCACTTTGTAGTCGACTTTTTCGACCGGTGTCAAACCACTCGTGATCCCTTCAATATGATCACGGGCCCCTTTGATACCTTCTCTATTTTTACCCGTGAGTTTTACAGAGCCTTTTTTCTTATCAATATCAATTGTGACATCAAAACGCTCAATGATTTCACGTATTGTTTTACCGGCTTGACCGATAATATCCCCTATAAAGCCCGGATCAACATGAAACAAATCAGTACTTGGTAATGTCCCCTCATTGAGTTCAATACTCTCTTCTGAGGCCATCATAATATCAATGATATGGGCGCGCGCTTCTTTGGCTTGATAAAGGGCTTCTTTAAGAACATCCAGATGGATACCTCCCAGCTTTATGTCCATTTGCATCGCAGTAATACCCTCTTTTGATCCTGCTACTTTGAAATCCAAATCTCCATCATGATCTTCAAGCCCCATAATATCCGTCAAAATAGCATGACAGTTCCCTTCTTGAACCATTCCCATAGCAACACCCGCAATCGGATCGCATACTTCGATATCACCGGCACGTAATGCCATATAGCCGCCACATACGGTTGCCATTGACGAAGAACCGTTTGACTCCAAAATTTCAGAAACAATACGAACCGTCTGGCCATTTCTAACCGTGGCACCTTCAAGTGCCCGTTTTGCCAAGTTTCCATGCCCCAATTCTCGACGTCTTGGGGCACCGATTGGGGATGCCTCGCCCACGCTAAAGCCAGGGAAATTATAATGAACCATAAACCCTTCATTTTGCGTACCGCGATCCGTTAGTCCTTCATACATTTGAGCGTCTTTTGGACCACCAAGCGTTAATACCACTAGCGCTTGTGTTTGACCACGCGTAAAGAGCGCTGATGCATGAGCACTAGGCAAAACATTTGTTTCAATCGCAATAGGACGTACTTCGCGTAAGCTTCGTCCATCTGCTCGTACATTTTCATCCAATATTTGAGCACGAACCATGGTACGCTTCACAAATTCAATTGCTTTTTTGAGTTCATGCTCATCCCATTGCGGCATTTCGGTCATAACTGCTTTACGAATAGTTCGAAGTGCTGTTGAACGTTCAGTTTTTGCCATTTGACTAATACCGCGCTTCAAATCATCGGTGTGGTTTTGAACAATATAGTCGCACATTTCACTGTCAATCTCTTTTATCACACACTGCAATTCAAACGGTGTTTTAGCGTACGGTTTAAAAGCATTTTCATACATTGTATTGGCTTCTAAAAGAACGTCTTGGGCTTTGGCTAACACCTCTATAAGTTCATCTTCACCCATCGCATTGGATTGACGCATTGTAATCGTTTGAGATGCCATTACCGGATCTACAAATGGATCTACAAGACCTACTTCCATAATCTGCGCTTCATCGCTTCCAAGAGCCTGCATCTCAATCATAAGCATATCTTCTTTGCTGCCTGCAAGATACAAATCAAAAGTACTTCGCTCTAAATCGCTGTGTTTTGGATTAAACACAATCTCTCCATCAATTTTTGCAACACGCACACCGGTCACCGAATTGAAGATATCAATATCCGAAAGATACAATGCAGCCGATGCCGCATTAAGCCCTAACACTTGCAAATCTGCATCCGTATCGGCACTGAGGACTAAGACAGAAATTTGTATCGGATTTGCAAATCCCTTTGGAAATAAAGGACGTAACGAACGGTCAATAATACGAGATGTTAATGCTTCAAAATCACTCGGTTTTGTTTCACGCTTTATAAAGCCACCTGGAAATTTTCCAGCCGCATAGCTTTTTTCAATATACTGAACCGTTAGAGGTAAAAAATCTTCGTCCACAAAATGTGTCTCATCGATGACAACCGTTGCCAAAATAACCGTATTGCCCGATTTAAGCCATACAGCACCATTTGCTTGTGCCGCTACTTGATTGAGCGCATACGACTCCTGTCTATTCTTTAACTCTAATTCTATAGTGTATTTCATTGTAATCCCTGTTAAATTTTATCGTGCCATCGATGCGGCACCAAAGGTATATTTTATGTCGTTGTCAATAAAGCGCAATCCCAATCCTAAGAAAAGATTTTGTGATTTTGAGTTAAGAAAGTTATCCCAACCGCCATACACTTCTAAATGCTTTAGCATTTGATAGCGAAGCTGTGCCTTGAGGTGGGCACGATCACTACGTAGGTCATTTATCGCATTAAAATCAAACGCTTCTCCTGAAATCTTCAAACGGTCATGCTTCATATAGTAATCAACCCCCACACCGCCTGTTGACTCAATAGCCCCAAAGCGTAGCAAGAAATCGTCAAAGCGCTTCCCGTACTGGGCCGAATAGAGTCGGTCACTTTTAACATGTATACCCGGAAGTACATTTGGCTGTGAATAATCATCCGTACTAATCAAATCAAGCATATAGTAGGTTTCAGGATTCGGAAGATACGTGATTCCTAAATATATTTTTGAGTATTGATCCCGCATCATATAATCCGTATGCATCGCCACTTGCAATTCACTCGTTGTGAAATTGGAAAGCATCGTATCCACTTTTCCAAATGCTTCTTCACCACTTTTAAAAAATGATCCTGCCGAAGAGATGGTATCTTTTAACCCTGTACGATTTTCGGCCAACATAACGCTTACATTATCTTCAATCCTGGTAAATTTATCAACGGCTTCCGGTAGCTTAGTTTCCAATGCACCACTGATATTATCCAAACGCGTCGTTAATGAATTGACCCTTTTCATAATTTCAGGTAAATCTTTGTTCACTGTATCAGCTGTTTGACTAAATCCTGCACTCATATCTTTGAAGTTTGCAATTGCCAAATGGAGATTATCACGATTATCCCCAATCACTCCATTTATGTTTACCCCGACATCTCGAAAAGCAATAATGGCTTCTTGAATTGCTTTGCGGTGTTCTTCATCCAGCGTCTCTCTGAAATCATGCAGCAATAATTCCATCTCTTTTGCAGCTGCATTAACGGAATCACTCGTCTGATCAAACGATGCATATCGCTTGGACTGGACAAGAACACCCCCTTTTTTAACGGTATTTGTCGCATCTCCAACAACGATATTCAAGACTTTTGATCCCAAAAGCGACTCTTGTGCTACGATAACAGCGGAATCATTAGGGATTTTGACACCCTCATTGATCAGCAAACCAAGACGAACATGCTTGCCCTCAATCGTAATTGCTTCAACCTCGCCTATCGTAACACCATTCATCAATACATGGGTATGTTTCTCCAGCCCTGAGGCATCATCCACATAAGCTTGAATTGGATATCCGCTTTGACCCCATTTACCTAATGAAGTTACCTGTGTTGATAAAACGAGTAATGCGCCCAGCGCCATCACTACAAAAAGACCTATCTTTGCTTCTAATTTCATCTGTTACCCCTACTGCTGGTGATTCGTAATTTTATAATTAAATTCTGAGCCACCTATCGGCTTCAAAATTAGTGTAATAAAAATATAAGAATCATTAACTGAATCACTATTGCTAATATTGGTTAATACAGGTCGGATATTTTGGACGTAACGTATTCCAAAATCCAAACATCGCTGTGTATACATAACACCTATCTCACTGCGTTTCATTAGATCAGCCCTGTAATCGTAAGCGATGGCACTAAAAATTCGGTAATACCGATTGTACTTATACGATGCATCTGCCGACCAATAGCTTGAATAAACGGCCAAGCCATTACGTAAGTCATCCGTATAATTATGATTGATTGCAGCGGTTACGGTATTATTATTGTAGCGTATCGTGTTGAGTTCTTTGGTTATGCGGGACCTGTCGTGATTTAACGCAGTAACGTTATAATAACTTACCGCCTGTGTGATTTGCCATTCCAACTCATTCATAAGCTCACCGTAATAATTTCCGGTTTTATCATAGCGGAAATTCTGAGAAAGGCGGTCTACCAATCTCTGCTTTCCATGCTCAAATAAATAGTTATTTACGCCCAATGAAAGGGTATCCGCAGGATCTTGCAACGTATAAAACTCGCATGCAGGATCTGTATTCCCTGCTTCACATGCCCCATGATAACGATCATAATAACCGCTATACTTGCGAGTTCCGGCGAAAGTATAGGAAACATCCGGAGCAATAACATGCGTAGTATCGCCATAAGGCTTTACTAATGTTGTCCCCAATTTCAACGTATGATCAACTTGCGTGTATCGTCCAGCTTCATATTTTTCGTTATTGTCATTGCTGTTATCGGATTGAGGAATACCATAAAAACCTATCAAACGACCGTTAATATTTGCCGTATAACTGGCATCAACCATATTATCAAATAATCCTGTTTGCAGTGTTAGCGGAACGTTAAGTGTTCCTTCAACGGCGCGCTTTCCGTTTGGTCTGTAAAAATTGGTTAAACTAACATCTGCATTAAAAAGAAGATGATCATTGAGTAAGTTTTCAAGATAATGGTGGTAATTTAATGTCGGCAATATTTGAATGGTTTTACTATTATCGACTACATCTAAATACTGATAATGTTTGATATACATTCCCATATAGTCATTTTCATCACTATAATAACCATTAATACGGGATAAAATTTGACTCGTTGTGACGTTTTGAGTCTCATCTGTCCCTTGCAAGTTTAGATAATCAACGTCATTCATCCAACTGCCCTTAACATACAGACCGGATTCTCCTTCTATCTTCAAGCCAAACCATTCTTGCAAGAATGCAGTATGCCGGTAATTAACATCATAACCATAGTGTTTAATATGGGCTAAATCTTGTTCTTGTGCATATGCTGCTTGCTCTTTAAAATACCCCGCTTTAATTGATCCCTGTGAAGATGCTGTGTCTACAAATCGAAAATCACTGTAAAGACCTGAACCACGGGTAGTACGTATCTGAGGACGTAGTTCTAGATCCCACCAGTTTTGCGGGGCAATGTAAATGGGCTGCTGATAATAAAAACCCTCAGAGCCAGAGTAGCCTAACGTTGGAATCAATAAACCACTACGGCGTGTTTTATCCGTAGGGTACCCAAAGTATGGAAGATAAAAGAAAGGAACATCATCAACATAAAGCCGTGCATTATAAAGATTCATCCACATCTTATCTGTATTGTAATTCGCACTGCTGAAACGAATTTTCCACAAGGGGTCTGTTGAATTACATCCCGACACCATTCCGCTGGCAAGATCAATCTGACTTTCACATGCATCGGATTGCTCCGTACTTACCCACAATCCATTTTCGTGGTCAATCATATAAAAAGGATGTGATTGACGCGTATTATTATCCATATTTATCTTGGTATAATCACTTATAGCGTGATTTTTGCCATCTTGAAAAATAGTTACATTTCCCTCAGCTTCGATAATGCTGGTGTTACGGTCATAAGAGAGGCGATTTGCAGTAACAATTTTATCTTGATAAGTAATAACAGGGTCCCCATAGGCATTGACGACTGATCCATTTGTTTCCGCATTTAATCCAAACAACTCAACACGATCTCCAGCCAGAAGGGCACTGCACGCAAAAAGACTAATCGAGATCAATTTACGCATTGACGACCAACGTTTTAGCGGTAAAATCATGCCAACTGCGTCGATAAGGGTCTAAAAAAGCCCAAAAGAACCCGAGATACAAAAGAGCTTCACTGACAACACGAAAGACTGCCCGATTAAAGGCTGAAAAAAAACTTGGATTTGATAATGTTTTTACTTCAACAACACGAATTTTCATTGCGATTTTCCCCAATGTGGCACCGTATTGCATCGTAAAAAAAGTTTGATACACAATTTTAATTGCCATAAATTCCAGTAAAAAATGATTGGTCAGCTCGATGATGGCTTCCACTGATTTTGCCGCCGAAATATTATCCCACAGCACAATAAAGAGCAGGATTGAAATCAGCACTTCATCAATTCCAAACGCTGCCAAACGTGCTTTGAGCGATGCCACTTTTAGATGTTCACGATCGAGCACATCATCGAGCTGTTCCTTCATTAGCGAAGCGCTTGGTAGGCTATATCTGTACGCAGTTTCTTACCGGCAAAATGGACTTGACCACAGAGCATATAAGCACGATCCCGTGCACTCTTAATACTATCTCCTACTCCGACACATACGAGAACACGTCCTCCGTTTGCGTAGAGCTTACCATCTTCTGCACTCACACCTGCATACGAAATATGGGTATTTTGCGCAATCTCGTCATGATGAATCTCATCAACCACTATCTCTGCGGGAACAGAGTTGTCATAAGGATAATTTTTACTCGCCATCACAACACCCACGGCATACTTGTCGTGAAACTCGACGTTAAGAGTATCGAGCTGTTTGGTTGCGGCTTTGTAAAACAATTCGCTCGCCGGTGTTTTAAGCAACGGCATTAAAATCTCACACTCAGGGTCCCCAAAACGGACATTAAACTCTAGTGTAATTGGTTCACCGTTCACGACCATAATACCAATAAAGAGAACGCCCTCAAATGGCGCGCCCTCCTCTTGCATTCCTAGCAATGTTGGACGGACAACGCGCTCTTTGACTTTTTCATAAATCAGATCATTCACAAGCGGTGTTGGGGCATAGGCTCCCATACCACCCGTATTTGGACCTTCGTCACCGTCTAAAAGACGCTTATGATCTTGTGCAGCGGGGAGAAGAATAAAGTCTTTTCCATCACACAACGCAAACATCGAAAGCTCATAACCGTCCAAGAATTCTTCGACAACGACACGTCTGCCTGCATCGCCAAACGATTTTCCGCTAAGCATTTCAGAGACTGCTATTTTGGCTTCATCGTACGTCAGGGCAATAATAACCCCTTTACCTGCACACAATCCATCCGCTTTGACAACAATTGGCAACGGCAAACTATCGATAAACTTGAATGCGTCTTCAATACGGTCTGTTTCAATATAGCGCGCTGTAGGAATCGCGTATTTTGCCAAAAAGTTTTTCATGTAGACTTTTGAACCCTCTAGCTGTGCCGCCGCTTTGGTAGGACCAAAGATCACCAACCCTTTTGCTTTGAAAACATCAACAATACCCTCACTCAATGGACCCTCGGGACCAACAATGGTTAAATCGATAGCGTTATCAAGGGCGAACTGTGCAAGTTCATAAAAATCGCTGAGTGCAATATTTTCACCTAGCATTGGAGTTGCACCGTTACCGGGAGCGAAATAAACTTTTTCAACCGCACTGTCTTGCGTCAATACCCTTCCAATTGAAAACTCACGCCCGCCACTGCCGATTATCATTACACGCATATACACCCCGTTTGAATAAAAATGGTACACTTTTAAAATATCAAAAAACTATTGACATTTTAAAACCGTAAGGCCCAGGCGGGCGTTTTCGCAGCAGCTTTGGTTCTCAAAGCTTAATTAAGCAGATCGAGCACCCATCCGGCGGCAATCTCTCGCGCTTACGCACTCAAACGAGACCACCGACACACCAAGGTGACTACCGATACCGCTAAGTGTATATGTAGAACCCTCAAATGCGATTACTCGCTGCGCCCAGGTGGAGATAATTATAACCTCAAAAAGCTTAATATGGATAATATGATTTCAAGAAGCAGCTATTTCACGCGCTTTTTCAATACAGGAAATGACACTTGTTTCTTGGCTAAGTGTCGATTTTATGCCATAAGGAAGTGCTTTTTGAGTGGTTGCACCAATGATGACAACATCATGGGTGGGTAAAATTCTCGTGCGTTTAGTAAAACATTTTATACTCGATGGTGACGTAAAAATGAGTACACCGTCTTGAGCTATTTTTATTTCTTCCATGTCGTCATTGCAAGTTGTTTCATAAAGAATTACTTCATCTACTTCTATTCCCAATTCGCGAGCGCGAGTAGGCCATGAGGAAGCAATTATTTTCGGACGAGGATAAAGCCATTTTCCCTGATGTCGTGATAGCACTTCTAAAATACTTATCCCATACCCATCGGCTGTTTCAACGCTACGAGCTCCTAATTCCTTCATTACTCTAGCGGTTGATTCGCCTACGCAAAGTACCTTAAGGCGATTCCAATCAGGCGTATAAAACTTTAATGCCTCAGCTGCTTGCTTGGAAGTTACAATAATCCCCACATAGAGGTCAAAATCAATGTCAGGGGTAAAAAAATGGAGGGAAAGGACAGGAACATGAACAACGCCCATCATTTCATCTGATGAAGTTTTAGAGATTAGATAAATTGGGCGCAAAGAGCGTTTGCCTTATTCCCACTCAATCGTGGCAGGAGGCTTAGAGCTAATGTCGTACACAACACGATTAATCCCCACTACTTCATTGATAATACGGCTACTGATACGCTCCAGCAATGTATGAGGCAAGTGTGCAAATGTAGCCGTCATACCATCAACCGCTTCGACAACACGGACACATACCGTGTTATCATAAGTACGGTTGTCACCCATAACCCCCACCGATTTAACGTTTAGAAGTACCGCAAACGCCTGCCAGGTTTTGGTATAGTAACCACTTGCTTTGAGCTCATCCAACAAGATGGCATCCGCTTCACGTAAAATGAAAAGATCATCTTTGTTCACTTCACCCATGATCCGAATGCCCAAGCCTGGGCCTGGGAAAGGGTGGCGATTCACGAGGTAATCAGGAAGCCCGAGTTCAAGCCCAAGCTTTCGTACTTCATCTTTGAATAAATCACGCAACGGCTCGATCAAATCGAAATCCATCCAATCTGGTAATCCGCCCACATTGTGATGGCTCTTGATCGTCACCGATGGACCATTAACCGATACCGATTCTATAACGTCCGGGTACAATGTCCCCTGCGCTAAAAATTTGATACCGTCATGCTTTTTTGCTTCTTGTTCAAACACTTCGATAAACGTGTGCCCGATAATCTTGCGCTTGCTTTCAGGATCAGTCACACCGGTCAACTTACCAAGAAAATTTTCCGCAGCATCCGCAACCACAAGAGGTACTTTGAGATGAATTTTGAAAATGTTTTCAACCGATTCGCGCTCACCTTTGCGTAAAAGACCGTTATCAACGAATACAGGAATCAACTGATTACCAATCGCTTCGTACAACAATGCCGCAACAACCGAAGAATCTACTCCGCCGCTAAGAGCACAAAGGACTTTTCCATCCCCTACTTGCGCACGAATTTTGACAATC
>JAQTOQ010000020.1 GCA_028713245.1 Sulfuricurvum sp. | reverse complement strand
TCAAGTGGGCGGTCCTACTGCTGCCTTTATCGTCACCGTTGCTCTTGTCGCGATGAAGCACGGCTATGAGGGGCTGGTGTTAGCGACGATTATGGCGGGAATACTCTTAATTATTATGGCGTTTTTAAGAGCTGGAGAACTGATTAAATTTATCCCCTATCCCGTCATAGTTGGATTTACCTCAGGAATCGCATTACTGATCGTCTTTTCTCAACTTAGAGATTTTTTTGGGTTAGAGGTTCAAACTATGCCTCCTGATTTTATTGATAAACTGGTACTGTACGTTACTCATTTACATCAAGCCAACCCTTACGCTATTATTGTCGCTTTGATCTCTATTGGTATCATCATTTTAATGAAGAAGGTTTATCCCAAAATTCCGGGTCCGATTGTCGTCGTTATCTTCTCTGCATTGGCAGTATGGCTTTTCAATGTACCCATTGATACTATTGAGAGCCGTTTTGGTGCTATTCCCTCTATGCTTCCCACCCCCACTTTCCCAGTGATTACCTTTGAAAAAATTCGACTTTTGTTCCCTGATGCGATGACGATTGCTATTTTAGCTGCGATTGAATCGCTCCTTTCGGCAGTTGTTGCTGATGGGATGGCGGGGACAAAACATAAGCCAAATACAGAGTTGTTGGCACAGGGAGTAGCCAATATTGCCTCCTCGATTTTTGGTGGATTGCCTGCTACTGGGGCTATTGCCAGAACGGCTACGAATATTAAAGCGGGTGCCGTATCGCCTGTATCGGGAATGATGCATGCGCTTTGGTTATTTGGGTTTATGATCCTTTTAGCTCCCCTGATTATTAAAGTTCCTCTAGCAGCTCTCAGTGCTATCTTAATTGTTGTGGCGTGGAATATGTCAGAGATAAAGCATATCAAGTCAATTATGAAAGCCCCTCGTGCGGATCAAGTTGTTTTATTTGTGACATTTTCCTTAACAGTACTGGTTGATTTGAATGTTGCGATACAAACAGGGATTGCATTGGCATCGATATTGTTTATCCACTCGATGATGAACGCGGTAGAAATCAAAGCGTACAATGATGAGGATGAGGAAAACGATGATCCAGATGCAACGTCGAAAAAAATTATCCCTAAAGGGGTCGAAGTCTATGAAATCAAAGGTCCTCTCTTTTTTGGAATCGCTGAAAAATTGGTTGACACCCTCTTGTTGTTTGAGACGCCTCCGCGAGTATTTATTTTGCGGCTTCGGCATGTACCGATGATTGATGCGGCGGGTCTTCATGCTCTTGAATCGCTCAATACTCAACTTCGAATACAAGCTTCGGTGCTCATTCTTTCAGGGGTCAATAAAAATGTTCATAATTATATGCGCAAATCAGGATTATGCGATGAGATAGGGGAATTGCATATTGTTGATCATATAGACAAAGCAATTGCTATAGCAAAAGAGCATTGCTCGCTCAACAAAGACTAAACCAAAGTAGGAGATAAAACTTATGTCATGGATTACTGCTAAACACCTAGGTGCGTCTTGATATCTTTGTTTTTGTATAATATGATTAAAAGAAAGCAAAATAGTCAACTATCATTGAAATTTCGTTAAGATGGTGAATATGAACTAAATAAAGGGTATCTATGCGTTTTTCACTACTTTCTTTTATTGCACTTTTAACCATGAGTGGATGTGCTGATAAGGGGGCGTTTGATCTTTTCAAAATGGATGCGGCACATGAGCGTTCGGTTGAACAGTTACGTACGGGAAGTATTGTCCTCTCTCTCGAGACAAAAGCGATTATTTCTGCGTTGTATTTAAACCCTGTGTACCCTGATCAATACAAGGATGGCGAGTCTTTTATCGTAGCAATCTATTTTGAAAATGATATTAGAAGTGTCAAAAAAAGAGATATTCATGATATCGGATATCGTTTAACACTGAATGGAAAAGAACCCGTAGAGATCGAAGAACTTGCGGAAAAAGACCTTCGTCGGGAACTGATTCCGGTTCGCAATACATGGAACCGGTTTTATCTTGTAAAGTATACTAACTTTAGTGAGGGAGCTTTAGCGCTTGGGCTCGAAAATAATCAGACTGGGAAGGTTGTATTAAATTATCAAAAAGGGAAGTGATTTTCACTTCTTCTCCCAATATCTTCTTATAGATGACATAGTTGGCAAGTACCCGTTTCCCGTACTCTCTGTTTTCATCGTTAGCCATGAGCTCCATACTTAAAAAAGGCTCATAACTTCCCGGTAAAAATCGTTCACCTTCTGTTAAAAGACGTTTGGTTGATCCAAGTCCTGCATTGTAACCGTAAGCAATCAAGGTGGGGTTATAAAGTCTGTCTTCCAAATGTTTGAGATGGGAAATGGCATAAGCGATACTAAGTTCAGGTTGTAACATATCAAAATAAGTCGTTGGTTTGAGTGGATGGACCTTACTGATAGTATCCACATTAAACGGCATAATTTGCATGAGACCAAGTGCGAATGACCGTGAAATAAGTCCCGGAATAAATCGTGTTTCTTGACGCATAAGGGCATACATGAGCGCTTTTTTATCAGTACTTATAGAAGTCATATATTGATCATACGCCATGGTGAAATTATGGATATACGGTTCGTAGGTTCGTTCGAGGACGTATCCCTGAATAGCCATAGACTCATTTCCATCACAGCGGTCGATAAGCTCGGCAATGGTGTCAGGTTTAGAGGCCATAATTTCTTGGGAAAAGCTTCTCCATTCAAAAGGGTCAATTCCTTTGATACTGTTAGTGTTCTCGATAGTTGGTAAGGTCGTAAAATAATTTTCGGTTGGAAGATTGAGCAGTTCTCTCGAATACAGAACATACATGTTGATGTCTAGACTCTCTGAGAGTTCTTTGAGATAATTTTCATCTTTGGTGATTTGATACATCCAAAAAATAGTTTTATCCTTATCAATGGTGGAATAGTAATGTGAGTGTGCCTCTTTGAGGTGATCCAAGGCAATATTGAGTTTACTGTATTTAATCGAATTCATAGCCAAGAAAAAATGGGTTTGCGGATCAAATTTTCCACCCGTAACATCTGATAAAGAGTGTTGCATCTGATCCATTTTTGGGTCAGTAACGGATAAATATACGATGGAGCTAAAAGAAGGTAAAGTCGATAAAGCACTAAGGATGTCAGGGGTCAAAGGATGATTAAAATGTTCATAGCGATACATTGTCCCTGCGAGACGAAAGAGGGTGGTTTCGTTGGAAAGATTTTGTGGTAACGTATAAAAAGAGTCTTGATTCATGGTACGAAGCCATTTCGTATCGCCGAATTTTTCATTAAGACGTGCTGCAATTATCTCACGTTCTTCATTTTTGAGCGCCGTTGCTTTTGCGGGGGTGAGGGCAAGCATCAAACAGTCATCTTGGGGTATGAGGGGGAGATTACACGCGGGTTCTTTCATGCAATTTACAGTGTATTTGATCTCCTCTTCATCGGTTTTTGTCGCATAATCAAAAAGGAATCGTTGGTTGACATTGTCGACTTGATAAAAGGCCTCGCTGGCTTGGGAGGCATTGATGTCTTGATTCATAAACTGCCAGATTAAAAAATTCTTTTGGCGGGATGACGGTTTATCATTAATATCATCAAGAGACAGCCCCCAAGCACTTGAGAGAAGAATAAGGGATAGAAAAAAAGAGTGTTTCACGACAGTACCATAGCATTAATAATATTAACCAATATTATATCGATAACTTGCAGTAAGATGATGATGATCAACGGGGCAAGATCCAAACCATTAAACACCGTAGGCATCATGCGTCGAACAAGTCGATAGGCAGGCTCGGTGAGACGATAAATAATCTGTACAATCGGATTATAGGGATCAGGACGTACCCATGTTAAAAGAGAACCGATGATAATGATCCAGATATAGACTGTTAATAATGAGTGGACAATACCACCAAGACCGCTTACTATTCCATCTATCGGATTCATTTGACTACCTCTTTTAAATAATTTTTGAGATGGGTATAAAGATCGGAAAGCTCTGGACCATGCTCCGAGCCACCGATGAGAATACGAAGCGGTTTAAAGAGATTTTTACCCTTGAGACCGCTGTGTTGCATCAAATAGGCTTTGTAGGATTCGTAATCATCGTAATGGGGTGCTTTAAGCGTTAACTCGCGCAAAACATCAAAACCTTCTCTATATTCTTCTGGGACCTCTTTTGGAGAGAAAATCGTACTTATCTTAGCGCGAAGCTCTTTGAGCGTACCGGCTTCATCCAAAAAGACTTTTGCCAATCGTCCGATTTCTTCATCTGCAAATCCGACATAACGGGAAAGCTCTTTTGGGTCCATCATTTTGAGATGTTCGCGATTGATGAATTTGAGCTTGTCGATGTCAAAATGAGCAGGAGATTTAGAAATGGTTGCTAGATCAAACCACGTAATGGCATTGGCTACGGTGAAAATTTCATGCGGCGTTTTATTACCGATTAGAATCATATAGTTGCAGATGGCTTCTGGTAAATATCCCTCTTCTAAGAGCCATTTAACGCTGGAGGCATCATCGCGCTTGGACATCTTTTTACCCTCATTATTGAGGATGATAGGCAGGTGCGCGTACTCGATTTTTTTATCGTATCCCAGTGCTTGATGGATAGCGATTTGTTTTGGGGTATTGCTGAAATGGTCTTCTCCGCGAATAATGAGGGAAACATCGCTGAGCATATCGTCTACTGCGCAGGCAAAATTGTAGGTGGGATATTTGTCGGTTCGCATTAAAATAAAGCTGTCAATATCGTCCGGTGCAAAAGAGGATTCTCCTTTGATAATGTCATGTACTGTGATGGAGTGTATTGGCTTTTTCAGACGGATAGTAAAGGGTGCCATGTTGTCGATTACTTCTTCGGCGTGAAGGTTTGAGCAAGTACCATCATAGCGATAGGCTATTTTTGCTTCTTTGGCGGCATCGCGTTTGGCATCCAATGTTTGGGCGCTGCAAAAGCAGTTAAAGGCTTTTTTATCGTGTAGAAGCTGCAGTGCCATAGCACGGTGAAATTTCAAATTATTACTTTGTAATTGATGTTCTTGGTGTTCAATCCCAAAAAGAGACAAAAGCTCTAAAATTTCATTTTCTTTACCCTCTATATTGCGCTCCTTGTCAGTATCTTCGATACGGACAAGGAGGGGCTCATTGCGTTTTTTAGACATGATATGGTTGAATAAAGCAACACGAAGATTGCCGATGTGCATATCTCCTGTTGGACTGGGTGCGAAGCGAAGCATCAAAATTCCTGTAAATATTTTTGAAATTTTACCCTAATGCTCATTGATATGCGTGTTTTTAGCAAATTTTGCATGCGAGTTGCATAAGAACACGCTACAATAAAGGAATTAATTAAGATAAAGAGTTTTTGTATGCCAATGGAAAAAATTAGTAAATATACCAAGTTTTTCGATTTACTGGTTATTGGTGATGAAAAAAATAGCGGTGCAATATGTGAAGCAGGCATCGAATATTTTCGCAGTATGCGCCGTATTGATTTTGCCCAAACGATTACAGAACCATTATCATCTCATATTCTTATTATTAACGGTACTTTAAGTGAGATTTCTGCACAAAATACGCGTGTTTTAAGTGGGCAAATACAACGTATAGAAACGTTTGTTCTTTGTAATGAAGAGGTTAGTGTTGGCTTGTATAAAGAGGCACTCAATTTTAGAGCAGGGTATGTTGGTAAGTGTATTGCCAATGAGTCAGAATTTGCAACAATGATGCTCTCCACCCTTCCGAGTATTATAAAAAGACAAAATGAATCCTCATTGGTATTAAATTACAAGCAGGTTGTG
Source organism: Sulfuricurvum sp. (assembly GCA_028713245.1). Taxonomy (GTDB): domain Bacteria; phylum Campylobacterota; class Campylobacteria; order Campylobacterales; family Sulfurimonadaceae; genus Sulfuricurvum. The sequence goes on along the minus strand of JAQTOQ010000020.1, from coordinate 10,983 downwards.
GACAGTACAACCCATATGTATTGGATTTATCGCGGGAATAAAGGGATATTCGCAAATGATGCATTTAAGAGCTTTTATGGAATTTCAGCACTCAATACGTTTGATGCCTCCGATGCTGCACACTTTTTAAAAGAAGCCAATACACGGGAAATACGTGAGTTGATGAATCATAAAAAGCAGATTGAGTTGTTTTTAATCGATTCGCATAAAATCAATGAGGTTGAAACGTTGGTTGAAATGAGTCCTATAGGCGGGGCATTCAAGAAATCAGAAAAATTATTTCTCAATCGTATTAATTTTATTGAAATTCTCAAAGATGCCTTTGTGGTACATAAGCAAGAGAATGAGCCTATCCCTGTTATCATTATCATGATCGAAAATGAAGCTAAAATTATTGAAGAGTTTGGCGAAGATGTCTACAATGAAATTTGTAAAGAGATCTTTGAAATGGCTAAAAAACACTTCAATGCCATGAGTAATATCGCGCTTTGGCACAAAGATGTTTTCACAATTATTGACGAGGGTGTATCACTTGATGAACTTAAAGAATCGTTAGAACGATTGCATGAAAATGTGGTTGCACGAATCTCTGTTCAAGGGGCAATCCCGGTACTTGATTCTTTCGTTGTAGATATGTCTAAATTAGAGTTAAATAAAGCGATTGCTATTATTGATCATATCAATCAAAGAGAACTTATTTTGAGTGATTTGGCGCATCTGGTTTATTATGAAGTCTCTTTTAATGACAAATCTATTGATCTAAAAGATCAAGCACTTCATTATTTAGAAAAAGTGTTTTTATCCAAATCGCAGGTGAAATTACTCAATTTTTACAAAGGGATTCGCATTAATACCGTAGGACAAATTATTAAAATTTCCGATGGTATGGTATACATGGCAATCGAGAAGGTCCAAGGGTACGCAATGCAAATTGAAAAAAGTATTGTTATTCAAGGGACTAATCTCCCTTTTGATATTGCAGCAGAAATTAAGATTGTAGATGTTGGCAGAAAAATAGCGATATTTCGCAACTTTGTACCACTAAAAGCATCCGCTAATGCACGCCAACATATTCGGATTCAAAGTGATCATCGAATGCATTTGACGATTAATGCACTTAAAAATGTGATTTCTGCGTCGATATTGGACATTTCTATCAAATCCATAGCTTGTAGAATCAATAATTCCAAGGGAATACCACCTGTAGGGACAATGGTGACATTGAACTTTCATCTTCCATCAAAACGATCGGACGAGGGTGTTGTAAGCATGCTTGTCACGGGTAAAGTTGAATTTATTAAAGAGCTTGATGACTATATGAAAGTGGTTGTTCTGATCGATCTGGAAGAGCCATACGAAAGCTTTTTGATAGAGTACCTTTATGCCAGACAACAAGAGCTGATCAGTGAAATCAAATCGATCGTTAGTAAGTTGTAGATGCCTTAATGCTCCTTGGGAGTAAATCGTTGTCGCATTCTAAATAGTATTCCCGCTAATAAAATCGCTGTACAAGAAGCAATGACAAAGGGAAAGGTACTTCCAAATTTATCCCATAACCAGCCTCCACCCGCAAGAGAAATCAGTGTTGCTATACCAACGGCGGTATAATAAACACCATACGCTGTAGCTTTTAGATTATACGGAGCAGTATCAGAGATAATAGCTTTGGCTAGGGCATTGAATCCTCCGGCAAAAAAGCCATAAATAGCAAACCCTAGCCATACCCCCCAAGTGCTTCCAGATGCCATAGCAAGTGTCCCCAAACCAAATGCAAGATAGACGATGGACAAGAGTGTTGGTTTCCCCCATCTATCAGAGAATTTACCGATGGGTATAGCGAACAATGCTTGTGCGAAATTGTAAAGGGCATATGCCAGAGGGATCATGGCTAAAGCAAATCCATTATCTTCTGCTTTTAAAATCATAAATGAATAATTCATAGCAATAAGACTGAAAAGGCTTTGAAAAGTTACCAACCAATAAAAAGGTGTGCTCAGAGCACTAGGGCGAAAGCGACGTTCAGGTGCGGGAGTGAAAGGTACATCTGTGACAAAAAAGATGAGAATGGACATTGCTATGAGCCCTGGGACAAGACTGAGAGCAAAAATGGTTCGAAAAGAGCTTTCACTTTGACCTAATATCCATAAAAAGGCAAATGTAGCGAGAGAACCAGCCAAGGCACCGGCTCCATCCATCATTTTGTGAAAACCAAAGACGTATCCGCTGAATTCTTTGGGCGTTGAAGCGCTGATAAGTGCATCGCGAGGTGCGACGCGTATTCCTTTTGCTATACGATCACCAATACGGATAATAGCCACCATGCCTGATGTTTGTGCGAAAAAAGCTAGCGGTTTGATCAGGTTAGAAAGCCCATATCCTAAACCAGTCAGTCCTTTTCTCCGCCCAAGGCGATCGGAATAAAAACCTGAGAGTGCAATGAGCAAAGCAACACCCAATTCTGCTGACCCTTCTATAAGACCAATTTCTCCCTTGGTAGCATGTAAAAACCGTTCCAAGAAAAGGGGAAGCAGCGGTAGAATCATTTCGGTTGAGAAATCGGTAAAAAAACTGTTAGCTCCTAACGCAATAATATTTTTATTCAGCGTGGCCATGAGTGTGCTCACTATGTCCGTTACAATGAACGTTATTTTCTCCGGCATATTTTTGTGTTTCGGGCTGTAGGAGGATATGGGTCGCTCCGGCGTGGGAGAGGTTATGGCGGAGTTCCTCGATAATTTGTTCTACTTCGACTAGCTTCAGAGATTCATCTAATACGATGTGTGCCGAAAAATAGTGTTCACGGCTGGAGGGGCGTACAAGATGAACATCATGTATTTCAAGTACCAACGGATGATTGGTAATAATGGCTGAAAATTTTGCCAGTGCTTTTGGATCTGTACGATCCATTAAGCTGGAAAATGATTGTGAGATGAGTTTAGCACTGGCGATTAAAATCACTGCTGCAAATATAAGTGATAAGACCGAATCAATCCATGGTATCCCCCATACTATCATCGCACCTCCACCCAATACAACTGCGAGTGAAAGAATGGCATCACCTGCCATATGCCAAAATGCGGCACGGATATTTAGATCATGATGATCTCCTTCATCGTCGTGTGAGTGCATATGAGTATGTCCACCCAATAGCACAGCACTGGCAGTATTAACAATCAAGGCAACGCTCGCCGTAATCATCGTGAGCCACCCATTAACAGGCATAGGATGTAAAAGTCGGTCAATTGCTTCAACGGCTACCCAGATCATTAGGAGGGATAAAAAACTTGCATTGATAAACGTCGCCATCATCTCTGATCGTACATACCCATAGGTCATTGTCATTGATACAGGACGTGTAGCAAGACCTAATGCAATCGCGGTAACAATTAGGGCGAGAACATCACTCAGGTTATGCCATGCGTCGGAGAGCAGGGCAAGTGAACCACTGATGACTCCAACGCTACTTTCGATGATAACAATAATAATATTAAGTAGTATGACGAAAGCAACGCGGCGTTGGTCGATCGTGAGGTTTTTAATTAATGAGAGAAATTTCATATATGTCCATTATTAAATTTTATGTTTTGCCAAAAATTTCTTGAGAGTATCGGTCGTAAATCCCCCGATATGACGATCGATCTCTTTTCCGTTTTTATTGTACACGATTTGCGTTGGGATCATTTGGATTTTCATAGCACGTGCCGCATCACGTTCTTCTGCGACATTTACGAAAAAGATTTTACGGTTAGGATTAATTTCCATTTCACGATAGAGAAGTTCTCCCATCTCTTTGCACGCGCTGCACATCGTGGAACCTGCTTCTATCATGACGACTTGACCACGGCCGATCTCTTGTTTGACCAGAGCATAAGGGCGCGGTTGTAATTCGGCAGAGTAGACTGATGCACAGAGTGCAACTAAAGAAATAAATTTAAACATGAAACTCCTTTATAGTTGTTGATACGCTAAAGTAAAAAAATAAACTCCGATAGCGATGAGGGCAAAAGAGAAGAGTTTGGTCATCCATTCGGTGATTGACGCTATTTTACCACTACTGGCGATACTTTGGGCAAATCCAACAGATACACCAGCTGCTAACAATAATAATGAGTGGCCTAGTGCAAACGTGAGCACAAGAGCGTACGCGTACCAGTCAGGGGCATTGGAAGCGACCGTGATGATCGCAACGAGCGGTGCAGAAGCACACGGTGTGGATACGAGACCAAAGAGTATTCCTATTAAAAAGGCTCCTAAATAGCGCAGAGTGATAAGTCGGCTTATCCAGCGCGATTTGTCAATCATTTCAGGGAGAATTCTAAGCGAATACAGACCAATCCCAATGGCTAAAATCCCTCCACCGACATACGCTTCCAGCGGTGCAATCGAGAAAAAGTATCCCATTTTAGCTACCATGTAGGCGAGGATGGAGAAACTTACCGTTACCCCTAATGCAAAGAGTGAGGCGAAAATATAGGTAAATCGCACACGCTCACGAGGGCTTAGATGCGAACTCATACCTAATGCGCTTCCTACCAATAGTGGTACTGACACGATGGAGCAGGGAGCGAGAGAAGTGAGTGCACCGATGCTAAACGCTCCGGCAAATACCAATGCCCCGTGCGATTCGAGCAGCCCTAAAAGGAAGTTTTCCATCAGTGGGCTTTAATCAGCTCTACGATTTCAGTAACACTGAGAGTTTTTCCAGTGTTGAGGACTTTACCGTCGATTACGATGGCAGGAGTACTCATAACACCGTATTCCATGATTTTCATAATATCTTCGACCTTTTCGATCTGAGCAAAGATGCCGCTTTGTGCGACTGCTTGTTTCGTTGCTTCTTCGAGGGCTTTGCATTTGGCACAGCCGGTTCCGAGTATTTCGATTTTCATTGATTGTCTCCTATTAAACATGATTGCATCATGGGTGCAAGTGTATCTGCATCCACATCACCGATTACTGTAAGCATCGAACCGCCATCAACCGTGACGAGTTCAATTTCCTCTATTTTCTGCATCAATGCAGGGTCACAAGCACAGTCACAATTACCACTTCGGCACGCTTCGATCTTCGCTCCCAGCTCTTTGGTATTAAAACCGCTTAGAAAGGCTTTTACACCGTTGGTTTGATTCGTAATATCGATTTTCATATTAACTCCTATTAAATTATAAAATTGCGTTAAACAAGTATCCGACACCCATAATTCCGAGCGTCACCGTACCGAAAAAGATAGCGATGAGTTTGAGGCTCATGATACGCTTAAGTATCATAGCTTCTGGTAATGATAGGGCGGTGATCGCCATCATAAATGACAATGCCGTTCCCATTAGCATCCCTTTGGAGGTCAAGATTTCGATCAATGGCATGACCCCTGCGGCATTCGAGTACATTGGTATACCTACTAGTGTTGCGATAGGGACAGCAAATGGATTGTTTCCACCCGCGATAGAGGTGATAAATTCAGTTGGGACATAGCCGTGGATAAATGCTCCCGCACCAACACCTATCAGGACATACAGCCAAATCTTTTGAAGAATATCAAGCGTGTAATCGTACGCATCTTTGAGTCTCGTTTTAAAAGCGATGCGCTGTTCATCAATGCTTAGTTCACCTTCAATTGGTTTGACCTCAATAAGGATCTCTTTCTCAAGTCCCATTCTTCCGATGATGATACCTCCCATGATGGCAACCAATAGACCAAATCCAATATATAGCGCTGCTACTTTCCAGCCAAACATAGTGAGCAGCATCGCAATCGCGATTTCATTGTTGAGAGGTGCAGAAATAAGATAGCTAAAGGTCACCCCCAATGGTATTCGTGCCTGTAAAAATCCCAAGAAGAGAGGAATCGCTGAACATGAGCAAAAAGGAGTGATAATTCCAAACAATGCCGCGAGAATATTCCCCGTATATTCATTTTTTTTACTGAGATACACTCTAACTTTTTCGGTCGAAAAATAGGAGCGTAATATCGTTACAGCAAAGATAATGCTTGTAAGTAAAAAGAGTATTTTTACCGTATCGTAGATAAAAAAATTGAGGACATCAGAGAGTTTTTCTCCCTGCGGCATTTTAAGCCACTCATAGATGAGGATATCGACACTTTCTTTCCACATCAGTCGCATAACTCCGATTTAATGATCGGTAGAAGAGTTTCTTCGATGAGGGCCAATGCCTTAGCATATTCTTCTACTTTTTTTCCGCTTGGGTCTTCGAATGCGACATGCATTGTTTTAACGGCTTTTGGAAACATAGGGCACGTTTCATGAGCGTGATCGCATACGGTGATGATGAGATCAAAGGGTGTATCGATAACCGTATCAATCACTTTGGAATGATATTGCTCTTTCCAGTACCCTTTTGCTTTCAAAAGCTCTTGCGCGTGAGGGTTGACTTGTCCGCTGGCTTTGACGCCTGAACTTTGAGCGAATACGCAATCTCCTATTTTTGCATTGATAATGGCTTCTGCCATGATCGAACGGCAGCTATTCCCGGTGCAGAGAATTAATACATTTTTCATACTTTACATACTCCTGTTTGCGATGACTTTATAAGTTGTGGAAGAGCAATCTCTAACGTTTTTATTTCTGCCAAGGCTTCGAGGCGAAAACGGTCAAGCGGTGAGCGAATCGAATAGTAAGCCCACGTTCCCTGTCGATCGACGCGTAAAAATCCGGCTTCTTTGAGGATTTTTAAGTGACGAGATAAGCGTGACTGTATCATCCCGAAGCTTTCTTGGAGATCACAGACGCAAAGGGCTCCGTGTGCATCCAAAAAAGCGAGGAGTTTAATGCGGGTTTCGTCGTTCAATGCAGAAACTGTTTCTAAAAAGATATCCACGCTTTACCTCCGATTTGTGAAAGTGTAACAAAATAAAAATAATATATCAAGATATGTTGATATTATGGTAGAATTCTTTTCAATAAAAAAATTAGCCGTTCGCCCGCAAGGATGTCGAAGGGTGGAAGTTCATGGTTCGACAGGCTCACCACGAACGGGGAAAATAAAAGGAAAAATATGCTTTTAGCAATAGGGGTGTTTTTAGTAACACTTATTTTAGTGATATGGCAACCACGCGGACTGCAAATTGGGACAACAGCAGTTGCTGGAGCAATTGCAGCGCTTACACTAGGCGTGGTTACTCTAAATGATGTATTAACGGTGACTTCTATCGTATGGGATGCAACGTTAGCGTTTATCGGGATAATTTTGCTTTCTATGGTGCTAGATGAGATCGGATTTTTTGAGTGGGCGGCATTGAAGATGGCGCGGTTTTCCGGTGGTAATGGCAATTTGATGTTTGTCTATATTCTCATCCTTGGTGCATTGGTATCGGCATTTTTTGCGAACGATGGAGCGGCGTTGATTCTCACTCCTATTGTTCTTGCCAAGATGAAATACCTAAAAATGAAACCTCTTGCCATGTTTGCTTTTTTAATGGCGGGCGGATTTATCGGCGACAGTGCATCCAACCCATTGGTCATTTCAAACTTAACCAATATCGTGACCGCAGGGTATTTTCATATCGGCTTTTGGGGATACGCCAGAATGATGTTTTTACCGAATTTGTTGAGTATCATCGCTTCCATCGCAGTATTATGGATCTATTTTCGCAAAGACATTCCAACGAAGATTGATACACAGCATCTTCCGACCCCCGAATCAGCGATCAAAAATCCAGTGATGTTTCGTCTTAGCTGGTGGTTTTTAGGTCTACTTATGATTGGATATTTTATCGGAGATACGTATCATCTCCCGATTAGTGTCTTTGCGCTTGGCGGAGCATTGATCTTTTTAGTCATTGCCACTTATTTTAAAGCAACCAAACCTATTATGACGATCAAAGCGGCACCGTGGCAAGTGGTATGGTTTAGTATCGGTTTGTACGTTGTTGTTTACGGTTTGAAAAATGGAGGGCTAACTACTTATTTGGCAAGTGTTATTACCCAGTTACAAAGTATGGGAGATGTTTATGCCGTTATCGGAACCGGTTTCTTATCCGCCATTCTTAGCTCAGTAATGAACAATATGCCCACCATTATGATCATGGATATTGCGATTGGCGAGGCTGGAAATAGTGCTCTTGCCTATGCTAATATCATCGGATGTAACCTAGGACCTAAAATGACTCCGATTGGTTCATTGGCAACGCTACTTTGGCTGCATGTTTTGGCGCAAAAAGGAGTGAAAATCGGATGGTGGGAATACATGAAAATAGGGCTTGTGATTACGCCGCCCGTATTGTTTGTAGCGTTATTGGGATTATTGTAAGTTTTTTTACCTCTAAATATTACGGTAGCCGTAAGAGGTTTAAGTGTACAATGCCGCTATGCAAACAAACACTTCTAAAACTTTTCGATAACGCAATATTTTTAGATAATGACGAAAGCACACTTTTAGATGAGATAGAAAATGGCGAATATGTGTATAAATCGCTATTTGTTTCAGAAAACCACTTCGTTAAACAAAAGACAAATCTGCTCCATCTCAGCGGCTGTAAGTACTCCTAATTTTTGAAGCAATCGCTCTTTGTCAACGGCTCTAGCATGAGCCACTAACACATCAGAATCTGATTCAAGCCCTGTCCTTTTTTTTACCCTAAAACGCAAGGGTGCTGCATCATTGATTAAAATCGTCGTCATTGGTAAAACAATAACTGTTGAGTAATCACTTTCATTGAGTAAATCGTTTTGAATAACCACGATGGGGCGGGTTTTTCCTATTTCATTGGATCTTTTCTGAGGATTGAGATTGGCAAGCCAAATTTCCCCTTTACAGACCGTCATCAATCGTTCCTTCAAATTCAGCGTTTTCTGCTTTATCGGCATCTTTTGTTTTGGCAACTGCTTTTAAGATACGGCTTTTGTTGTTGTTTTGTATACTATCTGCATAATAAGTGATAGCATCACGGATTATGTCGCTCTTTTTTTTATGGAGCGTTTTAGAAATGAAATCGAGCTTATCTTCCAATGATTTATCGAGGCGTACCGTAGCAGTCATCGGTAATCTCCTAATCGTGTATTTTTGTAATACAGTATTATAACTTAAAATTACAAAATAAAATTACTTTTATTCTATCCAAGAACATATTAGGTTATAGATTTATACGATTTGTGTAAGGAAGATATATTTAATGATAAAGATTTGAAGAAGTTAAAAAGGCCAGTATTTAGGGGTTAACCATATGGTCGGAGCGACCTGACTCGAACAGGCGACCTCTACAACCCCAATGTAGTGCGCTAGCCAAACTGCGCTACGCCCCGATACCATATGCGAATTATATCAGATGAGATGCTGAAGATTTGTTTAGAAAGCGCTCTAATAAACTTTAATTTTTTAGAACATCATACCCAGCAGGAATAGAGGGCTGGAAACGACTGGAGGGAATTGCAGTATTGTGTACAGGTTTCAAAAACTGTATGGTGACTTTATTATCATAGCCATCCTTGTATTGTATGGCACTCAATAAATCATTTTTAAAAGTAATTGTATAAGCTTGTCCGTTTACCGATGCAGTATAGTGGTCATTGTCAATTTTTTTGGCTTTTTTGATGATCTCTAAAAAGTCAATCTCATCTCCCAATGAGCGGATAGTAGCTTGCTCCAACTGAGGCTCAACGATTATCAGACGTTTGGCATTGATGTAGACACTTTTTTGGATGGGTTTTTGATATGACCACAGAGCATTTTGGGGTTTTGCCGCCCATAACTCGCCACGGTAGGTGATGACTTTGCCATGTTCATCTACGATACGCTGTTCGAACGGGGAACTAAAAGAGTTAATATCCTGTGGGGATGCGAAGAGGGTTACAGCGAATAAAAGAGTAAGGGGTAAAAAACGCACATTTTTCCTTGTCAAGTGATAGATAAGGAATTGTACCCAATACTCATTAACCAAAACAATAGCATTTGTGTGTTAAAATCAGCGACTTTTTACATACAGCAACTAACGAAGGTAATCAATGCTCCAATCATTTATCGGAAAACTCTTTGGCACTAAAAACGATCGTGAAGTCAAAAAATATCTTTCACGTGTCGAAGAAATCAATGCTCGCGAAGCCAATTTTGCAAATATGGATGATGCGTCACTCCAAAATAAATTTACGCTTTTAAAAGAATCGGTGCAAAATGCAACAAAAACGTTAGATGATGTTTTGGTCGATTCTTTTGCCATTACCCGTGAAGCAAGTAAGCGTGTGTTGGGTATGCGCCATTTTGATGTTCAATTAATCGGTGGTATGGTACTTCATGAAGGACGTATTGCAGAGATGAAAACAGGAGAAGGTAAAACCCTTGTTGCAACTCTAGCCGTTATTCTTAATGCTATGACGGGCAAAGGAGTACACGTTGTCACAGTCAATGATTACCTTGCATCACGTGACGGTGAACAAATGTCTGCGCTTTATGCATTTTTAGGTTTTGATACGGGTATTTTGGTAGAGGGGGAATACAACCCTGCAAACAAGCGTCTGCAATACAGTGCAGATATTACCTACGGAACCAACAATGAATTTGGATTTGACTATTTGCGTGACAATATGACCTATTCTAAAGAGCATATGGTTCAACGTGATCATGCTTTTGTTATTGTCGATGAGGTGGATTCGATTTTGATCGATGAAGCTAGGACGCCGTTGATTATCTCTGGACCTACGAACCGTGCATTGGAAAACTATACCCGCGCAGATTTGGTTGCTAAAGCATTGGTTCGAGACGAGCATTTCACAGTGGATGAAAAAGATCGTCTTATTTTGACCACTGAAGAGGGAATTATCAAAGCAGAAGAACTTTTTGGTGTTGATAATCTCTACAGTATTGAAAATTCAGGCCTTTCACATCACTTGGATCAAGCGCTCAAAGCAAATTACCTTTTTGAAGCAGACGTGGATTATGTGCTTCAAGACGATCAAGTAGTTATCGTTGATGAGTTCACGGGACGTTTATCCGAAGGTCGCCGTTTTTCTGAAGGATTGCACCAAGCACTCG
>JAQTOQ010000158.1 GCA_028713245.1 Sulfuricurvum sp. | reverse complement strand
ATACATTGGAAGCGGTCGAGTGAAGCGCGCAGGAAGTGTCGCCTACGTCACTGTTCTCATGGCGTTATCTCTCTCGCTTATCATAATGGCAATCGGTTATTACGGTTCCGAAAGTTTTTTTCGCTTGATGGGTTCAGATGCTGAGGTTATCGAACTGGGAAGTATCTATTTTGGCACGTTATCGCTGGGTATGATTTTGATTTTTATGGATACGTTGGCGTTTACTGTACTCAGCGCAGCCGGGGATACCAAAAGTTCTCTGTATATCAAGATTTTTTCGGCCGCTTTGCATGCGGGATTGAATTACTTGTTTATCTTTGGTCACGGTGGTTTCGAACCTATGGGAATTACTGGGGCGGCGTATGCCACTTTGTGTGCCTATGGCTTTAGTTTATTGGTATACGGATGGTTATTCTATCGGGCAAAAAAGATACGGGTAATTCCTATATTTCATTGGAGCGACGTTAAGCGTATTGTCACTATCGGATTTCCGGCTGTGGCAGAGCGTTTTATCGGAATCAGTGCTTTTTTGATCTTTGTGTGGCTGATCGCTTCGTATGGAACCCAAGCGCTTGCGGGGTATCAGGTAGGGGCACGTATAGAGGCCTTTGCGTTTATGCCAGGATATGGATTTTCGGTTGCGGCAATGGTCTTGAGCGGACAGTATTTGGGAGCGAAGCAAAAAGAAAATGCGTATGCAGCAGGGTTGCTTAGTGTGAAAATTGCAGCAATTTTTATGGGAAGTGTTGGAGTTGTTTTAGTTGTTTTTCCCCATTATCTTGCCCACTTTTTTACCAATGATCCCCAAACAATCGAATCGGCGGCGCTTTATCTACGCCTTGTAGGAGCCACTCAGATTCCGCTTGCAGTTACGTTTGTACTAAGCGGAGCACTGCGCGGGGCTGGAGCTACACGGTTGACGCTTCGTATCAGTACCACCTCCATGTGGTGTTTTCGAATCTTACCTGCATGGTTAATCGTTCATTATGGGATGAGTATTATAGGAGTATACTTGGCTATGGCCGTCGAAACATTTATCAAAGGAGTTTGGTTTTACACAGTCTATCGTAAACGGCAATGGTTGAATGAAAAAATTTGAAACGGCTTTTGGTATAATCAGTTGCTAAACAAATAAGAGAAAACTTGGCGTCAGAACTTGACGGACTTGAGCTCACGCGTCAGCTAAAATCTCCGAAGGCAAAATCAATGTACGTAAGATTATAATTAGCGTTCATGATTATTATAGAGGAAACCAATTGAACGTTATTGAACTTTTAAAAAAATTTATTGAATCTAAAAGTCAGACTCCCGATGATGGAGGGATGCTTGAATTTATTGAGCATTATTTGACCGGATTTACAGCCATTCGTATCGATAGAGAAGGAGTCAAAAACCTTTTTGCTTATCGCTGTTTTGGCGAGGGTCCGCACCTTTGTTTTGCGGGGCATGTTGATGTTGTCCCCGCAGGGGATGGGTGGATCACCGATCCCTATACAGCTACCGAGATAGAGGGATACATTTACGGGCGCGGCGCTCAGGATATGAAAAGCGGTGTCAGTGCTTTTACCCAAGCACTCAAAGATACCGAACATTTTAACGGTACGCTTTCAATCTTGCTCACCTCTGATGAAGAGGGACCTGCTAAGTTTGGAACAGTTGAAGTATTGGCGTATTTAAAAGAGCATAATCTATTGCCTGATGCCGTTATGGTGGCTGAGCCTACGTGTGAGGCTACTTTTGGAGATGCGATCAAAGTAGGGCGACGCGGTTCAATAAACGGTGTGTTGGAACTGCACGGAAAGCAGGGGCATGCTGCGTATCCTGAAAAAGCGGTCAACCCGATTCATCAGATTTCTGAGGTACTTTCCAAAGTTGCCGGTGCCTTTTTAGATCAGGGGGATGAGTATTTTACTCCGAGTCAGCTGGTGGTGACCGATATTCGCGCTGGGATTGAAACGACCAATGTCTCTCCGGGGAAACTGAAGATGATGTTTAACGTCCGTAACTCAACGAAGACAGATAAAGCCGCTATCGAAGCGTTTATCGCACAACACTTTACAGGACTTGATTATACACTGAGCCTTGATCAGTCAGCATTGCCTTTCGTTACCGATGCCAATACGCGTATTGTCAAGGTACTCAGTGACTCGATTCGTGAGGTATGTGATGTCCTTCCAAAGCACTCAACGGCAGGGGGAACATCGGATGCACGTTTTGTCGCGACCTATGGAATTGACGTGATCGAATTTGGGGTTATCAATGATACGATCCATGCACCCAACGAACGAACATCCATTCGTGAAGTAGAACAATTGCACCGTGTTTTCAGTCGTCTTATTGCGCAATTTTGATAGAATACAGATAAGAAAAAGGGTACATTATGAAAAAGATATTTTTTTTACTAATGCTTAGTATTAGCGCATTTGGTGTAGAAATTGCTTGGAATACTTCGTATGATACGGCACTTTCAAAAGCCAAAAAAGAGTCCAAGCCGTTGATGGTAGTGATTACGAGTGAACAGTGTCGCTGGTGCCGTAAGCTTGAAAGTACAACGTTACAAGACGAAGAGATTATTTCGCGAATCAATGCTAAATTTCAAGCGGTTAATGTAACCAAAGATAAGAGCGTTTATCCGAAGAACTTGACAGCTAAAATGGTTCCGATGAGCTATTTTATCGATCCATCAAATGGAAAAGTGCTCTACTCTATTCCCGGTTACTGGGGTAGCGAAGATTATAACTCGATTCTTGATGACGCTTTGCGTAAATACAAAAAATAAAGGATAACGATGATGACAATAATACAAACTCCCGATGCACCTGCGGCGATTGGACCATATTCCCAAGCGATGATTGCAAACGGTATGGTATTTACCTCAGGTCAGATCGCTTTGACACCTGAGGGTGTAATGCTAACCGGTGATGTAAAAGAACAATGCGCCCAAGTGTTATCCAATCTCAAAGCGGTTTTGGAAGCAGCAGGAAGCTCGATGAATCAAGTGGTTAAAACGACTATTTTTCTCGATAATATGGATGATTTTCTGGCAGTTAATGAACTTTATGCAGTGGCTTTCGGCGATCATAAGCCTGCACGTTCTACAGTTGCCGTTAAAACGTTGCCTAAAAATGCATTGGTTGAGATTGACGCTATTGCGTTGGTTTAATAGGGATTAATTACCTCTCTCTTTCGTTCGCCCTGAGCTTGTCGAAGGGTGTATTCATGGTTCGACAAGCTCACCACGAACGGAAGCTTTATTTCTTTTTCTCTTCCCCCGCACTTTCTAACTTTTCAACACTCTCTTTTAATAGCTTTTTTACATCCTCTACAACTAAGCCTTGCATGATGATTTTGTAAAGATTAGGTCTATTCTTTTCCCAATTGTAGAGAGTAGTTCTATCAATTCCTAAATAACCCGCAATATCTCTTTTGTTCATTAATTTGTGCCTCTTAATAATTTTTGTAGGCTACAAATCAACGCATAAAAAACAAACTGTTGAAATAAACAACATATAAATACTATTATGTAGATATGTTAAACACTTTTAAAATACAATGTTGAATTAATAAACAAAAACAACAAAAAGTGTGGAAATATATCGATGCAACATACTGAAAAGAAAAGTTCAAATAAAAATCTACAAAAAGCAAACAAAGAAAAAAATGATGAGTTTTACACACAACTATCAGATATAGAACGAGAGCTAAAACACTATCAACAGCATTTCAAAGGCAAGGTTGTATTTTGCAATTGTGATGATCCAGAAGAGAGTAATTTTTTTAGATATTTTGCTTTGAATTTTGAATTTCTTGGACTCAAAAAACTAATCACTACACATTTTGAAAAAGAAAAAAACTCCTACAAGCTTGAACTAGAAGAGGATTTAAACGGAGATGGAAAAATAGATGCTTTGGATAAATATAAAACACCATTAAAGCAAAGTGG
>JAQTOQ010000157.1 GCA_028713245.1 Sulfuricurvum sp. | reverse complement strand
ACTTCTGACGATGTTTCATCACTCAAAGCGATCACGGTGACTTTCTTGATTACGTTGACGTCAGTTTCGAATTCGCCAAGCGTACCCACTCCTTGAAGCTCAAAGAAACTCTCGATTGATTTTGCTTTTTGTGCCAACAGCTTGATGAACAAAAGGTGATCAAATCCGCGTTTGTAGCAGTCTGTGTCTAGCAACATCTCAATACGGAAGAGACTTAGACCCTCTGTGCGTACTTCTTGCATACGCGCAATGGCAGCGGTGACAACATCTTCTTCACCCTCTTCATCACTTATTGCAAACTCTGATGCCAAATCCATAATAGCCGACACTGCCTCGCCATGGGGAATTGCCACTCCTCCATCTTTTTTGAGCGCGAGGAGTTCGATGATATGTTCAAGACAGGATTCATAATCCTCCGGCAAATAAGGAAGGGCATCGAGTTCGCAAGTCATAACGTCTTTGATCACCTCCACGCTGTCTACCATCAGGCTCAAATACTGCGGTTCAACCGTTTCTTTGGTATTGCGATAATAATCCAACACATCCTCAAAATGGTGGACGAATTCACCCAAACGGGTAAAGCCAAACGCATTTGCATTTCCTTTGAGTGTGTGGACTCCTCGAAATATCTCATTAAGTAGATCAAAATCGGTAGAATTTTCTTCAAAGCGGATAATATCGACATCGAGCTTTTCGATAATCTCTCCGGCTTCTTCGATAAAAATCGCTTTGACTTGTTCTTGTTTAGTCATGACCCATCCAATGCAATATTCCATACGCGTCTGAGGCGGTTTTGCCGTTATCGATAAACGGGATTTTCAAATCAGGGCGCGTCCGTTTCAAGCTGACCAAAATCGAGATCAGGGCACTGCTTTGCAGCGGTTTACCCTCTTCGAGTATAATCGTCTCTATGTAATCCAGACGGGTTCGAACGAACTGTTCGAACTCTCTGATCTCATCCAATGACATCTCTGGCTCTATTGTGAGCACATCTCCATCAAATAACATTTAGAATTCTTTGAGGTCGTCCTCATGGAGAGGGAAAACATCGTTTGCTGCAGAGCTTCTGGCTTGAGACAGGGCCGCAGGTCTGCGTGTTGGAGCAACAGTACGTTGTTGTTGCGGTGCTGGCGTCATTCTTGGGGGTTGTGCGTTAAAGCTGCGCTGTGCAGAAATCGGTGCATTAGCACTCATCCCTACCATTTTTGCCAATACCTCAATCGATTCGATCATAGTGGTCGCTTGTGCACTGAGTTCTTCGGCTGCAGCTGCGGCTTCTTCTGAGTTGGCGGCTACTTGCTGGGTTACTTGATCGACTTGACCCATAGCTTGACTGATTTGATTCATACCCTCGGATTGCTCCTTACCCGCAATCGAAATTTCACCGATGAGATCGGATACTTTTTTGGTCTGTTCTACGATGTCGCTAAATGAGGTATGGGTTGCATGAGCAATTGCATTACCCTCTTTGATCTGTCCTACAACCTCTTCGATGATGTCAGAGGTCTCTTTTGCAGCGCCTGCGGCACGTTGAGCCAAATTACGTACTTCGTCTGCAACCACGGCAAATCCCAGCCCATGCTCACCTGCGCGCGCCGCTTCTACTGCCGCATTGAGTGCCAAAAGGTTGGTTTGGAAGGCGATCTGATCGATTGCTTTGATAATTCCTGAGATTTTTGCCGCTGATTCGGTAATCGCATGCATGGAAGTAGAGAGTTTCTCCCCTTTTTCATAACCGGCACGCGCCGAATCGTTTGCATTTTTTGCCAAGATATCTGCTTGACGTGCATTATCAACATTTTGCGTATTGATCGCAGTACTCTCTTCAAGTGTTGCACTCACTTCTTCTACACTTGATGCTTGCTGACTTGCACCTTGTGCCAATGAAGAAGATGATGAGGCCACTTGCTCAGATGCAGAGGTGATCTGCATTGCACCATCACGGATCAAGGTAACACTGCCAGTCACAGCACGGGTGATAGATCGTATAATCATCACTGCGAGTAAAATTGCGACAAATAAAGCAAAAGAAACCATACCGATCGTTAATTTCAAGACACCACTAGATTCTTTTTCAGCATCCGTAACTGCTTGCTTAGCACCCGCTTCATTAATATCTGTAACTTTATTGATCCCATCTATCATCGCTTGGCGATGAAGGCGCATACGGTCGATATACGGTTGTACTTTAGCAGAATATTCCGACTGTAATTTCATGTCACCAGTATTGCTGTAAGGCTCAACAATCTGCGTTCTGAACTCTACTTGTATGTCTTTCCAATTTTTATAATCTTCTTCATATTTTTTCCAGATACTTGCTGCTTCTGGTGTTTGCGCCAAAGAAGCATATATATCGTATCCTTCTTTGTAAAGCGCAAATCCTTCGTCAATTTGCTTGAGTACCCCTTTAAGCTTTTCTTGTGCCTTTGGACCCGGTTCAAACCCGTTTACGCGAGCAACCTGTAACACCACATCGCCAAGTCCTGTGCGCATTTTCATAAGCCCTAAGATCGATGGCACATTAACTTTACCGATCTGAGTAACCGAATCGTTCCATTTCACCGTCGTACTGTATCCTAAAAACCCGAGTGCCACGAGCGCTATGAGCATCACCGTCGTCAACAATATAAGCTTGCTTTGCAATACCATGTTATCTAACCATTTCATTTGTCGTCTCCTGTGTTTGTTTGAGTTTGTTGGATTTCTTCTAAACTGACCAGCTCATCTTCTTGGAAAAGCTTCATAACATCGAGTATCATCACGACATTTTCACCGATCTGTGCCATAGAGCAGATGAAATCTGTGCCGATATTACCGCCAAATTTCGGAGGCACTCCTAAATTCGAAGCATCGATAGAGGCTACCTCTTCTACACGGTCTACGATGAAACCGATGTTTACTTTTTCCACCTCTACGATGATGATCGTAGTGTGCATATCCTCTTCTTTGGGTTCCATCCCAAAACGCATACGGGTATCCACTACCGGGATAATCGAACCGCGCAGGTTGATCACCCCGCGCATGTACTGCGGAGTACGTGGCACGTAGGTAACTTTCATCATGGCGATAATCTCTTTGATCCGATTGATCGCTATACCGTACTGTTCATCACCTAGAAAAAAGGTGAGATACCTCTCTTTTCTGCTTTGGGCCGTATTTGCTTCCATATTCTATACCCCCAGTACCATTTTTAATGATTTTTGCAGTTTTTCATCGGTAAACGGTTTAACCATCCAGCCGGTCACACCGATCTGTTTACCCACCATTTTCATCTCATCAGAACTTTCGGTCGTAAGTATCAAAATAGGCTTTGTTGCATAACGAGCATCTGCCTTTATTGCACGTGCCAAATCTAATCCGTTCATCTGGGGCATGTTAACATCACTGATAAGCAAATCGAAATTTTCACTGCCGTTTAACAATGCCTCTAACAGTTCTGCGGGGTTCAAATACGATTTGAAATCGATAACACCACTATCGATCATCCCTTCCAACGCTAACTCTGCCGTCGCGATGACTGCACGTGAATCATCGACGATTATTACTCTTTTTGCCATTTACTTCCTCCTTGAATTTATTTTAAAACAATTCAAAACTATCATCATCATCGGCTACCTGAACATCCTTATTGCTAATAATTCCCTCTATCTGTATGCACGAACTGAAAAACGAACTGTCAAGATAATGGATGTCTGCGGTGTCTTGTACCTCAAAAATATGCTCACGCCATGATGCCAAATCATATCCTAAGTTTTCCATGAGCAGGAGCATTTTTTTCAATGCGGCTTCGTCTTGCAAAATCTTTTGTGCGTTCTCTTTTATTGAAATGCCCAAAGCTGAAAGAGCATACCCAAGTGCCGTAAATTCAAACAGTGCATTGATAGCATGGGCATACTGACCCAATACATTGTCCACAAATCCATACACGTTCTCAACGGTGGGTTC
>JAQTOQ010000156.1 GCA_028713245.1 Sulfuricurvum sp. | reverse complement strand
GCTGGATTTTCGGTCCTGTAGAAGAAAATATCGTTCATGTAAAACAACCTGATACCAATGCGGGGTATATGAAACTGAAAAATGCCCGGGTGCGCTGGTTTCTTTCTGTCAACTACGATTATATCCCTGATGAGATCAAAACTTCCGGCAGTCGAACATACAGAAATATTACAGTTGATAACGATGCATTTGAGTTCAGCGAAGGGTTTACTGATCTACATACAACAAGTTACAAAGACATATTGAGCGGCGGTGGGTTCGGATTAGATGAAGCGCGTAATTCAATCGAAATTGTTTCGGCGATTCGTAACCTTGAACCAATCGGATTAAGCGGAAACTATCATCCATTTTGTGAGAAAGTTATCTAATGCCTGCTTATTTTGCACACGAAAGTGCCTACATTGATCAGGGAGTATTCATTGGCAACCATACAAAGATCTGGCATTTTTGTCATATCCTTGCAGGCTCAGTCATTGGGGAAAACTGTTCATTCGGACAGAACTGTGTCGTCGGACCGAAAGTAAAAATCGGCAATGGCGTAAAAGTGCAGAATAACGTCAGTATCTACGAGGGAGTAGAGTGTGAAGATGATGTATTCTTAGGGCCAAGCATGGTATTCACTAACGTTATCAATCCCAGAGCCTTTATTGTCCGCCGCGATGAGTTTAAAAAAACTCTTCTCAAAAAAGGGTGCAGTATTGGTGCAAATGCGACTATCGTCTGTGGAATTACAATCGGGGAATATGCCCTAATCGGCAGCGGTGCTGTCGTAAACCGTGATGTCAAACCCTATGCGCTTATGGTCGGAGTTCCTGCCCATCAAATCGGATGGGTCAGCCGTGCAGGCAATACACTTTGTTTCAATGATAACAGCGAAGCTACAGATCAAACCGATGGAAGCCGATATAAACTCATCAACGATACTTTGGAAGTGATCAAATGAAAATCGATTTTGCTAATCTCCAATATCAGCATTCGCTCTACAAAGAGGAGATTGAGCAAGCTGTTTTCTCTGTTATGCAAAAGTGTAACTTCATTATGGGAGAGGAAATCACAGGGCTGGAAAAATCTTTAGCTGATTTTACCGGTGCAAAACATGCCATCACCTGCAGCAGCGGTACCGATGCTTTACTGCTTGCAATGATGACACTGGATATCCAGGCGGGTGATGAGATTATTACTACTCCCTTTACCTTTATCGCGACTGCGGAGACGATTGCGCGGTTAGGGGCTATCCCTGTTTTTGTCGATATTGACGAAATTTCATACAATATAGATTCTTCCAAAATAGAAGCAGCTATTACTCCTAAAACCAAAGCGATTATACCCGTCAGCCTTTACGGTCAACCTGCCGACATGGATGAGATTGAAAGCATCGCTGACAACTATAATCTTAAAGTGATTATTGACGGTGCCCAAAGCTTCGGAAGTACCTATAAAGACAAAATGGACAGCAATTTAGGAGATATCTCCTGCACCAGTTTTTTTCCGGCTAAGCCTCTCGGATGCTATGGAGACGGTGGCGCAGTATTTACCGATGACGAAACTTTATCCGAAAAACTCAAATCCCTTCGTCTGCATGGCCAGACGAAACGATATCATCATAAATACATCGGTATAGGCGGGCGTCTCGATACTATCCAGGCCGCCGTCCTTAATGTAAAATTGAAATATTACAGGGATGACCTTTCTCTTCGACAGCACGTTGCTGCAATTTATACAGATACCTTGAAAGAAAAAAATATAATATTACCGTTTGTCAAATCGGATAGGACTTCTGCATGGGCTCAATACTCGATTCGCATACAAAACAGAGATCTCGTCCAAACGAAATTAAAAGAAGCAGGGATTCCCACTGCAGTCCATTATCCTATCCCGCTGCATCTTCAGGAATGTTTTAACTACCTAGGATATCGTGAAGGTGATTTTCCGATCAGTGAAAAAATTGCACGTGAGATTCTAAGTTTGCCGATGAATCCCTATTTAAGTAATGAAGAAATTCTCTATATTACCAAAAAGCTCTCTAAATGCTAAGAATACTTCAATATCTAGAGGTCGCTTTAGCACAAAAACTAAAATATAATCAGTCTCAATGAATTACCTTAACTCTGCTCTTCAAGCTATCCATCTATTTTACAAAAGAGACGGTTTTTGGGTTGTTATGTCCATTTTAATCGAACGAATCAGTAGTTTTATTTTTATAGCTATTATGACGAGGGCATTAACTCCGTTTAGCTTTGGTGAGTTTACAGCAATGCGTACTATAGTAGGTGTTGCACAGCCGCTGGCAGGAGGAGGCGGGCAATATTCACTCCTTCATTTTGGCTCAAAGCTTAAAACACTTCATGAAAAAGAGTTTTTAACGTCCAGCACCTTGCTATTTGGAACTTTATTGTCCTTTATTCCGATCGGTGGGCTTCTTTGTTGGAATTTTTTTTCCCCTATACAGTTGTCAGATGAAGGTGAATTTGCTTACGCGGTTATCATTTTCAGTATCATCTCTTACAATTTTTATGAAATCATTAAAAACCATTTCAGGCTTATCAATAATAATCGTCAATATGCAATCTTTGGGATTCTTTATTCACTTCTCATAGTTTTTTTCGGATGGATTTTTTCTGCAAAAGGGATTATTGCTTTTGCTCTAATATTAGCTGTTGCTCCTATTTTTGTTATTTCAACAACGCTCTATAGAATGCTTGCTTTATGGAGAAAAGGAAATGTACCTGATATCCCTTATTGGCGATACGGCCTTTACGTCGGGGCCGGTTCCGTCATCAATCAACTGTTTGTTTCTATGGATATCATTATGCTGGTCCTGCTCAAAGTTGACCCCACACTTATTGCTGCGTATAAAATTGCAACTATAATCCCCTACAGTTTGTTTTTTCTTCCAGGGGCGTTTTTAACAGCAGATTTTGTTTATTTGACACACCACTCTAATAACCGTTTAGTGCTTATGAATTATCTGAGATCGTATTTCGCTTTGTTCGGATTATTGACATTTTTGATAATTGTTACACTCTATCTATTTTCAGCACCGATAATTCACCTCTGTTTTGGGAACAATTATCCGCTTGCTCCCTATCTGCAGGACATCCTATTAATTGGTGTGGCCGGAACATTCCTCCTTCGCATCCCTTTTGGGAATATACTTCACGCTGTTGGACGAGCAGACTGGAATGCATTGCATGCTACACTGCTTACACCTGTTTCTGCTGCAGTTGTCTATTTCATGGTAGAGTGGAAAGGGGTTCAAGGAGCTGCATGGGCGACCTCACTAATGCTTATTCTTTCGGGGGCTATCTGCTTTGGACTGTTCCGGATATATCTGGGTAAATTACCAAAAGACCAGTTGCATGAGACTTCGCATTAACCTATAATACTATAGGTGAAAACAGTTATAAAAAACAGAAGGGATTCCAATGATTAAAATAGCGTTAACCCGTCTGTACACATTGGTTTTAAAATACCTCTATCCGGGCATTCAAATAGGTGATAAATGCCGTATTGATTACAGGGTAGACATAAATAATAAGAACCATATAACCCTAAAAGACAATACTACTCTCTATAAAAACATCACAATATATAAAGACAATAATGGACGGTTTGAAATCGGCTATTCGTCGCACATTGCACCGTACGGATATTTTTTAATCGAAGACCAACAAATAAATATTGGAAACAATGTCGCCATTGGCCCTTTTTGTTCATTCTTTTGTGTTACAAACCATATTTCCGAAGATCCAAATAAATTGCACACCGATACTTATCAAAAAGGCACTATTGTAATCGGGAATAATGTTTTCATAGGTACACACTGTGTGATATTGCCAAATACAATCATTGGAAACAATACAGTTATAGCAGCTAACTCGACCGTAAAAGGGACACTAAAAGAGGGGTGGATTTACGGAGGAAATCCGGCAAAACCGTTAAAGGAACTTTACAAGAATGGATAAAAAGCTTCTTGTTATCGCAAGTTCTTCGATACATACCTATAATTTTATCAATTTGGTTAAAGACGGTTTTAATGAAATCACAC
>JAQTOQ010000155.1 GCA_028713245.1 Sulfuricurvum sp. | reverse complement strand
GAAGCGATGGAAGATTACAATCAGTTGCTGAAACAATGTACATCATGTCATATCCGTATTCGAACCTGGTAATTATGTTCTTTTTGCCTGTCTTTTCGGGGTAACTTGTTTCTCGGTGCTTTTTGGTCCTTCTTTGGACACATCATGCGTTAAAAAATAGGGGATTCTTCTCCCCGGTGTTGTGTTTATATCTTCTATTAATGCTACTTGTATCACTTCAAGTTGGGTATGGGGTAGTAGATACTCATACATCAGTGATATTTGACGATCAAGTGATATCTTCCAGGTTGAAAGCGTCTGGGTAAATATCCATTCGCTGAATGCATAAAATCCCTCAAATACTTTTTCTTCTTTCCACAATAATTTGACACTTTTATCAAAATTTCCGCTGTTGTAATAAAGATCCCAAAAACGGGCAAAGCGTTTCATTTTTTGTATCTGTGTGAAGCTGATATTATTGTTTTGGAGAATGTCATATGGGGGAATGTCGCTATAAATCATCCCATGTTCTTTATCATGGCGCGATAAGGTAGTGCCTGAAAGTTTTTTTAGTATCCCTATTTGTATCTCGCTATGCGTGAGAGAAACGAGTTTATTGAGATTATGCCCAAATCCTTCGATGGTCTCTCCCGGAAGCGCCACAATGAGATCGAGGTGCATATGTGCAGAGGTATTATTTTCTAAAAAAGCTAAATTCTCATAAATTTTTTCAAGCTTGAGAGGGCGGTTAATCCCTTTTGCGATTACTGGGTCGAGAGTTTGTATGCCAATTTCTAGCTGTAGTGATCCGGGAGGGAATAAGGCTATTTTGGATTTTAACACATCGGGGAAATGATCGGGAATGACTTCAAAATGAGCGAAATAGGGTGGCTCTTTGGAGAGAAAGAAATTCAAAATACGGTTTGCAAACGTCATGTTAAGGTTAAACGTACGATCAATAAATTTAAAGCTCCTTACTCCACGATTCCAAAGGATTTCAAATTCTTCGAGCAATTCATCGAGCGGGAAATTACGTACTTTTTCATCGACTGAGGAGAGGCAAAACTCACACTCAAACGGACATCCTCGTGATGCTTCCACATAGATGGTACGATGTGCTACGTCTTCATCAGTGTAGGCGGCATAAGGCAAAGATATCGCTTTAAGGTCAGGCATTGGAGCTTTGATAAACTTCGTTCGCCCTGAGCTGGTCGTTGGGTAGTATGGTTCGACAGGCTCACCATGAACGGGAGTAAGTATTTTTTTACACAGTTCATAAAACGCTATTTCTCCCTCACCGCTAACGATGTAATCGGCATTATCAAAATTGACACGATGAGGCAAATGAGAGGCTTCTGGTCCTCCTAGTACAATTATGGTGTCAGGAGATACTTTTTTTAGTATTTCGATCAGTTGTGATGTTTCAGTTGCATTCCAAATATAGACACTAATGCCTATGATTTTTGGAGTGTGTTCGAGAATGACTTCAGCAATGCTTTGTATCTGCTCATTGATGGTAAATTCCACAAGCTTTGTGTCATTTTGAAGTTCGTGCATGTTCGCAAACAAATAGCGTAGTCCCAACGTACTATGCGCATAGCGAGCGTTTAGGGTGGTGAGGAGGATAGGTGTCATGTAGTCGGGCCTTTGAAATACTGTCCATCGGTAGTGAAGAGTTTGAGAATTTTATGATATTCGCTGTAGGCTTGTTTATAGAGGTGTTTGCTGTGATTGCTCGATTCGTACAGCTCACGCGCACTCATCCCTGTTTCGAGAGCATTTTTAAGCAGTTTGGTACGGCGTAAATAGGTGAAGGCGAGATTCGGGAAGTGCTCATGTATTTTTTGCCGAATTACAGCGGCATCATTGGAATTGTCGATCATATTGGCAAAAACCAGAAGGGTTTTTTCTTTGTAGTTTTTGATAAAAATCAAACTCTTCATAATGGAGTTAAGATCATTGATTGTGGCAACGAGTATGATATCGGAAGCACGTAAAATCTCATCGGCATGTTGTGCATCAAACCCGCCGAAATCATAAACGGTATCGGGATGAAGAGGAATTTTGTTGGGGTAATAGCGGGCATTTTTGTATTTATTCAAAACGACGGACATATCATTGGTCGCATAGCGATACCCTAAGTCTTTTGCTAGAGAAAAAGCGAGAGAAGTTTTTCCGACTCCCCCTTTTGTGGATGCAATAGAGATAATAGCCATGCTGATTCCATACTAAATGTTTTTGCAACTATAGCATAATAGGGTATACTCTAACTAAAATTAGCAAAGTGAATATTCATGAATTTATTATCAAAAAATGCACCACTCGAAGAATCGATCAAAAAGATGGAGGCAGTTCTTGTCGATGTCGGATGTGAAGCCACTTTTTCCCAAGAAAAACATCCGCTGGAATACTGTTATTCGGTTAATCTAGCATCTATCGAAGCACCGCGTCATATCTACTCAAATGGTAAGGGGATCGTATCGGATGCTTCCAAAGCCAGTGCATTGGGTGAATACATCGAGCGACTTCAAACCAACAACTTTTTTATCGATTTTCATCTTCCTGATCGTAAATATTATCCTGATGAGGTTGCCTTTGAATTTGGCGGTGGCTATCTCAGTGATGAGTTGCGAAAGATCTATAATCCTGATGGCAGTATAAGCGATGATGACCTCGTGGATTATAACAGTGACTACGAGGATAAAATCGTCGCATTGCCGTTTCAAAGACACTCTGATGGTCAAGCGGTGTACATCCCTCTTAATATCTTGAGCAATTTGTATGTGAGTAATGGATTGGCGACGGGTAATACTCCTGAAGAGGCAAAAGTTCAGGCTCTCAGCGAGATTTTTGAGCGTTACGCCAAAATAGAGATCATCAAAAACGGCTATGCTCTCCCAAAATTTCCTGAAGAAATCATCCATTCATTTGAACGACTCAGTCATGATGTTCACGCATTGCGAGCATTGGGGTATGTGGTCGAAGTATTGGATGCGTCATTGGGTGGTAAATTTCCCGTTACAGCGATATCCCTCATCAATCCTGAAAACTCAACTCTGTTTGTATCCTTTGGTGCCCATCCAATATTGCAAGTTTCGCTTGAGCGCACTATGACCGAGCTGATGCAGGGGCGCGGTTTGGAAAATCTGGATGCGTTTGAAATACCGACGTTTGATATGAGCCTGGTTTCGGACAGCTTCAATCTCGAATCTCATTTTATCGATTCTAACGGCAAACTCGGATTTGGATTTTTGAGTGCTAAAAAGAGTTTCAAATACACTGGATGGGACTACAAAGGCGAGGGGAGTGCTGCAGAGTACGACTACTTACTGGGTATCTTAAAGACAATGAAAAAAGAAATGTATGTGCGAGAATACAACTATCTAGGATTTTACTCGTGTCAGATGATCGTACCCAGCATTTCGGAAGTGTATCCGATTGAGGATTTGACTTACAACAATAAAAACAACGGCAAGCTCATCCGTAAAATGGTTTTAAATTTTTCGGAATTTGACCCTGAGGAAATATTGGATTTAATAGAGTCACTCGAAGATACCCTCAATGTTGAGAAATACATCGGTGTTATCTTCGAGAACAATTTTACGATGCTAGAGTTAAAAGCGCAAATATATTTGTTGGCTGGAAATGCCCAAGAAGTAATTCCTCTCCTAGAGTTTGGAACCAACAAAATGGGGCACATCGTAGCAGAGCTCATACGCATGGGTGAGGCAGAGTTGCCATGGGAAGAGTATGAAGAAGCGTTGTTTGATATCTATGGCAAAGAGAAAATCGAAAAAGCACTGCTGATTATCGAGGGTGAAGAGTATTTGATCGATGTGACACTGCACCAAGACTATCATAATATGCTCAAACTGTATGATCGGTTAGACGTTAAAAAAGCATTGATGATGGCAAAAACTTAAATCAATGCATTCTGCTAGGAGGGGCAGAGCAGTTTATGCAGTTTCTCATTCAGGATTCCAAAGTTATAGAAGCGGGTACAGTGTGGATAATCTTGCAGGAGTTTCGGATGAACCTGTCGCTTAAGGTTACGACTCCAGTCTGAACATTAATAAAAAATATTGATGTTTAATAAGAAATTGATAGATTAAGCTA
>JAQTOQ010000154.1 GCA_028713245.1 Sulfuricurvum sp. | reverse complement strand
AGGCGTTAATAGGAAAAATATTCCGCCTCTGATATACTTTTGTACTTAGTTAAAAAGGGATAGTATGGAACTATGTGTCGCACTGGATTTACCCTCAATGAATGAGAACTTAGCCTTAATCGAAAAAATAAAAAATTATCCTATATGGTTAAAAGTAGGTCTTCGCTCGTATATACGTGATGGTGAACCTTTCATACGTGCGATCAAAGCCATCAATCCTAATTTTAAAATTTTTTTAGATCTCAAAATTTACGATATCCCAAACACCATGGCTGATGCCGCAGAATCTATTATGGGACTTGGCGTCGATATGTTCAATATACATGCCTCTGCAGGTCCCAAGGCGATGCGCGAGGTAATGAAACGATTATCTGCTTATGAAAATCGCCCCCTAGTACTAGCCGTTACCGCCCTCACCTCATTTGAAGAAAATGAATTTACTCACGTCTATGAAAAAGGGATTGCAGATAAAGCTGATCAATTCGCCAAAGATGCACACGATGCGGGGCTTGATGGCGTTGTATGCAGCGCATATGAGAGCAAATCAATCAAATCCTTGACCGCACCTTCCTTTATCACCCTCACCCCAGGTATCCGACCATTCGGTGAAGATGCAGGCGATCAGGAGCGTATTGCCACTATTGGAGTGGCTCAAAAAGAAAAAGTGGATTTTATCGTTGTTGGACGACCTATCTACAAAGCTCAAAATCCTGCCACCGTCGTAGAAGCGATACTCAAAGAGCTTTAGGTCCCACTTTAAGGTGCTTGTTATTTATACGTCAGTATAATTTCGACCTACTACAAATGGACGAGTAGGAAAGCGGCTGAATCCACCTCCCTGCTAAGGAGACGTACTGGCAACGGTACCGAGAGTTCGAATCTCTCCTCGTCCGCCACAAACCCCTATTTTAGCCACTTTCAAAGACTTTTTAAAAGAAACTAAACAAATTTTTCCTACCCCGTTTTACTTATACAAATCAATGGTTCTATCAAATGTTTTATAGTTTTGATCAAGATAAGCAACGTAGATATTGAAAACCATTTCAGTAGATGAATGACCAAGTAATTGAGCCAGTTCAACAGGTGTTACCAAATTTCTATAAAGCATATTTGTAGCGTAGGTATGGCGGGTATTATAAGGTCGTCGATATTCAAGATTTAACGCTTCAAGGGATGGTTTCCAGTAGCGGTCCACAAAAACATTAGTATCACGATACGGTTCATTATATTGAGTTTTGAAAAGATAGTCGTGATCATGCAGGTTATAAAGAGTCTCAACAAGCGGAAAAAGCGAATCAAGTATCGGAATATCACGCAATGATCCCCTAGTTTTAGGGCTTGTTTCTCCAAATCGCGACCTGGTACGCCGTACTTTCAAGATCTTATTTTTTAAATCAATATCCTCTTTTTTTAATCCGATAATCTCACCGCTGCGCATCCCCGTAAAAAAAGCAATATTTAGATAGTTTTTGTAGTTGTTCATTTCAGCAGCTAGAAGAATATTTTTAACCTCGTCAGGGGTGAAAGGATGAATAGTAGGACGGGTTAATTTAGGTAAACGTATCTTGGAAACGGGATTTTTTTCGATAACTTCATCATAAAAAGCCTCGTCAAATATCCCTTTGATCACACTAAGATAAATTCGCTTTGATTTACCACCAACATCATCAATATTCAGCAACCAAAGTTTAATATCAGACACTTTTATTTCATTGATTGGGGTATCTTTGAAGAATGGGAGCAGACGAAGATCAATGATGCTTTGATACTTTTCAAACGTGGAGTTTTTGAGCTCTTTTTCTTTGAACTTCAAATAGAGGTTTGCGTAATGATCAAAGGTCATAAAGTATTAGTACCATTACCCAATAAATTACATACCCCTCTAATGACTTTACGAGCCTCAGAAGTAGGAGTAATGTTCAAAATAGCTTTTTCTAAAGCAGTTTTATATTTTGAATAATGACGACAAGCATCATTGCTGCAATAAGTAGAGGGTTTGAATTTATCCACTTTTATAATTTCATGACCACATACAGGGCAAATGCGATTAAAGCTCATAATCATCCCCCCAAGGATTTGAGATATAAGTAGTTTCCTCTTCAAACGGGTTATGTCTATCAGCTCTTATTCGTGCCAATGTAGTGACATAAGGGCGATCTTCAGAAGAAATACATGCATTTTCATCAAATGGGTTTCCAAGATACACATTATTAAGTGATACAGGCTCACCCTCAAGGAGTCCACGAGAGATCATTTCATTATAAGTATGTGCGTAATGGTGAGGATGTACAGCTTCTGCATCCATAGACTTCCAATAACTGTAAAGATCATAATCAGACATTTTAAGAGGTTGCGGTGTTGGTCGTGTAAATTCACCGTCACGATAGAGATAGTGATCGTGTTCATAAAAAACGTCGATGTAGTGTCTGAGTTCGGGTTTATTTTGCCAAAGATGCGGAACCGGTTGCAGCGTTTGAGGTTTAAATTTCGGTTTATCAGAGAACTCGCCAATTTGTTTAATTATTGGGCCGTCTATGTAACGAAGGGTTAAGCAACCACGATCGTACTCTAGGCATCGGCCATTATCCTCGATGAGCAGAAAGTAATCATCTTCACGGCTCCATTCACAAAGCATGGGTTCACGTACTGTTAGATCAGTGAGGTGATACCAATCTTTTTCGATCGCAAAAACTTTTTGATATACCCATTGCGGAACGGTAGAGTGAGAGGTAGTGATACGACGGATTTTATTTTTTATGTACCAGGCTTGAAGATAATCGAGATCACAACCGTTTTTTAAATCGATGAATGATTTAGTGGCGTATTTCATAATATAGCCAACGGGATTATGTATGGCCGTTTGAAAGCCTTTAGTGTCACCGGGGTTACCGTCTTGAATAGGTACATGGTTTTGAGGAGCGGAAAAGTAGCGAACGAAGTCTTTTTGAAACATATCAAAGTAATCATGTGGAATCCATAGAAGAACGTGAAGGTGTGGAACGCCATCTTTATGCGGTTCTGCAGCTTTTAGATAAATGAACTGTTTGGCGTCCTTTTTGATCTTTTTAAATGAGTACCCGGAAGAGTATCGATACCATTGATAAGCGAGGACGTTATAACAATCTTTGATCGTGAATTTTGCGCAGCTAAAGATTTTATCCCGAAGAAAGCCGTGTACTTCATTATTTGGAATATGGCGCAAATATTCGGTTTGTTTATCATGATCGAGTTTTCGCCATTTGGAATAATTACCCGTGAGAAAGCCACGAAAGAAACCATCTAAGGTAATGGTAAGAAAAACGGGTTTAAGACGTTGTGTGATGGCTAACGAGTGCATGGTGTTGATTTTATTGG
This sequence comes from Sulfuricurvum sp., assembly GCA_028713245.1. Classification (GTDB taxonomy): domain Bacteria; phylum Campylobacterota; class Campylobacteria; order Campylobacterales; family Sulfurimonadaceae; genus Sulfuricurvum. Next base: position 743 of record JAQTOQ010000154.1, on the reverse strand, counting down.
AGAGCTGCGAGTAATAACGCTCTGATATGTTCGCAGAGAATGAAACATCGAGGAGGGATTTTACTTGACCCGTAGAGGTATGGAAAAAGTTATTAGAAAGATAGGAGCGCTGTGCGTCGATTTTTTCTTGTGCATACTTTAGATCATGCACTGTTAAGCCGTATTTGTTCATGGTTATCACTCCTAAAATTAAATTTAATCACCCTTAGATGATAAAGAATCGTTGTAAACTTTTTGTAATTTTCCAAATGCACCTAGATCAGTTTGCAAAGATGACAAAGACTTAGAATCGTCAATAATGTATGGAGTAATGACAAGAAGCAAATTGTCTTTTTGCGTGATAGTCGAAGAATGTTTAAAAATGCCACCGATAAACGGAATGTCGGAAAGAAAAGGGATACCATCATCAATAACGCTGTCATAAGACTTCACAAACCCACCTAAAACGATTGTTTCGCCATGATGCAATATAGAATCCGTCTTAATCTGCTGTTTGCTTGTAATGGGTTGATTGTTTGAATCCATGACAGGCAAAATATTTTCCAAAACGGCATCGATACTAAGAGAAAGTTTATCTTTTGAGGCAACAAGAGGTTTTATTGTGAGATTAAGACCAACGTCAACACGATCAAGCGAAGAAGAAGTACCAGCCGAGCCAGTGGTAGAACCTTTTAGGAAAGAAAGCGATTTACCCACTATAACTTTGGATTCTTTATTATTAAGACATAATACGGAAGGATCGG
>JAQTOQ010000153.1 GCA_028713245.1 Sulfuricurvum sp. | reverse complement strand
TAACACGACTCCTTCCAAACGGAAAAGAGAAGCAAATGGGTAACTGTGTCGCTTGTCATAACATCGAAGGGGCGAAAGGATACGGCAACATCGGGCCTGACTTAACCAACTATAAAGCGCTTTATATGGATAGTGGCGTTAGAAACGGACAGTTTTTGTATCAACAAATTGCTGATCCGCGTATGGATAATCCAAACACGCACATGACCGTCAATTTGGCAAATGGGCTCTTTTCTGAGCGTGAAGTATGCGATTTGATGTCGTATATCGTTTCTAAAAAATAATTTAAGTATAAGGGAGAAAAAATGGAACGTAGATCATTTTTAAAAGGATTTGGAGCGGTAAGTGCGTGTGCTGCATTGGTTCCTAGTATTGTAAGTGCGGCAGATGAGGCTAAAAAAGTTACAGGCCCTAATGAGATGAGCGTTGAATCGGCACTTGCTGCTATTACAGGTGGGAAGCCGGTAACGCCATCAACAAAAGTGTCTCTTTCTGCACCTGAAATCGCAGAAAACGGAGCCGTAGTACCGGTCAAAGTAAGTGTAGAAAGCCCAATGAGCGCAAATGACCACGTTAAAGCAATCCATGTATTGGCAACCAAAAACAATAATGTCCGATGTGCTAATGTCTATTTGACCCCTGCTAATGGAGAAGCTTCTTTTGCAACACGTATCAAGCTTGGAACAACTCAGGATGTGTTGGCTATAGCTGAGCTGAGCAATGGAACATTTTTGAGTGCGAAACAAAATGTCAAAGTAACGATCGGCGGATGCGGTTGATTTCGTACTAAACAAATAAGCAAAAAAAAATAAAAAGGATTTAGAGATGAAAACATTGATTAAAATCAAACCAAAAGACTACAAGGTCGGAGATATCGTTAAAGTTGACTTTATGGCGATGCATCCGATGGAATCAGGAATGCGCAAGGATAAAGATACAGGGCAAATCGTGCCAGCTCACTATATCAATGAAGTGAATTTTTTGTTCAACGATAAGATGCTCACTAAAATGATAACATGGGAATCGCTTTCGGTGAATCCGGTCTTGACCATCAGTCTCAAAGTTTCGGGAGCGGGGACGTTGAAAGTTCTTGCAAAAGATAACAAAGGCGACAACGTAGAGAGTAGCGTAGCCATTACTCCTAAAGGATAAATTATGCGTAAACTTTCTATGTGCACAGCTTTGTGCTCACTCGTTTTGTGCGGTATGCTCAATGCTGAGGAATCCATGAGTATGAATGCTGCTGATAAGGCGATGTATGCCGAAATGTTGGAAAACAACCCTGCTGCTATGGATGTGGCCGAGGGTGAAGATATGTTTAATTCACTTATCGGAAAAGATGCTTATGCCAAGGTGCTGGGGGTAAAGGTAAAAGATTTACCGAAAACAATCGCAGGCTTTCCTCGTATGGTAAAAGTAGCGGGTAAAGTTGTGACATTGTCTCAATCGTTGCAGATGGCAGCGGCAGATCGCGGACATCCGGTTCCTAAGCTTGAAAGTAATGAGATGATTAAAATGACGGCCCATGTCAAATCATTGGCAAACGGGCTTGAAACCAATATAGACGTTAAAGCAGACAAACAGATGAAAGAGATGGCAGTTCTTGGACAGCATGTCTTTGAAGAACGACGCGGAGGACGCGGTCTTTCGTGTAACAGCTGTCATAGTCCTGATATCGTGGGATCACGCTTGCGTATGCAGGCACTTCCTGATTTGGGAGCAAAAGAGACGGCATCAGCAGCAACATGGCCGGCATACCGTATGACCCAAAGTGTAATGGTAACGTTTGATAAGCGTATGCAGCAATGTATGAAGAATGCATTATTGGCTGAGCTGCCATTGGGTTCTAAAGAGATGGTTGCCCTTGAAGTATACGTTACGAATAAGGGTAAAGGCAACACGATGCAAATACCTGGTTTAAAGCGTTAAGGAGAATAGAATGGATGTATCACGAAGAGACTTTTTTCACATTGCCGCTGCGTTAGGGATCGGATTACCGACACTTGGAGCTGCAGCATCAACACCTACACGTCTCGATCAAGTAGGATTAAAAGATATTTATGGGTTTAATGCGAAAGGTAAAGTGACGCTGCTGCACATCTGTGACATGCATGCGCATATCAAGCCTCTCTATTGGCGTGAGCCCTCAACGCTGATTTCAGCTCCAAATCTCACAGGAACTCCAGGGTTTTTGTGTGGGGAATCATTTTTGAAACACTATGGGATGAAGGGTAAAACGCTTGATGCCTATTTTGACACGTTTATGAACTTTGATACCTTGGCACACAAATTTGGGAAAATGGGGGGAATCGCCCACATGAAAACCCTCATTAATCATGTTAAAAAAGAGCGTGGCGCAGACAATGTCTTGTTATTGGACTCTGGAGATACATGGCAGGGAACAGGTGTTGCACTTAAAACACGGGGTGAAGCGATCGTTCAGGCCCAAAACTATTTAGGCGTAGACGTGATGGTTGGTCACTGGGAATTTACCTATGGTAAAACACGAGTTAAAGAGCTGATTCAAATGCTCAACGGAAAATTCATTTCTCAAAATATTATCGGGGATGATTCGTTCGCTGATGATTATGAAGAGCTAATTTTTGAACCGTACACGATACAAGAGCGAGGCGGTGCCAAAATTGGTATCATCGGTCAATCGTTTCCATTTACCTCGACAGCGAATCCAAAAGAATTTACTCAAGGGTGGAGTTTTGGACTGCGTCTTGATACGCTCCAAAAGTATGTGGACAAATTGCGTAAAGAGGAAAAAGTGGACTGTGTGGTTTTGCTATCACACGACGGTTTTAGCGTTGACCAAGAGGTTGCACGCCAGGTCAAAGGAATCGATTTTATCCTCAGCGGTCATACGCATGATCCATCACCGCGTCCTACGGTCATTAACGGTACGGTTATCATCATCGCAGGAAGTCATGGCAAATACGTCGGACGTCTGGACATCGATATCCAAAACCACAAAGTCAAAGGGTACGAGTACAAACTCATCCCAGTTGCCGCTAATCTTATCCCTGCTGATCCTGAAGGGGTAGAATTGGTCAACAAACTCTATGCACCGCATGAAAAAGAGTTCGGAGAAGTGCTGGGTGTGACAAAAAATATCTTGTACAAACGCGATACATTCCATTCTCCGTTTGATGAGTTGATCAATGACTCGATCATGGATGCGATGGATTCGGACATATCGTTCACCCCGGGTTATCGCTGGGGAACTACGGTTCTAGGCGGTGAGCAGATCACTATGGATGATGTCTATGGGATGACGGCGATTACCTATCCGAATGTTTATACATTTGAGATGGGTGGATTGCAGATCCGAAATGTTCTTGAGGACATTGCTGACAACGTTTTCAATGCTAACCCGTTATACCAACAAGGGGGCGATATGAGTCGTCTTGGCGGTGTGACTTATGATATTAAGATCGGTGCTCCAAGCGGAAAACGTATCAACAATATCATGGTCAAAGGTAAACCATTGGATGACCGCAAGGTTTACAAAGTTTCCTCATGGGGCGGAAATTTGCAAAATGCAGGAACCAACTTAAACGATGTATTGACCCGTCCTGTTTATGATATAACTGCTGGTTATATTAGAAAACAAAAAAAGGTTGATATAAGCGGTAATAGCAATGTTAACATTTTAGATTACGATTGTGGCTGCCCTCGCAAGGGCTCAAAAAGCTGCTAAGCAGTTTTAAATTTATCTGAGGAGATTATATGAAATTAGTAAATCTTAGTATTGCGGCAGCAGCTGCATGTTTGTTTGCTACATCGGCGCATGCGCTTAAAAGTGAAGATCGTATTGTAAAAGATAACTATCAAGTTGAGTATACTAAAGCACCAGGTGATGTAAACTCATTTGCTGAAATGTTTACGCAGGGTGACGTTTATGGACGTTTACGCTCAAATGCTTTTTTATGGGAATGGGAAAATAAAAGCTCTGCTGTTCAAGACAATGACATGTGGGGCTTGGGTGGTAGCTTAGTAGCAAAAACAGGTTTTTATCATGGTTTTGGTGCAACAGTAGGTTTTTATGGAACAACGCAAGTTTTGGATGATAATACACTTCCTGGAGGGACTACAAACTTTGGTAA
>JAQTOQ010000152.1 GCA_028713245.1 Sulfuricurvum sp. | reverse complement strand
ATCGAAGTCACGATAAATTGTTGATCCCATATGAAGCCCCAGCGTACGACTATCCCCAATATTAGCTGTAATCGTCATAAGCTTAGATGCATTCAAAAATGCAAAAGCAGCCTCTTTGTTCCCCATATCAATTGTGAGTAAGGTTCCGCACCCTTGAGAAAATTGATTCAAATAACGCTCATGGTGAGGATGTTCGCTCAAACATGGATGGTTAATTTTAAATCCTGCCGCGCTGAGGGAGCGTGCCACTTTTTCTACACTGTCAACAATACGATCCATTCGTAAAGGAAGCGTTTCGAGTCCAAGGAGAGTCAAATAACTCCCAAATCCGTTGGCGCTCATACCAAAATCACGTAGCGCTCTTTTTTTTGCGTTGCCGATGAGGGCCATTGCTCCCATTTTTTTGATAAACGAATGGACTTCTGTGTAACGCTGCGTTTTAAATTTATCCTCACCCTCTGAGATTGCGCGAAACACTACCGCGCCGCCTAGCGATGAAGCATTTCCTGTGATGATCTTGGTGGTGGAATAAACAACGATATCAGCGCCAAGTGCTATTGGAGCGATGCTCAATGGGGTAATCGTATTGTCCACCATCAACACTACACCGCTCTTGTTCGCAATATCCGCTAGAGCTTTTATGTCTGGAAGACGCATATTAGGATTGCCGACACTCTCTAAGAAAATGATCTTGGTTTTATCTGTGACAGCTTCCTCAATAGCCTCCAGTTCATCCACATCAAAAAAGCGGGTGCTGATACCAAAACGGGTTAATGTTTCGGAAAAATAGGAGTATGTTCCTCCGAACAAACCACCAACACTGATAATCTCATCTCCAGATTTTAGTAGGCTCAACGTTGCCATAGCTGTAGCACCCATGCCCGAAGAAGTAGCAACACAACCAATGCCACCGTCCATTTGTGCCAAGATTTGCTCCAACTGGGCGGAGGTAGGATTTCCCATACGCGAATAAAGCGGTTTCTTCACAGAACCGTCAAAAATACCCTCGCCCGTTTCACTGTCGCCATAACCAAACGATGCCGAATTGATCATAACAGGACTAATAGCCCCCTCTTTTTTCCCAACTTGCTGAACAAATTTTGTGCTAAACTCTTCAAAACGCATTACTATTCCTTTATGTCCGTGCCTTATCTTTACGAAACATATATTAAAATTGCACTAATTATAGCCAAAAGGGCAAATCCTTGTCTAAACGAATTTTCATCACCGCTACGAATACCAATGTCGGTAAAACCTACACGACGATCAAGCTTATGGAAGCTTACACAAAAATGGGACTACGCGTGGGTGTTTACAAGCCTATTGAAACTGGAGTCAATGGCCTTCCTGCGGATGGGATTTTACTTCTAAAGCATGCGCAATCCCTTAACCAGCAATTAAAAAAATTGCATGTTAATGATATTGTCACTCTAGCATTGCCCCTTCCCGCAGCTCCTTACGTTGCCAATAAAGGCAAAAAAATCGACTTAACTCTTTTCGATCGCGCCTTAGAAAAAATAGAAGCACTTTGCGATATCGTTCTCATCGAAGGAGCCGGGGGGATCATGGTTCCTCTCGATGAAACTCTTATGCTGATAGATTTGCCTCGCCATTTTAATGCCATTACCCTTTTGGTGACCCACTGCCAGCTGGGATGTATCAACGATACCCTGCTCAGTCTAAATGTCCTAATGAATACCAATCTTCCCCATTTATGGGTATCAAACTGCCGTGCAAAAGATGATACTTTTGTACAAATATCTCTTCCCTATTTTAAAAAAAGATACGATCATCTCTACTTCATTGGACACGACAACACAGCCCTAGCTCAAGCATTATTAGATAAAATAAATCAAGAAAACTCGCAAGGAGTATGAATGCGTCATCTAATCCGTACCGACGATTTTACGATTGATCAGATTAACACTGTTTTGAAAGACGCTGCCATTTTTAGTGATGGGCGCTTCGACCCAATACTGCGAGAAAAAGTAATTATCACTCTCTTTTTTGAAAACTCTACGCGAACCAAAAGCTCTTTCGAAATAGCCGCAAAGCGCTTGGGTGCTAAAGTAATTCATCTCGATGTTCAAAAAAGTTCAACACAAAAAGGGGAAAGCCTCATCGATACGGCTGCCAATCTTGATGCAATGGGTCCTCACGCAATGATCGTACGTCATGCACATGCAGGGGTTCCCCATACTCTCGCCCAACATACCAATGCCTCTATTATCAATGCTGGTGATGGGGCACATGCACATCCGACACAAGCATTACTAGATCTTTTTACTCTAGAACAGCATTTCGGTGACGTACACGGTAAAAAAATCGCAATTATTGGAGATATCAAAAACTCGCGCGTTGCTAATAGCAATATAGAGCTCTTAACACGATTTGGCATGGATATTACCCTCGTAGCACCACCCCATTTTTTGCCTACGACAACACTCAAAACGACTCATAATCTACATGATGTACTTGATAACGTAGATGCCATTATGAGCTTACGTACGCAAACAGAACGTCATTCTCATCAAACCTATGGTTCACTTAAAGATTACGCCAGTGATTTTTGCATCACCAAGAAAATGATTCAAAACAGAGATATTATCATTATGCATCCAGGACCCGTACACCGCAACATCGATATTGATGATGCCATGCTAGGCGATCCAAGATGTAAAGTACTCGAACAAGTAAAGAATGGTGTATCAATCCGTATGGCCGTCCTTAAGGCGCTGATAGCGTAATGTATGCGCAACTAAGCCAATTAGTATCACAAGGCATTCCTAGCTTCTTTTACAGCGATTTTAAGGGCGAGCAATTTCACTGCTATCCACTGGACAAACTCGCCGAACACAATATAGAGGTCTCATTCAATGGTACTGCCAGTGATTCCAATAGACCGCATACTCCTGAGTTTAATCCAGTAAGTATCGAAGACTATAATGAAAAATTCAACGAAGTACAGCAGCATATACGAGCCGGTAATACCTACTTGCTTAACCTGACACAATCCACACGAATAAGCACACACTACACCTTACATGAAATATATGCCATGGCTAACGCACCCTATAAATTACGCGTAGGTGAAGAGTTTGTCTGCTTCTCTCCCGAACCTTTTATAACCATTGAGGGAAATCGAATTCATACGTATCCCATGAAGGGAACCATCGATGCAAATTTACCCAATGCCATAGATAAAATTATCCAAAATCCAAAAGAACTCGCAGAACATATTATGATTGTTGACTTACTGCGTAATGATTTAGGCATGGTCTGTAAAGATATCAAAGTAGAAGAATTCCGTTACATAACAACCATAGAAACAGGAAATAAAAGACTCCACCAAGTTAGCTCACATATAAGTGGACAACTGCCTAACAACTGGAAAGAGCATATAGGCGAAATTTTACATACACTTTTACCAGCAGGCAGCATAAGCGGAACACCAAAGAAAAAAAGTCTTGAGATTATAGAAAAAATTGAAGGGTATGAGAGAGGTTACTTTAGCGGTATATTTGGTTACTTCGATGGGGCTAACCTCTACAGTGCCGTATCGATACGATTTATTGAAAAAACAAATACTGGCCTCCTTTATAAAAGCGGTGGTGGTATAACTGCTGATAGCACTGCTGCAAGCGAATATCAAGAGCTAATCGATAAAATCTACATCCCCTAGTGTATAGCCACTTGAGACTTCATCTTCATTAGCGTTTTTGGTCCAATGCCTTTTACATTTACTAATTCTTCGACTGTTTTAAAGCCGCCATGCGATTTACGATAATTGATGATCTCTTGCGCTTTTGTTGGCCCAATACCATTGAGCGTTTGAAGCTGTGCCGAATTGGCCCTATTTACATTTATAGCTGAAAAGAGTAATGAAGAAAGAAAAAAGAGCAGTAATAAAAATCTAACCATAAAAGAACCTTTTGAATTAAAGTGTGCTTATTGTAGCTTCAATGTCGAAAAGAGTCAAGATAATAAAGATTTTGTGATTGTTAAAAAAGAAAGGGGAGTTAAAATCTGAGGCCAGGCGGCGACCTACGTTTCCACACCTGAAAGATGCAGTATTATGAGCGAAGAGGGTCTTAGCTTCCGGGTTCGGAATGGGACC
>JAQTOQ010000019.1 GCA_028713245.1 Sulfuricurvum sp. | reverse complement strand
GGATTTGACTCATTGGGATTGGCTGTTGATTTACGCAATCGTGTTGAGCTCGTCCCCTCACGCTTTTTTACCGTAGCGATCAAAGGGGAGGGGGAAAATAATCCCCGACTCAAAGGCAATAACCTCTTTGTGAGTATTTTTAATGAGCATTATCGCCGTCTTACGCAAAAGCGACAAAATTTTAAATTTACATTTTACAATCAAATTCCAATGTCTCGTGGTCTTGGGAGTTCATCGGCAGTTATAGTGAGTGCCATTAGCTGCGCGCACGAAGCTGCAGGGGTAAAAGTATCTAAGCGCCGTGTTTTGAATCATGCGTTGATTTATGAATCGCATCCTGACAATATCACTCCTGCAGTTATGGGCGGATTTAACTGTGCAATGGTTGAAAAACAAAAGGTTTTTTCACAACAAAAACATATGCCTGATTACCTAAGAGCAGTAGTAGTCATTCCAAATAAGCCCATATCAACGGCAAAATCACGTACTACCCTTCCGCGATCGTACAGCAAAGAGAGCGCGGTATTTAACCTCTCTCATACAGCAGTCACTGTAGGGGCCTTCTTTAATGAAGATTGGGAAATGTTACGTTTATCAACCCAGGACCGATTTCATCAAAGACTACGGATGAAAATGTTACCTGAACTTTTTGAGGTGCAAAAAATGGCATATGATAACGGTGCATTGATGAGTACGCTTTCCGGAAGCGGATCAACTTTTTTCAACATGGTATATGATGAAGATGCGTTGGGAATGGCAGATAAATTTACAGAAGCATTCCCTGATTTTGAGGTAAAAGTTCTGAGTTTTGATAATGATGGACTGGTTATCGAACGGTAACTAAGAAAGTATTGGATATAATGGCGCAAATTGTAAATCAACCAACGCGTATGTGTGTGGTATGTCGCGAACGCTTGGTCCAATCATCTCTTATTCGGCTTCAATGTCGTGAGGGAGTATTGGAACCCCATTGCGGGATAGGGCGAAGTTTTTATCTATGTTCAAGGTGTATTGAGCATAAAAAAACGCCAGGGCACCTTGCCCGTCAGTGCAAAAGCAACGCGCTTGAGATGCTTATGAATCGTTTAAAGGAGATCGTCGTTAATGATGGATAAAGTAAGAGTTCATGAAATAGCCAAAGAACTTGGTATCAATTCTAAAGAGGTGGTGGATAAAGCAGCCGCTATGGGACTGGTTATAAAAACTGCTTCAAGTTCGGTATCAATGGAAGAGGCTGAAAAAATCATGAAGTTCATCATGAGCGGAGCAACTCACGAAACAAGTGCCCCAACAACCATAGCTAAAGAAGAAATTGCGGTTGCGCATGTTGAAACAAAAGTAGATACAAAAACACCTATGGCTGTTGTTACAGCAGCCAGTGTAATGCAAAGTTCGATAGTGGCGCCGCAAGAGGCAACGGTAGAAGCTCCGTGCGAAATTGATGTCCCAAAACGATCTGGTTTGAAAATTGTTAAAAAAGTACGCCCAGTAGAAGAAGTGGTGATTGCTCTTCCTAAGCATGAAAATGTTAACGTATCTCAATATGGAAAAGTAAGCGCAGAAGTACAGCGTGAACTCGAAGCTAAAAAAGGGAAAAAACTTCACAGCAATTCTCCTTCACAAAGAAAAGATCAAGGCGTCAGACTTGATATTTTTGGTGGCGATATTTCAAACGTATCTATGGATTATGAAGAAAATCAAGTCGTTTTAATGGACTTGAATGATCTGGGACAAAATCTTCCTCCAGAAGAAGAGCAAAAGCCTAGAGAGAAGAAGCCCCCTGGACGTAATGCCGGCAAGAAACAAGGCGCTAATAAAGGCAAGCCTCGTAAAGTTTCAAGAGAAACACGTAAAAAATATGCGAAAGATGCTAAAGAAGACGAAGTTATTACCCATGTTGAAATTCCAGAAGATGTTCGTGTTTATGAGTTTGCGGAAAAAGTAGGTCAAACTATTTCTACCGTTATCAAAGTTCTTTTTGACCTTGGCATGATGGTTACCAAAAATGACTTCTTGGGTAAAGATGAAATCGAAATCTTAGCCAGTGAGTTTGGCGTTGAAGTAACAACTATCGATCCAAAAGATGCCTTTAACCTTGAAGTGGCGTATGATGAATCATTGGTTGATTCCGAGAATTTGGAAGAGCGTCCTCCTGTTATCACGATCATGGGACATGTTGACCACGGTAAAACGTCTTTGCTTGATGCAATTCGTAGCGCAAAAGTGGCACACGGTGAAGCAGGTGGTATCACTCAGCACATCGGTGCATATTCAGTTGAGCAAAAAGGAAAATTAATAACCTTCTTGGATACCCCTGGTCACGAAGCATTTAGTGCAATGCGTGCTCGTGGTGCTCAGTTGACAGATATTATTATTATTGTTGTTGCTGCGGATGATGGTGTTAAGCCACAAACACGAGAAGCGGTACAGCATGCGAAAGACTCTAAAGTTCCAGTTATTGTAGCGATCAATAAGATGGACAAGCCGGGTGCTAATCCTGACATGGTCAAAGGGCAAATGGCAGAGCTTGGGCTTAACCCGATCGAGTGGGGCGGAGATATTGAATTCGTGGGCGTATCCGCAAAAGCGATGACAGGGCTTGATGAATTGCTTGAAGCGATTTTATTACAATCTGAAATCATGGAGCTCAAAGCAGATCCAACTGCTATGGCAAAAGCCGTTGTTGTTGAAAGTACACTCGAAAAAGGACGTGGGCCGGTTGCAACCGTCATTGTTCAAAACGGTACGCTTAAAGTTGGAGATAACGTTGTATGTGGTGGTTCTTATGGACGCGTACGTGCCCTTATCAACGATCGAAAAGCACAGATACAACAAATCGGACCGAGTCAAACAGCGGTAGTTGTAGGTCTAAATGAAGTTCCTCCATCGGGTGAAATCATGATGGCGATGGAAAGTGACAGAGATGCGCGTGAATATGCGCAAAAACGTTACGAGTATGATCGTCACCGTGAGCTTTCTCTCAGCACTAAAACAACCTTTGATGAGTTGACCTCATTGGTGGTTGAAGGACGCGTTAAAGCACTTAAAGTGGTACTTAAAACAGACGTACATGGTTCACTTGAAGCGATTAAATCCGCTCTTGCTGAGCTTCGTAATGAAGAGGTAAAAGTCGAGGTAATTTCATCAGGTGTCGGTGGAATTACGGAAAATGATGTAGCTTTAGTTAATAACAGTGAAAACTGTGCATTACTAGGCTTTAACGTTCGTCCTACGGGAAATGTTAAAGCAGCTGCAAAACAAATGGGTGTTGATATTAAAACCTACTCGATTATATATGAGCTTATTGATGATATTAAGCTTATGTTGACGGGTATGATGGCACCGCAGTTCCGTGAAGAAAATACAGGTCAAGCAGAAGTCCGTGATACCTTCCCAATGCCAAAAGGCGCTGGAACCATTGCAGGATGTGTGGTTGTTGATGGTAAATTGGTTCGTGGTGGAATGGTTCGCGTTATTCGTGAAGGTGTTGTTATTCATGAGGGTGATTTGACATCACTACGACGTTTCAAAGACGATGTCAAAGAGGTTGGTAAAGGGTTTGATTGTGGTGTTGTTCTAACCGGATACACAGACGTTAAAGTTGGTGACGTTATCGAAACCTTCAAGAAAATAGAGAAAAAAGTAACTCTGTGACTCCAGGACAAATAAAAGTCAAACGTACGGAATCAATTCTCAAAGAGTTGATCCCAGAAGCCCTCTCACAGCTCTCAGATGCACGTTTACGTGGAGTCGATGTTATCGATGTGAAATGTTCAAAAGGTCGTAGCGACGCTAAAATTTATCTTGACCCACATTCGTATACTTCACAAGAACAGGCTACATATATACGTATGCTGGAAAAAGCACGACCAATTATTGAAGAGTATTGTTTGCGTGATCAAGGATGGTTTCGTTCCCCCTCATTGACTTTTGTATTTGATGATACCTTGAAGCGTAGTCAAAACATTGAGGCACTGTTCGCCAAAATCGCCAAGGAGAAGAAAGATGAGTCTTGAGAGTGATATCAAAAAAATGGTTCAGTCGGTTGGACTGTCTCTTTATGATACAGCCATCGTCAACGAAAATGAAAATACCATATACCGCGTTAGCGTAACGGCACCTGGCGGTGTTAGCTTGGACCAATGCGCCAATTTATCACATTTGATTTCTCCTCTTTTGGATATTACGGCTCCGATTAGCGGTGATTATCGTCTTGAAGTGAGCTCTCCAGGTATTGAACGACGCTTGAAAACATTGGAGCATTTTATTCAATCTGTTGGCGAAAAAGTTTCTATTACGACGCTTGAAAAAGAAAAGATAGAAGGTGAATTGATCAGCGCAACCGCTGAAGCAATTACTCTCCAAACCAAAGAAAAAGGTGCCGTTACAGTCCCTTTTCGCTCAGTTAATAAGGCTAAGACCTATTTTGAGTGGTAATGAACACCGCTTCTAACCTCTCCCCTATGGATCTTGCGCTCAAAGCAGCGTGGGATTATCAACTCTTAACTTTTCCTAATCCTGCTGTTGGTGCTGTATGTATCGGTGAACATGGTGAAATACTCTCTGTAGCTGCACATAAAAAAGCGGGTGGGCCGCATGCCGAGATTTATGCTCTACGTGATGCCTATGCCCGCCTTAGCGGCGATACGACACTTGTTGATTGTGATGATTCTTCTCTCATACACACCTATCTGCGTGATAATCATAATAACTGTTTTAAGTCAGTGAGTATGGCAGTTACATTGGAACCGTGTGCCCACCATGGGAAAACCCCCTCTTGCGCAGCGCTTATCCGTGATTTAGGTATCAAAAAGATCACTCTTTCTTGTATGGATCCAAATCCGCTTGCTGCTGGTGGTTCGCACCTTTTACGTGTGGCGGGCGTTGAATGTACTGTGGGGGAGGCAGCGTTAGAGGGAGAGAACCTTTTAGCACCGTTTGTTGCGTGGCAGACAAAGCCATTTGTTTTCTTTAAATGGGCGCAACGACTCGATGGTAGCGTGGATGGTGGTATTATAAGCTCGAATGCTTCACTCCAGCATGTTCACCGCCTGCGAGACAAGTGCGATTTGATTGTGATAGGGGGAAATACCGTCCGTATGGATCGTCCTACTCTTGATGCCCGTATGGTCAATGGAAAAGCACCCGATGTATTGATTTACACGCGCCAGAGTGATTTTGACCGCACAATCCCATTGTTTAATGTCAGTGATCGGCGTGTGTTTATCGAATCAAGCTTGGAGCGCATTCGTGAGTATTCCCTAGTTCTGATAGAAGGGGGTGCTGCAATGATGGAAGCGACTCGTGAAGTATGTGATTGGTATGTGTGTTACATTGCCCCAAAGGTTGGTGGTGGATTGGCAACAATAGGCCATAGGCAAGAGGATTTTGAGGTAATGAGCGCTAAAATACAAGAAGACATCATCCTTTGGATGAAGAGAAAAGGGTAACTGTGACCAAACAAGAAAAAATAGTCTCTATGTTCGATGAAATCGCTCCAACGTACGATAAAGCCAATCGGGTTCTCTCGATGGGTGTAGATATTGTATGGCGTAAAAAAGGGTGTAATCAAGCATTTAGCTATTGTTCTAAAGAACCTTTGCGTATTGTGGATGTGGCGTGTGGTACGGGCGATATGATGGGGTATTGGCAAAGTGTCGCACGGGATAACGGAGTTGCTATTGAGGAAATTATCGGTGTTGATCCAAGTGAGGGAATGGTAGGAGTCGGACGTGAAAAGTTCGCTGATTTGACCTTTCTTATTGCACCTGCAACTCAGTTGCCTCGTGTGGATGCAAGTACGGATATTATCAGCATTTCATATGGTATTCGTAATGTGATGGAACGCAAAGAGGCCCTTTTGGAATTCAACCGTGTTTTAAAGCCCGACGGTTTGGTGGTTATTTTGGAATTTATGAAAAATGAAAACCCTTCTGTTTTGGGTAAGATTCGTGATTGGTATATGGGAAATGTGTTACCACGATTGGGAGGGTTTATTTCCAAAAACTATGAAGCGTATAAATATTTGCCTGATTCTATTGAAGGGTTTTTAACGGTAGCAAAAATGCAACAAGAGCTTGATGAATCAGGATTTGAGATGCTGTATACCAAAAGCTTTTCGATGGATATTTCGACGTTAATGATCGCTCGAAAAAAGTAGTCTATGGCTTCAACCCTTAGCGTTAGCGGTCTTAATGAACAGATCAAAACCCTTCTCGAAACTACTTTTGAGTTTGTGAGTGTTGAGGGAGAGCTTTCTCGCATTACCAATCACAATAGCGGTCATATTTACTTTACTCTCAAAGATGCGGATTCCAGTATAAAATGTGTTATGTTCCGCGGCAATGCAGCACGATTGAAGTTTGCGTTAACAGAAGGGGCACATGTCGTCATACATGGTGCTCTGTCGCTGTACAAGCCGCGAGGGGAATATCAGATCAACTGTGTTAGCGCAGAGCCTTACGGGCAGGGTGCGTTAGCAGTGGCTTTTGAGCAGCTCAAAAAAAAGCTTGAGGCCAAAGGCTATTTTGACACAACCCAGAAAAAAAGTTTTCCCAAATATCCGCGCACTATTGTGCTAGTCACTTCGGCAACAGGGGCTGCTTTACAAGATATGCAGCGTATTGCATCTCAAAGATGGCCGCTTGTTAAACTCATCGTTATTGATGTCTTGGTGCAAGGGGCGATGGCAGCAGGGTTGATCGCAAATGGATTGCGTTACGCTGATTCGTTAAATGCTGATGCCATAATTGTAGGTCGCGGTGGCGGAAGTATAGAAGATTTGTGGGCATTTAATGAGGAAGTGGTTGCAGATGCTTTGTATGGACTAAAAACTCCCGTGGTATCTGCGGTGGGGCATGAAATTGATTGGGTTATAAGTGATTATGTAGCAGATTTACGCGCGCCTACTCCCAGTGCTGCAATGCAGATGTTATTACCGGACCAAAATGAATTGATGCAAAGCATTGATGAGATGCGATATGGCGCATATGGGATGATAACACAGCGCCTAGAGCGCAAACGAGAACAGCTTGCTAGTATTCAAGAAGCATTCAAGCGTCATGGGGTCGAACATCGTATCCAACTGCAGCATGAACAGATCAATGAACTGCGAGAACGACTGAATGGGCAGATTATCATGAATATTGAGCGAAGTGCACGCGAGCTCACCCCCCTGAAAGAGAGATTGGGTGAGTATACGCAAAGTGCTCTACATCAGAAAAGCTCTATGCTCGCGCAACTAATGGCAGCATTTGAAGCACAGCATCCAAAGCATAAAAATAAACGGGGCTTTGCCCAAGTGACACGTGATAACAAAGTGGTGGATCTTGACGAATTGTGTATAGGAGACGAGTTTGAAGCGATGAACGATCACCGAAGTGTTCGTTCTAAGGTAATCGCAATTACTTCAATGTAATTGCTGGAAAATACATGTGCGCGAGCGTTGCCCCCTCTGCTGCAAAGCGTTTGAAAAATTTATCCATAGGAGCTTCTTTGTTCCAAACCGGGTCTTTGATCTTTGCGAGTATTTCGACCCGTTTTTTGGCATCAAATTCGACACCAATTTTATCTACTAATCCAACAGCTTTCGCTTGATTCGCGGTAAAGATATGGGCGTCTGCGTACTCGCTGCTTTTGTTGAAATCAAGCTTGCGAGCACGTGATACGTCATGGACAAACAAATCATAAGTTCCGTTGATGACTTTGTCGAGCTCTGCGCGTTCCACATTGCTCCATGGACGATCAAAGGTTCCTACTTGTTTGTAGGTTCCTGCATGGACTACTTGAGTCTTTACGCCTACTTTTTGCATCAGCTCTGAGATGTCGGCTCCTTCCATAATGACCCCGATTGATCCTATCATACTGCCCGGATTGGCGATGATTTCACTTCCCCATATGGCACTGTAATATCCACCGCTTGCCATTATTCCTGCAGCATAGACAACCGTTGGTTTTGTTTCGCGCAACCGCTTGATAGCATAGGCGATTTCGACCGATGGAGCTACGGCGCCACCGGGAGAATCGATGCTAAAAAGTACCCCTTTGATTTTTTTGTTTTCTCTGGCTTCGTTGATTTGCTCAACAATGGAGGTGGCATCGAGGATAGGCCCAATGAGGGTAATTTTTTCCAGATTATTGGATCTTAGCCCTTCATCGTCTGAGGGAAGAACAAGCCAAAGGACGAAGAGTACCAAGAGGGTTGCTTTGAAATTGGCTTGTATGAGCCGCAATCCTGAAGCGAGGGTTGAGCCTATTTTTTGGAGGATTTCCATTATTTGTTTCCTTTTACTTTTTGACCTTGGATGTATACCGATTCGATAGTGCATGGATGCAAAAGAAGATGGATCGGCAACTGTTCATTGATTGGATAATTAACACGTGCGACCAAAATATCAGCATCATAGTCAGGCGCGATTGTACCACAATTTAGCCCCAGAGCATTTGCCGCATCGCTGGTGACGCTTTGCCATAGCTGCTGTGAAAAACTGAGCAAGTCTTGTGAATGATGCATAAATAAGGCAATTTTCATCTCTTCAAACAGATCAAGAGCGTAATTGGAACTTAGTCCATCTGTACCGCATACCCAGCGTATATTATGGGATTGAATATTTGCTAAATCAATAGCGCCATTACCCAAAAGACGATTGGAAATAGGACAATGGATGATGGTGTGCCCCCCTTCTTGGATGAGCGATAATTCTTTTTCCTTGGGATGAACGACATGGGTAAATAACGTAGGAACTTCTGTGAAGTAGCTCAAAAAATCTTCTGCGGTATTGGCGGCTTGGTGTTGTTTCAAAAAGTTTTCAAAAAAGGGCTTGAAATCTCCGGTATTTTCATCAAGCCATTCACGTTCGCTCGGACTTTCCATAAAATGAGCAGTAACGCGAAGAGCATTATCTTTTGCATAAGAAAGTGCTTTTTGAATCAAAATACGATGGACAGAATAGGGGGAATGTATCGCGATTGAGGGATAAAATCCTTCTCTCTTACACCCTTGCGAAGCAAAAAGACGCTCTTGAAAATTGGCATACAAAGCATCGGCCATTTTGGGATCGGAGCCTATGAGTTCGTTAAAATAAACCACTTTTTGCGGTGCTTTTGCACATGCATCCAAATCATAACCATACGAGCTTACAGCACCAAAAGCCGTTATTCCGGCAGCGAGCATGGTATCAATCGTATTGGCGATACAGACATCGTCACAGTCGTTTATCAAATCATCACGGTTTGCCATAACGCTTGATAACCACGGCATAAAACCGCCATAAGTGAGGGTAGATCGGTTGGCACTAAATTCTAAATGGACATGGGGGTTGATCAGCCCGCTCATGAGTACGGAACCCGTCCCCAGCTCAATGCATTGATCCCCATAGCGTGAACGTAAAGCTTCATTAGAAGCAATTTCAAGGATTGTTTTGTCAAAAACTACTCCGTGATCACGTAGTATGGAATCGGTCGTGAAGATTGCATCGGCTAATAGTATGTGCATGGGCGTATTCCTTTAATGGCGAAATTATACTCGTAAAATGGTTGAAAATATCCCTTTTAGTTCCTTATAATCTATTACTGTTTATAATCTACCCTTAAAAAGAAACAGTCAAGGTAAATGAATGAAAATAGCGGTAATCCAAGGTCCAAATCTTAATATGCTCGGTGTTCGTGATCAACAAGTTTACGGACCAATGCGTCTTGAGCAAATTCATGCGCAAATGAAAGATTTTGCAGAGCAAAATGGCATTGAAATCGAATTTTATCAGAGTAATCTCGAGGGTGAAATCGTCGATCGTATCCAAGAGTGCTATGGAGATACGGACGGAATTATCATCAATCCAGCGGCGTATACGCATACGTCAATTGCGATTCGTGATGCAATTGCTGCAGTAAGCCTTCCAACGATCGAAGTGCATATCAGTAATATCTATCGTCGTGAAGAGTTCCGTCAAAAAAGTATGACAGCTCCTGTGTGTACTTCTTCTATTATCGGATTTGGACCATTTGGGTACCATTTGGCGATGGTGGGAATGATGCAGGTATTGAGTGAAATCAGTGCATTGCGCGCCGCACAGCAAGGTGCACCACAAGAGTAATTAAGATGCCCTTACAGCGTCCATTAGATGAGAAACACAGCATCCTCATTAACCGCTGTTTTCCGCATAGACGGCAAAGACCTACTGGATATCGTCACCGTGTCCTTATAGGGGTAGGTGGCAATGTGGGAGACGTGCAGCGAAGACTAGAGCGTCTGTGGGTCTATTTGCGCCGTACGGCTCAGATTTATCCAATACAAAGCGGTGTGATTGTTCGTAATCCGCCATTTGGATATACGCAACAAGCGGATTTTGACAATACGGTTATGGAAATCGCGACTTCTTTAAATCCTCGGAGACTGTTGCTCCGGCTTTTAAGAATAGAAAAACATTTTGGGCGTAAGCGCAGTTTTGCAAATGCTCCTCGAACCCTTGATTTGGATATGATATTCTTTGATAATAGGACGATGAAGACAGTTGAGCTTACACTTCCTCATCCTGGATACAAAAAGAGGCTTAGTGTTCTCATTCCTTTACGAAGTTTGAGGCTTAACGCACATAAAAGACGGAGACGATATGAAAATCTTGACCTTTAGCGGTTCTACTCCCGCCGAAGCGCTGAAAAAAGCGCAGTTGGAAGTGGGCGAAGATGCAATGCTCATCGAAACCCGAGAAATCCAAAAAAAATCGCTAGGGAAGAGTGCGCTGTATGAGATTGTTGTCGGCGTTGAAGAAGAATTCCTATCTAAACCAATCTCAAGAAACAAAGAACCGCTGGCGCAACAGCGCCCTCTGGCACAAAAAAGCAGTGATGTCCTATTTAATATTTCTGAGGCGGCGAAACAGATTTCTAAAATAGCGGAAGTAACCGAAGAAGAGCGAGCACCAAAGCAAGTATCCCAAGCTCCAAGTGAAGATCTTAAGCGGATCAAAGATGAGATTGAAAAGCTCGGGGACAAAGTCAAAATCATCCAAAATATGTTTTGGAATGAAAAATCACCAAAGACTTCCGTAGCAATTCCTCCAGAGTTTGCAGAAATTTATCGTTTGGCACAGCAAAGCGGGATGAATCAAGACCATTTAGATGAAATTATGCAGCTCACTTTGGAGCATATGCCCTCAAAGATGCGAGAAAATTCGGAAACAGTTAAGCGCTATTTTCAAGTAGTTTTGCGCAAGATGATTCCTGTACGAATGGAAACATCCCCCAAAATGGGTGGGAAAAAAGTGGTTATGCTTGTGGGGCCTACCGGGGTTGGAAAAACAACCTCGATTGCAAAGTTGGCGGCACGCTATTCCTATTTGTTGGAAAAAAAGTACAAAGTGGGACTGGTGGTTCTGGATACCTACCGTATTGGTGCGGTTGAACAGCTCATGCAGTATGCAAGAATGATGAAGCTGGGGATAGAAACCGTTGTGGACCCTCCTGAGTTTTCCAGCGCCCTTAATTCATTGCGGTACAGTGATTATATTTTGATTGACACGATGGGTTCTTCTCCGTATGACAAGGAAAAAATCGAAAAGATCTATGAATGTCTGCGTTCCAATGATACTGATTACAGTGTTGATGTGGTGCTGGTATTGCCAAGCTCGATCAAATACGAGGATCTCAAAGCGACCTATGATAACTTTGCCCCATTAGGGATTGATACGATGATGTTTACCAAGCTGGATGAGACAAGAGGATTTGGTAATATTTTTTCGTTGGTATATGAAACAAAAATACCGATCAGTTATTTTTCGGTAGGGCAAGAAGTTCCAGAAGATTTGGTAGTGTCCAACAGTGACTTTCTCGTGGATTGTCTTCTCAATGGATTTCGCAAGGGTGAATTGTCATGACGCATCAAGCCGCCAAGCTCGAAGTATTGGTGAATCAGAACAGAAATGCTGCACCTAAAAAAACCCGTTTTATTGCGATAACAAGCGGTAAAGGGGGGGTGGGTAAAAGTACCATCAGCGCTAATATGGCACATATGATGGCAAAGTATGGGTTGAAAGTAGGCATCTTTGATGCCGATATCGGGCTTGCTAATCTCGATGTCATGTTCAACGTGAAAATCAAAAAAAATATTTTACACGTCCTCAAAGGGGAGGCAACAGTCGAGGAGATATTGGTCCCTATAGAGAAAAACTTAGTGCTCATACCGGGAGAAAGCGGTGAAGAGATTTTCAAGTATGCCTCTGCGGGGTTATTTGAGCGTTTTATGAATGAAGCACATATCTTGGATGATTTGGATGTTTTGATTATTGATACGGGTGCGGGTATTGGAGAACATACGCAACTTTTTTTACGGGCATGTGATGATGTTATTGTAGTAACGGTTCCTGATCCTGCGGCGATTACCGATGCATACGCCACTATAAAAATAACATCGCGTCTTCGTGATGAAATCAATGTTATAATGAATCAGGTCCATAATGAGAAAGAGGCGGCAGCTTTGTTTGAAAAAATACAAAAAGTTGCTCTTGCCAACATCGGCGATAAACTGTGTTTAAATTATTTAGGACAGTTATCCAGTGATTCAAAAGTAGCAGTAAGTGTGAAAAAAAGGGCACTTTTCGCACGTGACTTTCCTACATCAAAACCGGCAACAGAGCTAGAGATGATTGTGAAGCGTATAGCCAAAAAATTGGAACGAAATGTGCTAGTAAATCCCCAAGAGAGTGGATTGGGCGGATTGTTCAAGCGCTTAATGGAACACTTCTAGATTTATCAAGGCTGTGCATGCGAGGTTCGAATTTTGTTGCTTTTTTTACAGTACAAGGATTTATCGCCGGTATCGTCTTTGGGGTATTGCAATCGGACAGCGCTGAAGATTTCTTGATGTATACGCTTTTGATTTCTACTTTCTTTTATCTTTTTTCACATCTCTGTGTAGGCTTTTATTTCCAAACTTTGGGAGTTAAAGCACCGGGATTTCCAAAACATGCGCATGAGCGAAGTTTGGATACCTATGTGCGTGAGATTAATCGACGAGAGCAGTTTATTGATGCCTATTATGCGCATAAAGATGAGTTGCTAAGTAACAATGAACGGAGGAAAGCATGAGCGGTGCCGGTATTTACTGTCAAGAGCTGAAGCACATTGAAGATCAGCTCGCTTTGCAATACCTCCCCGCTGTGAAGGCAATGTCGTTTCGTCTCAAAGAACGATTGCCCAGTTCAATTGATTATATGGATTTATGTGCGATTGGAACGGAAGAACTTGTGAAGCTTGCGCGTCGTTACGATGAAGCTCAAAATGATTCGTTTTGGGGATACGCAAAAACGAGAGTTTATGGAGCTATGCTCGATTATCTCAGATCGCTTGATTTGGTGAGCCGTTCGAGTCGCCGACTCATTAAAGAGATTGATAGAGCTATTGAACATTTTTTGGCAGAGCATGATACAGAACCCACTAATGTAGAATTATCGGTCATACTAGATATAGAAGTTGAAAAAATTCATGATGCGCGTATTGCATCAGATATTTATACTGTGCTCCCATTGGATGATCAGCTCGGAAATGAGTTGGACGGAACACTTGACCGCATGGAACATGAAGAACTCTTGGATGCTATCAAAGATGTACTGATGGGTTTCGAGAGCCGCGAGCAGATGATTATACAGCTCTATTATTTCGAAGAGCTGACCCTCAAAGAAATTAGTGAGATTGTGAATATAACGGAATCTCGTATTTCACAGATACATAAATCGGTTATTCGACGCATTAAAGAAGCGGTGGAGAGATAAGCCATGGCAGATATTTTATCCCAAGAAGAGATCGACGCTCTTTTAGATGTTGTTGATGATGACGGTGATATTGGCGGATTAGAAGCTGAAGAAGAGAACCCTTTTGCCTCTCATCGTCAAATTACGCTGTATGACTTCAAGCGTCCTAACCGTGTATCCAAAGAGCAGCTTCGTGCATTTCGCGGAATTCATGACAAAATGGCTCGATCGATATCGTCTCAAATTTCTTCGATCATGCGTTCCATTGTCGAGATACAACTACACTCAGTCGACCAGATGACGTACGGAGAGTTTTTAATGTCCTTGCCAAATCCTACGAGCTTCAATGTCTTTTCGATGAAACCGTTGGAGGGAAATGGTGTTTTAGAGATTAACCCCTCAATTGCATTTCCGATGTTGGACCGTATTTTAGGAGGACGTGGCGAACCTTTTGAAGCAAATAGAGAGTTTTCAGATATTGAGCTTTCTTTGTTTGAAACCATCTTGCGCGTTATGATGAGTACGTTACGTGAAGCATGGGGCCCTGTTACGGATTTGTATCCTCAGGTAGAGTCAAAAGAATCGAGCCCAAACGTTGTTCAGATTGTGGCACAAAACGAAATCGTTGTTATGGTGGTGATGGAAATTATCATCGGGCACAGTTCAGGAATGATGAATATTTGTTATCCGGTTATTGCATTAGAGCCTATCTTGCCAAAACTTGCAAGCCGTGATTTGATGCTCAACGAAACGAGTTCTAAAAAAAGCCGTAACCAAGAACTGCAAGTGCTTTTAGGGGGTGCTCAGGTTAATTTTGAAGTCAATCTTGGAACAGCAGAATTAACGCTGACTGAATTGCTCGATATACAAGTCGGAGATATTTTGCGGCTTAATGTTGCGGCAAATGACATTGTGAGTGTCAGTGTTGATGGAAAAGAGCGATTTGTCGCAGAAATGGGACTGCGCCGTTTTAGAAAATCAGTACAAATAACCAAGAAAATCGATACAGAAAAAGATGCCGTGAAGCGAGCGCTCAAAGAGTTTGAAATAAAACGTAAAGCACGTGCTGCAATCGCAAAAGAAGTTGTTAAAGTTGTAGATGAGTTTGAAGAGGATGAATAATGAATGATTTTACTGGGTTATTTGCCCAAGAAACAATAGCTACAATCGAAGGTCTAACCGGTCAAGCCCCATCAGTTGTATTTAAAGAATCCGAAACTATTTCGATTGTCTCGAATGTTATTCCGCCTATTGGGTTGGTTCGATTGAGTTTTTCTGGGGCAGCAAGCGGTAAAGGACTCATATTGGTTCCTCCATCACTCGCAACAGCACTGGGCGATATGATGCTGGGTGGCGATGGAGAGAGCAAAGAGGAGATGAATGACGAAGATCTTGATGCGCTCAAAGAGATTATTTCCAATATTACAGGGGCTATGAGTACCACGTTGGCGTCTCAAAAAGAGCTTCCAAAGTTTACGGTTAAAGCAGAAGAAGCACTGTTTATTGAAGACAACGGCGACGTTGATCTCGATGCTTATAGTAAAATGTTCGTATTTACATTTACCTTGGGTCCCATCAACTCTCTGATTATGTTTGCAATTGATGCAGCGATCGTTGAGGCATTGGATGGACCAAGCGTGGGATCAAAAACTTCCTCTTCTTCATCAAGTGTATCGCATGGCGAAGATAGAGAAAGCTACGGACGCAAGCTTGATGATGCAGAAATGAAAAATATTGAGCTTATTTTGGATGTTAAATTACCGGTACGTGTTCGTATCGGTAAGAAAAAAATGCTTTTAAAAGATGTCTTGAGTATGGACATTGGTTCGGTTATTGAACTCAATCAATTGGCAAATGATCCGTTGGATATTTTGGTAGATGATAATGTGATTGCTCAAGGAGAAGTTGTTATTGTTGATGGAAACTTTGGGGTACAAATAACGTCTATAGGCAGTAAACGAGATCGCCTTACGAAGCTTAAGGGGTAAACATGCCACATGGAAGAGGGAGAAAAAAAGAGTACCAAAGCAGCCGTTACGTCAAAGACATTAAGTCAGGAGATGTGTGGAGTGTTTTTAAAATCATCGCCGATTTTGTGCAAGGTTTTGATGAACTCGGAGATCTTGGTCCCGCAGTAACGATTTTTGGAAGCGCACGTGTGAATGAAAATCACCCCTACTACGCGCAGGCAACCCATTTGGCAAGCATGTTGGGTGAACGCGGGTACAACATCATAACCGGAGGCGGACCGGGCGTGATGGAAGCGGCTAATCGCGGAGCCTATGAACATGAAAATATTGAATCAATCGGGTTGAATATCGAACTTCCAGAAGAGCAGGCGCCGAATCGTTTTATTACCAAAGGGCGAAGTTTTGACTATTTCTTTTCCCGTAAAGTAATGTTGGTTAAATATTCGATGGCGTATGTGATTTTTCCAGGAGGATTTGGAACTCTTGATGAGATGTTTGAAGCATTGACTCTGATTCAGACACGAAAAATGTGGGGTGTACGGCTTTTTGTTGTGGGAACTGAATTTTATACTCCGCTAATGCAATTTATCAACGATAAGCTGTTGGCGGAGGGGATGATTGAGGAGAAGGATTTGAAGCTTATTACCCTCACCGATGATCTGGACTTTGTGGTACATGAGATTGAAAAATCATTGGTTGCGCAGATGGCGACACTTGAGAAAGAGGGCTTAAGCGATACGAAGTATTATAAAGTCCTCTCATCTTATTTTGAGAACAGACCTATATGTGATGGGAGTAATGAGTAATGAAACAAAAAGTATTGATTGGGATGAGCGGCGGTGTTGACTCAACCGTATCGACATTGCTGCTAAAAGAACAAGGCTATGAGGTAGAAGGAGTGTACATGAAACTCCACTCAAAGCCAGGTTACCATGAAATTCATCAAGCGAGGGCGCAAAAGGCAGCAGAATTTGCCGGTGTTAAATTACACATCTTGGATTTGCAAGAAAAATTCAACGAAAAAGTTTTTACCCCATTTATTAAAACGTATCAAGAGGGGAAAACGCCGAACCCATGTGCTTTGTGCAACCGAAATATTAAATTTGGGGCGATGGTGGATTTTGCAGATACGATCGGTGCCCACTATGTCGCAACAGGGCATTATATTCGGCATGACGGGCAATATTTACTACAAGCGCATGATGATACCAAAGATCAAAGCTACTTTCTTTTTTACATTAATCCAGCTTTAGTACCACGTTTGCTCTTTCCTTTGGGTGAAAAACATAAAGTCGATATTAAGGCATACGCCGCTGGTATAGAAGGACTAGAATCGTTTGCATCGCAGGGTGAATCGAGTGAAATATGTTTTGTAGAAACCACCTATGCAGATGTTTTAAAACCCTATGTTAATGTCGATCAAGAGGGGGAAGTTCTTGATTTGGAAGGAAACGTTGTAGGGAAGCATAAAGGTTATATGCATTACACAATCGGTAAGCGTAAAGGTTTTACGGTGAACGGTGCACATGATCCTCATTTTGTGGTTGAGATTAAACCTCAGACAAATCAAATCGTCGTCGGCCCTCGTGCAGCATTGGAATGTCATGCTGTTGAGCTTGAAAATGTTAATATGTTTGATGAGCGCAAAGAGCTAGAATGTACGGTGAAGCTTCGCTACCGCACGGAAGCTGTCAATTGTCATGTGGTAATATATGGAGAGCATGCGACTGTAAAACTCGAAACACCTGTTTTGGGTGTTGCCTCGGGACAGGCAGGGGTTTTTTATGATGGCGACAAGCTTCTCGGTGGCGGCTGGATTGTTTAATCCAAAACAAAAAATTATCGCAGCAGGTATAATCGGCAACATCATTGAGTATTACGATTTTGCACTCATCGGATTTTTGGCCGTCATGATGGGTCATCTCTTTTTCCCCTCCACGAATCCTTTTCTCTCCCTAATGGGTTCTTTTGGTGCATTTGCCGCGGGTATGGTTATGCGTCCCATTGGTGCGGCTATTTTTGGGCATATTGGTGATCGCGTTGGACGACGATTTGCTCTGATTACTTCGCTTGTTTTAATGGCTTTACCCACCTTTTTAATAGGATTTTTACCGACATACGCGCAGATTGGCATTATGGCGCCTATTTTATTGGTGGCATTGCGAATGATTCAGGGACTTTCAGTGGGCGGTGAGTATGCCAGTTCGATTGTCTATCTCGTCGAACAATCGAGCCCGGGACGACAAAATCTTTATGGTTCATTTGTCTCCGTAGGGGCAAAAATCGGTATGGCATTGGGCTCTGGATTGTGCGGAGCACTTTTGTGGTATTTGGGTGAAGATGTGATGGGACAATGGGGTTGGCGTATTCCATTCATTCTAAGTATATTTATTGCACTAACAGGGTTATATCTGCGCCGTGGATTGGTGGATGATTATAAGCCCAATGAAGAAAAGACGA
>JAQTOQ010000018.1 GCA_028713245.1 Sulfuricurvum sp. | reverse complement strand
AGTGGTTTGTGAATTGTACTTAGTGGGATTTGAAAAAGATTTTCTCTTTTTACCCTCCGAAATGGAACATATCGCAACCACAATGCGAGTATGCGGAAAAGAGAATGTCGATTATATCGAGATACAAAGTGATTATGGACATGATGCTTTTTTAGTAGAAATTGATAAAATTGATAAGTATGTGAGGGATGCACTGTGTTAGAAGAAGAAAGCTTTGAAGATAAAATCACCAATGCCAAAGCAATTTTAGAAAAATTGATGGACCCTTCGTTACCAATGAATGAAAGCGTTAAGGCATACGAAGCAGGGATGAGTGAACTAAAATCTGCGGAAAAAATGTTAGAACAAGCACAGTTGCAAATTCAAATTATTAAAAATCAGGATCAATAATGCGTTGTGCTATTTTACAACTTCCTTCTATCGGTATGGGGAGTAAAACCTTAGAGAACTACGCAAGAGCTGCGCATCAAAAAGGGGTGAAATTGATGCTCTTGGGCGAATATCTCCTCAATCCTTTTTTCAAAGAACTTACTAATACGCCTATTTCGATGATAGCAGAGCAAAGTGCTCATCAAATTGAGACGCTCAAAACACTTGCCGCAAAATACGAAATGGTTTTTGTAGCTCCTATCGTCACGGTAAAGAAAAAAGAGTGCACAAAAATGATTGCAAAAATCAGCGGACGAAGTGTCACCTACTATCCACAGCAATTTTTGATTAATTATCCACACTGGAATGAAGAGGCATTTTTTGCCAATACTATTCAGAGAGTGAAACCACCGCTAATGTTTTCTATAAATGGATTCAAATTTGCGGTTATGGGTGGTTTTGAAATCCATTTTGACCCTATGTGGGATGCGATTAGTACAAAAGGAATCGATGCAGTGTTATTGCCAAGTGCTTCAACTTTTGATTCGCACAATCGTTGGCGTGAACTGATAAAAACTAGAGCGTTTACGCACAATTGCTATATTTTACGTGCGAATCGCGTGGGTGAATATCATGATGAAGCGCATGCATGGAAATTTTACGGCGATTCGATGCTCGTAACCCCTGATGGTGATGTTGAAAGTGATTTGGGCAATACCGAAGAGTTATTGATAGTTGAATTAGATCGTAAAATGCTTAGTGAAGCCCGCAAAGGGTGGGGATTTAAAGAAGCACTTAAAAAACGGAGGCAATCATTATGATGCACTATTTCCATCGACAAGTACAACTGTGGGGCGAAGAGACACAAGCCCTCTTGCAAAATAAACGCATTGTGATTATTGGCAGTGGCGGCTTGGGTTCGTCATTGGCGTTTGCTTTAGGTGCCTCTGGAATCGGTCATATTCATATGGTTGATTTTGATACGGTCAGTTTGCACAATATCCACCGTCAAATAGTCTTTAAGATGGGTGATGAAAATAAGTTTAAAGCTCAGATTGCAGCACAACTTATTGAAGAACGCTGTCCATACGTTAAAAGCTACGCACATGTGTGCACACTTGAAGAATTTATGGTCAAAGGGATCGAAGTAGATTTGATTATTGATGCTACGGATAACCTTCCTACGCGTGCAATGATTAGCGACTATGCAAAGAAAACATTGACACCCTGGATTTATGGTTCGGTTGAAGCATTTAATGGACAAGTCTGTTTTTTTGAGAATGCTTCTTTTACGGAAGTTTTTAAAATCACTCAAAAAACACCTGCAGGTATCACAGCACCAATTGTTATGTACATAGCCTCTTTACAAGCCAATTTAGCATTACGCTATCTAGCAGGATTGACCGTTAAAAAAGATCAGCTTTATTATTTATTCTTCAATGAAGAAGGTGAATTTATCACTCAAAAATTTCTACTTCCACAATCTAACAATTCAAAGCGTTGAAATATATTTGGATAGGGATTTGATTTCTTCGGAATTCAATGATTTAGCCTGTCCTTGGATAACGGCTTTTCTCTCTTTATAAAAAAAAGTACAAACTAACCTAACGATAGCTTAGCTGTATATTTGCTAATTGCGTAGAAAAATTAAATATTGTATTGCCTGATTGAGAAGATAAACGAGGGAAAGTGACTCGTTTTGCACCGAGGTGCAAAACTTATCGCTGGAGCTAATTACTTAGCAGCTTCTGCAGGTGCAGCAGCTTCTGCAGGTGCAGCAGCATCAACAGCAGCAGCATCAGCAGGTGCAGCAGCATCAGCAGCAGGTACAGCTTCAGCAGCAGGTGCTACTTCCTCAGTTGCAGCAGGTGCTGGTGTGGTAGTAGCTTCTTCTTTGCTACATCCAATAAACATTGCAGCTAAAAGCATAGCAAGGGCGATTTTCATCATGTGTGACTCCTTATAAAATATGGTGGAAGTATACACGCGGCATGAACCTTTGTCAAGAGATTTGAGAAACTTTTTTATCTATTTTTTTAAAACCCCTATTTTATGGGATTTTATAAGAGAGTTATTTGCAACAATATGTGAAAAATGAGTTACTTTTCGGCTATTTTGATCAAATTATGAACGGCTTTATTTGATTTTTTTGAGGCGGTTTACCAGCCGTTGTCTTTTTAAGGGTTCTGTTTCTGATTTATTTTTCTGTTATGATGAGTTGTTTCATGAATTTAATAATTATGTGTAACCTCTTGGGATTGAATCTTTGGTTTAGCTATAATCGCGTTTATTATTTCAAAAATCAAAAAGAATTGAGTATTTACCGTGGCATTTAAATCCCTGCTTTTTCCTCTCGCTTTGTTGGCAACATTATGGTTGTCTGTTCCTGTGTCTGCGGCTCAAGGCATTCCAGTGTTGTGTTATCACCGTTGTGGTGCCGAAATAAAAGACTCAATGACCATTCATACGAAAGATTTTGCCCAACAGCTTGATTGGTTGATCAAAAACGGTTATACCGTTATAACGTTGGACACAGCTGCACGTTATATCAAAGGGGAGATTAAATCAATCCCTGCAAAATCGATTGTTATCACGGCAGATGATGGACACAAAAGTGTTTACAGTGATATGGCACCAATTATCAAAAAGTACAAAGTTCCTGTAACGTTGTTTATTTATCCTAGTGCGATTTCGAATGCAAAGTACGCGATGACGTGGGATCAGTTACGCGAGTTGGAAGCTACAAAGTTGTTTCATGTAGAGTCGCATACCTATTGGCATCCGAATTTCAAACGCGAAAAGAAAGCGCTTTCCCCAGAAGAGTATGCAAAATCAGTGCATGCGCAGTTGTATAAATCCAAAGCAACGTTGGAGAAAAAAATGAGTCACGGTATCAAGTATTTGGCATGGCCGTTTGGGATTTATGATAAGGATTTGTTGGTTAAAGCAAAAGAGGCCGGATACGACATGGCATTTTCGATCGATAACCATCATATGAAAGCAGGTATTGATAATATGGCGCAACCGCGTTATATGATTATTGACGGCTATAATTTGAAGCGATTGGAATCCATCAGCAGTGGGAAAGAGGATAAGTAAAAAATCGCTATAATATGAGACTATTTATCTCATATTAAAGACCGTCCTTTGCATTTTGAACCGTACCCTTTTGAAAAACTCACTTTCCTTTTAGAGGGAATCACCCCTAATTCGGTCTATTCGCCTATTGCGCTGACCATAGGTGAGCCGCAGTTTGAGACTCCTTCCTTTATCCAAAAATCACTTGCCAAGCACTCTGAAGAACTACGTCGTTATCCAAAAACAGTGGGCGAAGCGACGCTCAATGAGTCAATGCTTGGCTTCGTCAAGCGCCGTTTTGGTGTGGAATTAAAAGCTAATGAGCTCATTAGCAGTTTTGGAACACGTGAAGTACTCTTTAATTTTCCTCAGTATTATCTATTTGATAAACTTAATCCGGTAATGGCCTATACCAATCCATTTTATCAGATTTATGAAGGAGCAGCAATCTCCTCACGCGCTAAAGTCATTTATCTTAATCTCACCGAGCAAAATAGTTTTAAGCCTGTTGTGAATGAAGATGAACTGGCAATATCTGATTTGGTGATTTTAAATTTTCCAAACAATCCTACTGCTTCGGTATTGTCGCTTGAGGAGCTGGCAGAATGGGTCAAGCTTGCGCTCAAGCATGATTTTTGTCTCATCAATGATGAGTGTTACAGCGAAATCTATACGGCTCAAAAAATTCCTTCATTACTCGAAGCATCGGTGCATGTCGGAAATACGAGTTTTAAAAACATCCTCGTGATTAACTCGATTTCAAAACGTTCTTCTGCGCCGGGATTACGCAGCGGATTTATTGCAGGGGATGCTGAGATTTTAAAAGGGTATTCTCAATACCGTACGTACGTGGGGTGTGCGTCTCCGCTACCTCTGCAAGCGGCTGCGGCAATGGCCTGGGCTGATGATGAGCACGTACAAGTGGCACGTGATGTGTATGCTCAGAATTTTAAAGCGGCACGTGAAATATTGGGAGTCCAAACATCGGATGCGACGTTTTATCTATGGCTTAAAGTTCCTAATGCTCTGGAATTCACCCAGCGTCTTTATCGTGATTACAACGTAAAAGTTCTACCAGGGGAGTTTTTGGCCCGTGCTGATCAAAGAGGTGAAAATCCGGGTATCGGCTATATCCGTATCGCGTTGGTAGAAGAAACAAGCAAGACAATACAAGCGCTTATGCGACTTAAGGAGGCACTAAATGGATGAGCTCAAGGAAAAGATTTATAACGCGCAAGCGGCAGGCGATATAGCAGCCCTGTATGTTCTCGAAGCACAGGCACATGAAATGTTCGATGATGATACCTTGATGGCCTATTATGCCAATATCTTAGACCTCGCACTGGAGCGGATGACCAGTGCATTAGAGAACTTAGAACGTTTGGATATGAAGGAGGTTCAGGATTTTGCAACGCTTCGTGCGCTGTATGAGTACGCGATAGAGCATTACAGCGCGGGGAGTGTTCACGATGCGAGTGCCCTTTTTGAAGTAATTGGCGGATTAAGTAAAGATGAACCGTTTAATGAAGCGATGAAAATGCATCGAGCGGCGTGTGATGCGAAGATACCGTTTGATGATTTTATCGATGAATATGTGGATATGAAGGCGACGCAGGAGAGTGGAAAGTTTTACATCAGCGAGTTTAAAAAATGCATTGAAGAAGCAGGAGATCAAGTATGAAAGTACACTTTATTGGAATCGGCGGAATCGGTATTTCAGGTCTTGCAAAATACATGCGTTTTAGCGGTCATGACGTAAGTGGATCAGATATGAAAGAGACGCATATCACCGAATTGTTACGTAAGCGAGGGATTACGGTGCATATCGGTCATGATGCGGCGAATATCCCTGAGGGATGTGAACTTGTCATCCATTCCGCTATCATCAAACCGACTAACTCTGAAATCGTCGAAGCCCATCGCCGTGGTATTGAGGTTCTTCATCGCCGTGATGCGCTGTTACGTATTTTGAGTGAGAAAAAAGTATATGCCGTGTGCGGTGCGCATGGGAAAAGTACTACCACCGCTATTTTAGCGGCTATTATGGATGGAAGTGCGATCATCGGCGCAGAATCAAAAGGATTCGGTTCAAATGTTCGATACGACGGCAGTACGGATATATTGCTTTTTGAAGCGGATGAGTCTGATGGTAGTTTTCTCAACTCCAACCCGTACTGTTCGATCGTCACCAATGCAGAACCGGAACACATGGAGTATTATAACTACAACATCGATGATTTCCATAATGCCTATCGCCGTTTTATCGAGATGGGAAGTGTCCGTGTCATCAATGCGGAAGACCCTTTTATGGCGACGCTGACATGCGATGCTTTGCGTTTGTATCCAAGTACCGATATTACCAACATCACCTATACATTGATCGATGATGAGCCGTACACCCGTTTTCATCTCAAAGGTTTCGGCGAGTTTGAAGTGTGGGGATTTGGAGAACACATCGCGATGGATGCATCACTGGCGATCATGGCAGCAGCACAGACAATGAGTATCGCCTCTATTCGTGTTCACTTGCTTAATTTCCGAGGGATCAAAAAACGTTTTGACGTAATCTTCAAAGGCTCTGACCGTGTCATCATCGACGATTATGCGCACCATCCAACCGAGATTAAAGCGACGATACAGTCACTGACAACTTATGCACAGCTCAAAGGGTTTGACCGTGTTATCGCGATCTGGCAGCCGCATAAATACTCACGAACGATCGATAACCTTCAGGCATTTGTAGAGTGTTTTGAAGGGGTGGATGAATTGGTTATTTTGCCAGTTTGGGCTGCAAGTGAAGAGCCTAGAGAGATTGATTTCACAGGTGAATTCGCACGTTATAATCTTATTTTAGCGGACAAGCTGCACCGTGAGGGTGATACAATCCAAGTGATCACGGGTGATAATGTATTTACTACCTACAGCAAAGATCTTATCGTCGGATTTGGGGCAGGGGATTTAACCTACCAGCTCCGAGGCATTAAGTGAGATTTTTCTCTTAATGACCGCTCTTTCTCCTAACCTCTCTGAGCTTTTCGGTAAGCTCGATTTAATTCCGCATCTTACCGCTCTTGAACAGTTTTTTTCACGTTCTCAAAACATTGCCATCCCTGGTGATCAGGAGCGTCATTTTCGTTTTATCCAAGCCTTGGATTTATTGGAATTCAAAGCCCCCTCAAAAAGCATCCCCTTTGAAACCATTATCAACCATCTTAAAAAGCAGGGTGTTTTACGCTTTGAGGATATGTTTGAACTTATCAAAGTGATTCGCTATTTACGTACCCTTCGTAACAGCGGTTTTTCGGGGCTGATCGGGGAGTGGATGGAGACGATCCAAATTCCTGAACCGTTTAGTGAAATTGACGACTATTTTGATGAGACGGGCAAATTTATCGAATCACGTGACGATGAGCTGTTTAAAATTTCTCAGCGGATCAAGGCGATCAAAACCGAGATTAATGAATCGATGAAGCGCCTCTTGTACACACAAAAATTGGTTCCTTATTTGGTTGATACCCAAGTGCACTATATCAATGACGAAGAGTGTCTATTGTTGCGCGGAGGGTTCAACCATGTGTTTAAAGGTGCGGTGATCGGTCGTACGGCAGCAGGCTTTTTTTATGTGGCTCCCGATGCGATCTTACGCTCCAAAGAACAGCTGCGCCATGTGATGCAAGACCGTGAGGCAAAGCTCTATGAATATGCCAAACGTTTTTCATCAAAATTTTCACCCTTAACCCCTTTTATCGGATTTATCGATCGTGAGTTTGAACGGTTTGACCATTATCAGGCACGTGTTTTGTTTGCCCGTTCCAAAGGGTACGCGATTCTAAAACCGCAGAGTGATAATAAAATCATACTTAATGAGTTTTCTCATCCGGCATTGCATAAACCTAAACCGATCAGTGTGGAATTTCGCGGAAATCTGCTGATGATCACGGGGGTGAATGCCGGTGGGAAAACGATGCTCCTCAAATCGATCCTCAGCGCGTGCGCGATGGCCAAGTATCTGATCCCTATGAAGCTCAATGCACATAAATCGCACATCGGCGGATTCAAGCGGATCGAAGCGGTGATCGATGATCCGCAAAATGTCGGTAATGATATTTCGACATTTGCGGGACGGATGGTGCAGTTTAGTCATTTGTTTGAACACAAAAATGCTCTTGTCGGGGTAGATGAGATCGAATTGGGTACGGACAGCGACGAGGCGGCGGCACTCTTTGCCGTGGTGCTGGATGAGCTGATTAAGCGGGGTCAAAAGATCATCGTAACGACGCACCATAAACGTCTCGCGGCCTTGATGGCGGATCGGGATGATGTAGAGCTGCTTGCGGCGATTTATGATGAAGAATATCGCATGCCGACCTACGAATTTTTAAACGGTGTGATCGGGAAAAGCTATGCGTTCGAGACCGCTTCACGCTACGGTATTAACCCCAATATCGTAAGTCGTGCCAAAGTGCTGTATGGTGAAAATCACGAGAAACTCAATATTCTCATAGAGCGGGGAAGTGAACTCGAACGTGCATTAAAAACAAAGAATAAAGAAGTAGATGAGCGGTTGGAGTTACTTCGGGCTCAAGAACTTGCGCTCAAAGAAGCACGTGAAAACTTGCGCAGTGAGCTGGACGCTGAAAAAAATCGTTTGCGTATGGAATACGACGCCGCGACCAATGAAGCCAAAGAAGCGGCACGAGGGATGGATATGGCGGCCATTCATCGACAGCTCAATAAAGCAGCCGCGATGATCCCAAAAGAACAACCATTGAAAATCGCACAGCCCGAACCGATAGTGTTTACCGTAGGACAAACGGTCAAATACCGAGCTCAACGCGGAACGATTGTGAGTCTTGGAAATAAAGATGCGATGATCGAAGTGGAGGGAATGCGCTTGCGGGTCAAACTTTTCGATCTCAAACCCTCAGGCAATCTACCGAAAAAAGTCAAAACAACACATACCGCACAAATTGACCAAAAAAGCGGTCTTAAACTCGATTTGCACGGTCTTCGCGGTGAAGAGGCGTGCGAGCGTATGGATAAGTTTCTCTCTGATGCTCTTTTACAGGGGTTTGATGAGGTAATCATCTATCATGGGATTGGAACGGGCAAGCTTTCCTACGCCGTCAAAGAGTTTCTAAAAGCTCATCCAAGTGTCAAAAATTTTACTGATGCTCCTCAGCATTTGGGTGGATTTGGAGCTAAGATTGTATGGCTTTAAAATTCTCTGTCATTTAACTTTAACACACTATACCACCCATATAAAAGTATTGCTAATTTACAAAATAGATGATACAATCACTTTATGAAAAAAACCAAATTCGATTGGGATGAAAATAAAAATTCTCAAAATCAGGAGAAGCATAATGTCTCGTTTGAGAATGCTCAACATGCTTTTGCTGATGAGAAGAGAATAATCGCAGAGGATTTGGAGCATAGCCAAGAAGAAAAACGCTATTTTTGTTTTGGTAAAGTTGACGGCGAGATACTCACCGTACGATTTACCTACAGAGATAACGTAATTCGGATTTTTGGTGCAGGATATTGGAGAAAAGGAAAAAAGACTTATGAAGAAAACCATTAAATACACCGATGAACCAATTGGAGATTTAAAAATCATAGCTGATTTTTTACCCTCACCGAAAGATTTGATTTTCAAAGATGACACGGTCAAAGTGACCATTTCATTAACCAAAGAGAGTGTTGAATTTTTCAAAAAAGAGGCAGAAAAACATCATACGCAGTATCAAAAAATGATACGCAATTTATTGGATGTGTATGCGAATAGTCATCAGGTAAAAGCGGGGTAATATTTCTCTCCGATGCTCTTTTACAAGGTTTCGATGAGGTAATTATCTATCACGGGATTGGAACGGGCAAGCTTTCCTACGCCGTCAAAGAGTTTCTAAAAGCTCATCCAAGTGTCAAAAGTTTTACTGATGCTCCTCAGCATTTGGGTGGATTTGGAGCTAAGATTGTGAGGTTGTAGATCTCTTACGGATTTTTAATTTTAAATCTGATTTTGAATGTTAACTTTAAAGGGGCGATGAATGAATATTATGTATAAAGTAAATTATATTATCTCTGTAGAGCAGTTCATTGACCTGCTTAAAAAATCTACACTTGCGGAAAGACGCCCTATTAATGATAATATTTGCATGGAAGGAATGGTAAATAATGCAAACCTAATGGTCACCGCATGGGATGACGATATTCTTGTTGGTGTGGCTCGTTCAATGACAGATTTCCATTATGCCTGCTATCTTTCCGATCTCGCAGTGCATCGGGAATATCAGAAAAAGGGAATTGGGAAAGAGATGCAAAGAATTACTCAAAAACAGTTGGGTGAAAAATGCAAATTAATATTGATTGCGGCTCCAGACGCCCATTCTTATTATGGTCAAATTGGCTACACGAATAATCCACGATGCTGGGTTCTTGCACGGAATGAAGATATCGATTAATCATTCATACAAGAGTAATCCAAAGAAAGGGGATGAAGCTACTTAAAAGTAGTTTACTTTACAAACTTTATTAAAAAATTTCTCAAAATCTTGTATAATCTCCCGTAAGATTACACGGGAGATTACGATGGTAGCTTATAAATCTAACGAAATGATGAGTTCGACCGATGTCGCGAAAAACTTCGGAGCAGTTCTCTCAAAACTCTCCAATCACGAAGTAGACAAAATTTGCGTACTACGAAATAACAAACCCGAAGCAGTAGTCCTGAGTACTCTCGAATATGAACATATTAAAGACCTTGCTGATATGGCAGAACATATTGGTTTGGTAGAACTGATTCGTCAACGCAAGACAGCTGATAAAGAAAAATATATTTCATTTGAAGAGATAGCAAATAAAATAGGGATGAAAATTTGATGACCCACACCGAATACAAAACCGCCGTAGAACAGCTCAAAAAATACTCCTATCACTATTATATCCTCGATGACCCTATCACGACGGATGAAGAATATGATATTCTTTATCATCAAGTCGTGGCGTACGAGCAGGAACACCCCACTGAAATTATCCCTGACTCACCGACACAGCGCATAGGTGATCAGCCTCAAGACAAGTTCGACAAAGCCCAACATCTCAGCCGTATGTGGAGTTTGGAAGATTTGTTTAATAAAGAAGATCTTGATAAATGGGTTGAGCGCATTACGAAAGTTTATGGTGATGTAAAGTTTTACAGCGAACCGAAATTTGACGGGGCGAGTTTGAATCTTATTTATGACGAGGGTGCGTTGGTTCAGGCAATCACACGCGGGGACGGAACGCTAGGGGAAGACGTTACTCAAAATGCCAAAACGATACAGAGTATCCCTTTGACCATCGATTATAAAGAGCGGATAGAAATACGGGGTGAAGTGGTTATTTTCAAAGAGGATTTTGAAAAAATTAACGAAGAACGGCTCAAAAGCGGGGAAAATCTGTTTGCCAATCCCCGAAATGCGGCGGCAGGAAGTTTACGACAGCTCGATACCCGTATCACAGCCTCTCGACGATTGGTCTTTATGCCGTATGGAATCGGGGTGAACACTCTAGAAATAACGCATTTAAGTGAGCGGATGGAGTGGGTCTATAACTTGGGCTTTCGTAATCCTAACATGACACACATATGTATGAGTGCCGATGAAATCGAGACGTTTTATCATGAAATGCGCGTTGCACGTGATGATTTTGCGATGCTGTTGGATGGTATGGTAATTAAAGTCGATTCGATCGCGGTGCAAGACGAGCTGGGCTACACCGTCAAAAATCCACGCTGGGCAGCGGCGTACAAATTTCCCGCCATCGAAAAACTCACAATACTCAAAGAGGTTATTTATCAAGTAGGGCGTAGCGGTGTGGTCACTCCCGTTGCGATTGTGGAACCGGTGTCGATAGAGGGGGTTGTGGTAGAGCGTTCAACGCTGCACAATTTTGATGAGATTGCCCGTAAAGACATACGCATCGGGGATAAAGTGATCATTTTGCGCAGCGGCGATGTTATCCCTAAAATCGTGAAAGTTATTGCCTCAGAGCGCGATGGAAGCGAAATAGAGATTGATAGACCAAAACACTGTCCTGTTTGTAACAGCGAGTTGCTCGATGAGGGGGCGTTGATAAAATGCCAAAATCTCGATTGTGAAGCACGGGTGATCAACTCGATTGTCTATTTTGCCTCTAAGCCATGTCTCAATATTGACGGATTAGGGGATAAAATTGTTCTGGCACTGCATGAGGCGGGATTGGTAAAAGAACTCGTTGATTTGTTTGGTCTGACGCTGGAACAGCTTTTGAGTCTTGAGGGGTTCAAGGAGAAAAAGAGCCAAAACCTACTGGATGCAATACAAGCGGCAAAGGGGTGTGAGTGCTGGCGATTTATCAATGCGTTGGGGATCGAACACATAGGCGAAGTAGCTTCCAAAATGTTGTGCTCCGCTTTTGGAAGCGCATTTGACCGTGCACAGCGCGAGGAGATTTTAGCGCTTGAGGGATTTGGGGTAGAGATGGTCGAATCGGTGCTAGAGTTTGTTCGTGTCAATGGTGCAAAGATTGATGCTCTTCGAGAAGCGTTAGCCCCGATTGAACCTATCAAGAGAGTTGTCGTAGAGAATCCTTTTAAAGATAAAACGGTGGTGGTAACAGGTGCTATGAGCGTTCCTAGAGATAGTATTAAAGCGATGCTTGAAGAATTAGGGGCAAAAGTCGCCTCATCGGTATCTAAAAAGAGTGATTTTGTCATTTATGGTGAAGATGCAGGAAGTAAATATGATAAAGCGGTAGAATTAGGGATTGCATTGCTCACTGAGAGTGAATTTAGAGACATGATAGGAAATAAATAATGCGTTTAGATAGTTATTTGGTTGAACTAGGATTAGTGGAAAGTCGGAACAAGGCACAACAGTTGATAAAAGATCATGCAGTAAGTGTGGACGGGAAAATCATCGATAAAACATCGTTTGAAGCAGATGAGACGATGACAGTCACGATGGCCGATAATGCACAGTACGTGAGCCGTGCTGCTATCAAGCTTAAAGGATTTATCCCCTTTACTGAGTGGGATTTGACAGGATTGAATGCATTGGATATTGGTTCAAGTACGGGAGGATTTACTCAAGTCTTATTGGAAGAAGGAGCTGCTCATGTCACCTGCGTCGATGTAGGCAGTGACCAGCTTCATCCATCTTTGCGCAGTGATGGCAGAGTCACTGTTTTTGAAAATACCGATATACGTAATTTTTTGCCTGAAAAAACCTATGATATTGTGACGTGTGATGTTGCATTCATACCTTTGGAATTAATACTCGATTCGATTGACAGACTCAGTTCCCGTTGTATTGTTATCTTGTTTAAACCGCAGTTTCAAGTGGGACGCGAAGTGAAACGGGACAAGAATGGTGTGGTCAAAGATAACAGTGCAATCGGGAAAGCCATGATCAAATTTGAAGATACCTGCTCGCTTTTGGGATGGAAGCTTATTGCCAAAGAGATCGCGCACATCGCTGGCAAAGAGGGAAATCAGGAAACATGTTATGGCTTTGTCAAAAATTGATTCAATAGCCATCGGTGGATTTGATGGGATGCACATCGGGCATCAGCAGCTGTTTGCTCAACTGGGAAAGCATGGAGCAATTGTCGTTATCGAAACAGGTTATGCTAATCTAACTCCGGGACGTGAGCGCGAGAAGCATACTCACTATCCAATAGTCTATTATCCACTTGATGATATTCGTCATTTGGAAGGGGAAGAATTTGTTCATCACTTACTTACACAATTTCCTCATTTAAAGAAGATCGTGGTGGGCTATGATTTTCATTTTGGAAAAGACCGCCGTTATTCTCATCAGGATCTGAAGGGATTTTTTGCAGGTGAAGTATGCGTCATCGAACAAGTCACCATTGACAATGACTCTGTCCATTCTCATAAGATCAGAGCAAAACTGCAAATCGGTGATATCCATGGGGCTAACCGATTTTTGGGACATAATTATTGTATCAGCGGCAATGTTATCACGGGTCAGGGGATTGGGAAAAAAGAGCTGGTTGCTACTCTGAATTTGGAGTGCAAAGGTTTTTTATTTCCTGAGGAGGGCGTGTATGCTGCCTTAACACGAGTGAATGATGAAGAGCATTTTAGTCCCTCAGTTGTTTTTGTAGGACACCGTATCACTACAGATGGAACGTATGCCATCGAGAGTCATGTTTTGAATGGAGAGATTGAGAGCGCGCACAGTGCAACGATCTGTTTCGTCCGTCATTTACGCAAAAATCAAAAATTTGAAACGTTGGAATTGCTCAAAAAAGCGATTGAAACCGATATTTTAAGCGCAAAAAATGAGCTTTCTCGTTTGAGTTTATAGAGGCATTTATTTATTTTTTTCTCATTATAATAGCATATAATAGTTCTACATCAATTCGGAGGTTTTATAATGAAAACACGTAATTTATTAGTGATTGGGTTTGCATCCTTATTAATAGGTAGTTATTGTAGTGCAAAAGATTTAGAAGCGCCCAGTATGATTTATAAGAATAATTGTGCAAACTGTCACGGCGTGAAAGCTGACGGGGTTCCAAAACTCAAAGGACATTCTGGTATAACGGCGAAACAAGCGGCTGCACTTGGTGTGGCATCGCAGGGCAAAACGGACGTTTGTGGAGTGGCGTTGAACGCTTTAAATGAAGAAGAGCTTGTACGTAAATTGCAAGATATCAGAAACAAAAATTTTGATGGCAAGTCGTATCATGCTGTAATGAATAGAAATATGAAGAAAGTTGAAGAGCGTGAAGGTAAAATCACTGATGAAAAAATGGCCAAATACATTTATACGACTTTCGGATTCGGTAGCAAATAATCTGGATTTAGTGGAATTTAATCTCTAACCCACTATAATCACGCCAATATTATCCGCAAAGGAACGCTATCACATGGGCGAATTGTTTACTTTCTTTGGTCTTTACAGTGAAGATCATGCTTTTATCTTTCTAACACACATGTTGCTTGCAACGGCGATCGTGATCATTATTGCACGTATGGCAACATCTAATCTTCGTTTGGTTCCGACAGGCGCGCAGAACGTTATGGAAGCGTATCTTAACGGTGTTTTGGCCATGGGTACAGACGTTATGGGTAAAACTGAAGCACGTCGCTACCTTCCTTTGGTTGCGACGATCGGTTTGTTCGTAGGTGTTGCAAACGTTATTGGGATTCTTCCTGGTTTTGAAGCACCGAGTGCTTTCTTGGATTTTACTCTTGCTCTTGCATTGGTTGTCTTTACGTACTACAACTTCGAGGGTATCCGTCGGAATGGCTTGATCACGTATTTCAAACACTTTATGGGTCCTGTATGGTGGTTGGCATGGTTGATGTTCCCGATCGAGATCGTTTCTCATATCTCCCGTATTATCTCTTTGAGTTTTCGATTATTCGGTAACGTCAAAGGGGACGACATGTTCTTGATGGTATTGTTGATGCTGGCACCATGGATCCTTCCAATCGTTCCTTTTGCACTTTTGAGCTTTATGGCATTCTTGCAAGCGTTTATCTTTATGATGCTTACCTATGTTTACCTTGGTGGTGCAGTACTTCTTAGCGACGATCACTAAGAGTCCCCATGAAATGTCGCAATACGCATGATTCATTGCTAAGCTTCCTTGGGGGAGCTTCATGGGCATTTGCTATTGTAGGTACGTGGGTAACGTTTCAATCTTTTGTCTTCTTAGGCGTTCTTA
Organism: Sulfuricurvum sp.; assembly: GCA_028713245.1. Lineage (GTDB taxonomy): Bacteria > Campylobacterota > Campylobacteria > Campylobacterales > Sulfurimonadaceae > Sulfuricurvum. The sequence continues at coordinate 3,035 of JAQTOQ010000018.1, read as the reverse complement.
CCGCGTCGTTGTTTGCTTTTCTTTTTCTTTTTATAGCGTTGTTTTCGATTGTCATTTTGGAAAATCTTTCCATGTCTCGTGATCGTCATAATGAGTTATTGAAGCAGACTGCCCTTCTTACAGAGATACGGGATGCACTAACTTCCCCTGTTTCTCAAGCCCGAGAGTGAAATCCTATTTAATTACTGACCCTCTTTACTATGGTCATGATGCGGTTACGTTGAAGGATAAACTAGAGAGGGCTCTTAACCGCCATATGCCGGATTTTGCTCTTTTTCGGGATAAAGAAACTCCATTTTATCATGAATTTGCACGTATTTTTATCGATGTTTGTCGACAAAATAATGTGGCAAAAGTGTTGTTGCATGGTGATGGTCTTATAGCTCATCAGTATGGGGCAGACGGTGTTCATCTGACCTCACACCAATTTTTCGAGATTGCCCATGCGAAATCACGCGGATTATATGTAATGGTCAGCACGCATACCCACATGCAAGCGTTAATGGCTCAGGAATTAGGAGCGGATGCGGTTACGTACAGCCCTATTTTTTCTACTCCAGATAAGGGCGAACCCAAGGGTTTAGAGGATTTAAAACTAATAGTGGATAAAATAAGTATACCTATTTTTGCGTTGGGTGGAATCGTATCCCAAGAGAAAGTAAATGCGGTCGAAGCAGCTGGAGCCTACGGATTTGCATCGATAAGATATTTTGTATAACGAGGAATTATTAGTATGTTTGAAACAGTTATCGGACTAGAAGTCCACGTCCAGCTCAACACCGAATCTAAACTTTTTTGTTCATGTCCTACGAGCTTTAATCACGAACAAAACACCAATACGTGTCCGACGTGTTTGGCACTGCCTGGTGCATTGCCTGTATTAAACAAAGAGGCGTTGCGAAAAGCGGGAATGTTTGGTACTGCTGTGGATGCGACGATTAACCGTACCTCATTTTTTGATCGTAAGAGTTATTTTTATCCGGACAGCCCGACTGCGTATCAAATTACACAGCTTTATACTCCTATTGTTGAGCATGGGAATTTAACCGTCGATTTTGAGGATGGCAGTCAAAAAACCATCCGTATCAACCGTGCCCACATCGAATCGGATGCGGGTAAAAATATTCATGAGGGTCCTATCTCAAAAGTGGATTTGAATCGTGCGGGAACACCGTTAGTGGAGATTGTTTCAGAGCCTGATATGCGCAGCGCAGAAGAAGCAATCTTGTATCTTAAAAAACTCCACTCGATCGTCCGTTATTTGGACATCAGTGATGCAAATATGCAAGAAGGATCGTTTCGTGTCGATGTTAACGTCTCTATTCGTCCAAAGGGTGATGAAAAACTTTACACGCGCGTAGAGATTAAAAATATTAACAGCTTCCGTTTCATCCAAAAAGCGATCGAACTCGAAGTGGCACGTCAGCGTGAGGCATGGGAAGATGGGCTGTATGAGCAGGAGATTGTCCAAGAGACCCGTCTTTTTGACCAGACAAAGCAAGAGACCCGTTCTATGCGTGGTAAAGAAGGGGCAGCGGATTACCGTTACTTTCCCGAGCCTGATTTGCTTAAAGTAGTAGTTGATGATGCGATGTACACGACGATGCGCAATATCCCAGAACTTCCGGATGCTAAAAAAGAGCGTTTTGTGAGTGAATTTGGTGTGCGTCTCTACGATGCGGCAGTTGTTACGGCGACATTGGAAAGTGCTCACTATTTTGAAGCGATGTTGGCATGCGGTATTACAGCGCGTAATGCGATTACATGGCTGACGGTTGAATTGCAAGGACGTCTAAGTGGCGGTATGAGTGCAGTTGACTCTGTTGTGGATGCCGTGACGCTTGGAACACTTGTGAAGCGCATCGAGGAGAACATCATCAGTGGTAATGCAGGTAAAAAAGTTTTGGATCATTTACTAGCTAACAACGGTGGAAGCGTTGATGAAATCATTGAAACATTGGGGCTTAAACAAGTAAGCGATACAGGTGCTCTTGAAGCGTTAATCGACGAAATTTTAACGGTGAATGCGGATAAAGTTGCCGAATATAAATCAGGCAAAGACAAGTTATTTGGCTTCTTTGTCGGTCAAGCGATGAAAGCGTCGAAGGGTTCTGCAAATCCGAATGCTCTGAATGATATTTTGATTGCTAAATTAGCGCAATAACTGCTTAGTATGTTGAGTAGATTTCTAGTTGAGCTCGCATTTTTTTTAAATGTATCTCTTAGTTATCGTCGCACAAAAAAGTTTTTCCGTAATCTCTTAGAAAATGCCAATTATCCGTATAAGAAATTTTTTGATTTCACGATGATTGCTATGATAACAATCAGTGTGTATATCCTTATCCGTCATGTTAAGCATGAAGTGAGTCCTGGTTGGCTCTTTTTTAACAACTACATTATTTCTATTTTCTTCCTGACTGAGTATTTACTGCGTTTATGGATCTATAACAGTGTTTCAAAAATTATCATAGAACAGTATGAATATGATTTATACTTGCAGCGTTCGTTTAATTTTACGAGCGCCTTTAAAAAAATTGCAACATCAAAAGCCGGATTCATCTTCTCTCCTGCGGCCATTGTGGATCTATTGGCAATAATGCCATTTTTTCACGAGCTTCGAATGTTGCGTATTTTTATCATTTTTCGTGTATTCAAGCTGTTCCGCTACACGAAAAGTTTACGTCAGCTTCTTTCCATCCTAGCCTCCAAAAAGTTTGAAATTTTAACGCTGACCATGTTTTCAGCCGTCATGATTATGGTTTCTTCCGTACTCATCTATGTGATGGAGGCCAATGTTCCGACATCCAATATTAATACCCTTTTTGATGCGGTTTACTGGTCTGTCGTGACGATTTTTACCGTCGGTTACGGGGATTTTGTTCCGGTTACGCATGAAGGCCGTGTTGTTGCTATGATGATCATTATGGCAGGTATTGCGGTGATCGCATTTGCAACATCGATAGTAGTCTCCGCATTCACGGAAAAATTGGATCATATTAAAGAAGAAAAACTCATTGATGATGTTTCAAAAATGA
>JAQTOQ010000017.1 GCA_028713245.1 Sulfuricurvum sp. | reverse complement strand
CGCCCATACGTGTACCAATGAGTTTTAGCGTAGCGTTGGTCATGTTTTGTGCTTCATCGATAATAACAAATTTTCGGGAGATTGTGGTTCCGCGCATATGGGCAATATCCATGGCTTCGATGTTGTATTTTTTCATAAACAGTTCGGTCGCATTTTCTCGTTTGGTGGAGTTGGTAGTTCCTGTGAACTCGACACGTGCGTCAATGGAGTGTTTGTTTTGATGTTCTATGGTAAAGTTAACCGCGGCATAGAGAGGGTACATGAAATAGCCAAGTTTTTGCTCTTCATCCCCTTTTCTAAAGCCGAGTTCGGCTTGTTGGTCATTTGATGTGACCGTATTGCGCGCATAGATGATTCCCTCTACAATTCCCTCTTCGACAAGCTCCAGTCCCGCTTGCAGTGCTACGAGTGTTTTTCCAGACCCCGTTGCGCCTGCAACAACAGTGACGAAATTTTGGGGATGGGTCATCATTGAAAAGTAGAATTTTTGCTCTATGTTCATTGGACGTACTAAATTTTCATCGAAATGTTCCCCGAAACGTCGATCAAAATCACACCATTCAAGCTGTCCGTTAGAGCTTAGAGCATATTTTTGTATTCCGGTTTCATAGGTTTCTTGTGTGGTGCTTATTGCTTGTTCGACAAAAGTGTATTGCTCAAAATTATGGTGCTCGCCCTCGGGAAATTCAGGATTTCCAATATAGGTATAAGAGGAAGAAAAATCGATATCTTCGGGGGCTTCGACACTGCTGTTTCGGATACTTTGGGTTGGAATACCGCGAATTTCAGCGGCGATACGAAACGACATGTCATTGGTAACGAGGGTGAGATCGTAGTCGTGGGCGATTTCGCCAATCATCGCATCGTTAAGCCCTTTTGGCTCTGAAAAAGTATTGGAAACGCGATATTTGTCACGATGGATGAGGTAAAAATCGATCGTCATTTCTTCACCGCTTAAGAGTGAGTGATCAAATTTGAGGGAAAGGCGATAATAACGATCGTTGAGACACTGCTTTGGGTCAATTTGATCCAAGATACACGCGGGTAGTTCTACTGCGGCGATGGGTTCACCAACGGACGCATCGGCAAGACGAAAAAACTCTCTGGCTTGAAAGCCGGCTTCTGAACGCATGTCCTCTTTTTTACTGTTAAGTTCCGATAGAACAATATTGGTTATAACAACGGCGTTTGAATTGTCTTGACTGATGCGTAAAATATTGGTGTGATCATCAAGGATAACGGAAGTATCAAGAAGATAGGATTTTTCTTTTTCGCTCATAGTGAAACCTTACTGGAATAAAGATTATCAATAGTAGCGAAAAAAATCTTAAGTGTAGTAACCTTTTATGCCATCCATAGTGCGTCCCATATTGAGCAGCGTCATGTCGGCAATGACAAGCGCCGCCATAGATTCAACTACAATCGAACCGCGTATCGCAACACAGGGGTCGTGACGTCCTTTTAGAGAGAGATGGACACTTTCGCCTGAGGTATTGATGCTCTCTTGATCGATGAAGATGGAGGGGGTTGGTTTGAAGTGTACTTTGCACAGCACGTCATCACCATTGCTCATCCCCCCTAGAATTCCGCCGGAGTGGTTGCTTTTAAAGCCATTTGCAGTAATAGGGTCATTGTTTTGAGATGCTAACACCTGTGCGCTGTGAATCCCGTCCCCAATTTCGACCGCCTTGACGGCATTGATCCCCATCAGTGCACTTGCGAGAACTGCATCGAGTTTGTAATACAGTCCCTCCCCTAATCCGATAGGCAAGCCTGAAATTTTGAGTGTGGCCACTCCTCCAACGGAATCATGGCAATTTTTGGCTTCTAAAATGGCTTCTTTTTGCGCTTCTTCAACACTAGGGTCTAGCGCATAAATCGGGCTGCTAGCTGGATAGGTGAAATCAAGCTCTTTTGCTTGGATTCCGTGAATCGCACTGATACCGCTATAAAAAGTAATGCCAATTTTAGAGAGCATAAGTTTTGCTACAGCCCCTCCTGCTACGCGTGCCGCGGTTTCACGTGCACTAGAGCGCCCGCCGCCTCGGTAATCGCGCAGTCCAAATTTATGAAAATAGGTAAAATCGGCATGACCTGGGCGAAAGATATCTTTGACATTAGAATAATCGCCGCTTTTTTGATCGGTGTTGTATATGACCATCATGATAGGGGTACCCGTACTAAGACCTTCAAACACACCGCTGAGAATTTCTACTTTGTCAGACTCTTTGCGCGCGGTTGCGAATTCATTTTGTCCCGGGCGGCGACGATCAAGTTCGCTTTGGATATAGGCTTCATCGATCTCTAGTCCTGCGGGGACACCATCGAGCACACACCCGATGGCCTTACCGTGGGATTCACCATAGGTGGTCATCGTGAAGCGTTCACCGAAACGGTTCATTTTAGCTCCTTTGATAGAATATCGAGAGCAATTTTTGCGGCTTCTTGCTGGGCTTGTTTTTTACTTTTTCCAACAGCCGAGGCATAGCGTTTACCATCGATGAATGCAGCGATTTCGAACTCTTTTTTATGATCGGGACCATGTGCCGCAACGAGTTGATAATCGGGGGTAATCCCATAATGTGCCTGCGTTAATTCTTGCAGCGATGTCTTATAGTCTTTGAAGAGAGAGTCCAGTGATATATCCGGATGGACTTTTTCAAGTAAATCGATCGTGATTCTACGTACGGTATCCAACCCTGTTTCAAGATAGATAGCTCCCATTAATGCTTCGAATGCATTGGAGAGAAGTGAGCTTTTGGTGCGCCCGCTGTTATTTTCCTCGGCATTGGATAAATAGATGTATTCTCCCAGGTTCAAATAGGTGGCAAGGCGAGTAAAGCCTCCCTCATTGACGAGCGAAGCACGCATTTTTGAGAGATTTCCCTCTTCAAAGTGAGTAAATTTTTTATACAGATATTCTCCGACGATCAAATCAAGAACGGCATCGCCTAGAAATTCAAGTCGCTCATTATTGTAGGGCTGTTTGTAACTTTTATGCGTCAGCGCTTCAATAAGGAGCTCTTTGCCTTGAAATTGATACCCTAATTGTTCTTGCAGGGTTTGTAAATCATTCATTTGTGGTCAATCCTTATTTAAATTTTTTTATTTACCTGCGACGTTGATTCTCATGTGCCGAATCATCACTGAAAAGAGTTATTTTCTTCAAAATGTTCCTTGGAGAGGGTTAAAATCGGACTAACGGTATCAATCGTATGGCAATGCGGGCATCGGTGAAACGGGATAAAAGAGATCTGCTTGCACTCACCGCACGCATATTCAAATTGCAACGTTGCTTTGCTCACACCGCACTTTCGTAATGCTATGAGGGTGTCAAGTTCGAATACTGAACTGTTTTGCGCCAACTCGAGGGCGCCCCTTGCCGTGAACAGTTCACGCAGGTAACCATTTTGTGAAATTATAGCTAAATCGAGTTTCTCTTCGGGTAGTCTCCACAAAATGTCACTCAGGCGATTCGCCAAACCATGATCGAATATTTCCCACGCCATAGCGCTTTTATGGGTAAAGAGATACTCAAAAATCAAATAGCCCATGCTGAGGGTTTCTCGATAGATGGATGAGAGTTGTTCACATCGTTCATCAATGCTAAGTTTTGGATTGACAAGGATGAGCCGGCATTTCAAATACGTTTGTACAGGGTGTGACTGTGGCTGTAGTTCAAGCAATGATTCACTAACTTCCAATGCTTTGTCAAACTGTTGAAGCTGCTCATATACCAAGAGGAGGTAGTGCAAAGCAGTTGGCGTACGTGGATTGCTTTGGAGGACTTGGACGAAACTCACTCGTGCTCGCTCGAGAAAACCTGCTTTAAAATACGTTTTTCCTAAGAGCAAGAGTACCTCTTTTTGAAACAACGGATCACTGTATTTTGAGAGAACAGCGAGGTAGATTTCTACGCTTTTTTCAAAATTTCCCTGTAAGTCAAAACTGTGCGCAAGTAAAAGCCATGATTCATTGTTGAGGCTATTATTATGTATTTGGGAGGCAATAGGAGTTGGATCACCTGTCTCATCGAACTTTCCTAAAAAAGACTCGAGAGAACGGTGTGCTCTGGATGCCTTATAACGTCCTCCCCAGTAACTCAAAAAGGATAGAACAAACAGCAGGAGAAAAAAAAGGATAACTCCGAAAAGTGGATCTCGAAATTCAATGTAAAAAGTATTCACGTTTTACATCAATCCGTTGAGCATTGCATTACGGTACAAGGGTTGCAGAGCATACAAATCAAATTCCCACCATAGCCATCGAGGGGTTGCAGGGTTGAGGGCCGGAAAACTAGGTGCTAACCCGTCATAGTTGAACTCTGCCATAATGATTTCTCCATACGCTATTTTGAGAGGGCATACGGTATAGCCATCGTATTTGGCCAAAGGCTTTTGACCATTCATAACGGACACGAGATTTTCGACAACGATGGGGGCTTGATGGCGCGCACTTCCCCCTGTTTTTGCCATAGGAATCCCACACGTATCGCCGATACCAAAAACATTTGCAAAACGTTTATGCTGCAATGTTTCACGATCCACTTCGAGCCATCCTGCTGCAGTCCCCTTTTGCCATGCAAGCAGAGAGTTTGCCACGGCATCAACCGCACTCATAGGAGGAGTGATGTGGATGAAATCATATTCCAGTGTCACATCTTCTTCTTTATCGATCATGTCGTATTCTTTGAGTTCTTTGTCGTATTGGCCCTGGACTTCATATTTATGATGAAAGGTTGCTGTTTTAGCGATAGGGTCTATGCGGACTAGGTCATGACCAAATTTATTGGTAATGTTGCCGTAGCGTTCTTGCGCTTTATGCAATGCTTCATCGATTTGGGGCAGAGAAAAAAGTTTTTCTCCCGCAGTTGCAAAAGTGAATTCAGCAGTTAGCTTCTCTTTGCGTAAATAGTCATCGCATAAGTAAAGGATTTTTTGGGGAACACCACCGCACTTGATAGGAGTAGAGGGCTGTGTGCACAAGACACGTGGTTTAGATGTTTTAGAAGCTTCGCGTACGTCGTTAAACCACGTATGGGTAAGTTCCCCCCCATCAGCGGTACCAAGAGCGAGATCGCTTAAATAAACACTTGAGATGCCATTTTTCCCGATCATATCCGCGGTAAGCCCTTCGACTTGTTCGTAGCGGGTTTGAACCCCTGTGGCAACGATTAGGAAATCATACGCGACTTCTTGACCACTTTGTGTTGTGAGTTTATTGTGCTGCGGATCGAATGTTTGTACCTCATCCTTGATCCATCGAACATCTTGCCCTATATAGCCTCTGTTGTCAAAAATAATATCCTGAGGTTTATATTCTCCTGCAGCAACAAATATTTGACCCGGTTGATAGATGTGCTTTTCGTTAGGGGCGATGACGGTAATGGTAGGAGTATTTAATGCACTGCGGAGTCGTGCCAGTACCATGAGCGCCCCTGCTCCACCTCCAACTATGACGATATGACCAGGTGCCGTTGACGCAGATGCTTGAGCGGTTGAGACAGTGGCGCTTAGTAGAGAAGCTGCTAGGGGTGAAAGTGCCATATACCGTAGCGCATCACGACGTGAGAGCGGTGCGCGTGGAAGATCTTGTTTCATATTGGCAGCCTTTAGGGTTGAATTGATTGGTTTATTATACTTTTAAAACAGTCTTTCTAGCATTAATTGCATGGAGACTTTGCCGTTAAATTCATTTTTGTTGACGGTATAGCTGCAACTGAGGGATTTACTTTCGGGACATTCCAAAACACGGCGAAAAGCAATAAGTTCAATCGTTTTAGAGAGTGTTGGGGCAGGTCTAAGTTCTAGACGGCTATGCGATTTATCACTGCCAAAAAGTTTGATTTGAACAACGTGCGCATCACGCAATAAAAACCGTGGACGGGGATTGCCCTCGCCGTAGGGCTCAAATTTTTGGAGCAGTTCAAGCAGCTCAAAATTTATCGATTCGGATTCGAGCTCTCCTAGTATGTCGCTTTGAGGAATAAAATCGTCAGGATGCAGCTCTTGCGCCGCTTCGTTGATGAGGGTGCGAAATTGCTCGACATTTCCCAAATTCATAGAGAGTCCTGCCGCCATCTTGTGCCCGCCAAATTTTGCCAGCAAATGTTCTTGGGATTTGATGAGGGTATACAGATCAACATTGCCGATACTGCGTCCCGAACCCTTGGCAATGCCGTTATGAATACTCAATACAATTGCCGGTTTTTGAAAATGGTTAACGAGGCGTGAAGCGACGATACCGACAACCCCTTCGTTCCAATGTTCCCCTGCTACGACGATGACTTTATCGTTTGTGTTCACCTCCCCCATGGCGCGTGTCGTTGTGTCCACTTCGATCTCTTTGCGTAGCGCATTGAGTGCCGTAAGCAGGTCAAATTGGTGATACGCTTTTTCGGTTGTTTTAGCGGTTAAAAAATCCAAGGCGATGGAAGCATCTTCGAGACGTCCGGCGCTATTGATACGCGGTGCGATTTGAAATCCGATGTCCTCAGAGGAGATGGAGGAACGATTGAGAATATCGCGGATGATAACAAACGGAGGAAGGGAAGAAGTATTCATCATCTCTAGCCCTGTTTTGACGATAGCACGGTTGATTCCGACCAATGGCATAACATCGGCGATAATGGCGAGTGCCAGAAAGGGGAAAAACTGACGCATGTCGATCGTAAGTTCGAGTTCTTGCTTGATCAAGCCCATCAAGAGCCATCCTACCTGTGCCCCGCAGATATCTTTGAATGGGTAGGTACAATCACGCTGTTTTGGATTGACGATGGCAAAGACATCGGGGAGAATATCGCTTGGGGTATGGTGATCGGTGATGATGAGGTCAATGCCTCTGGCTTTGCATACTTGCGCGGCTTCGATGGCATTGATTCCATTATCCACGGTAAACACAACATCGGCATTAATGCGCTCTAGCACCCCTTTGGAGATACCATAGCCATCGGTAAAACGGTTAGGGATAGTGGCAACGAGGGGATAGGGGATGAGGTCAAAAAAACGTTTGACAATCGCGGTAGAGGTAACCCCATCCACGTCATAATCGCCTACGAGAGCGATTTTTTCACCGTTTCGGATGGCATCGGCAATGCGTTTGGCGGCTTTTAAGGCATCTTTGAGCTGGCTTGGATGGGGAATATCGGAGAGTTTTTCACTTTGAGCGCTAAAACGTCCCGAAAGAAGCGTGTTTAAATTTTCGTGGCTGAGCTGTGGTACCTCAAGCAGGATTGGTTTGCTCAAAGGTAGCCTTCACAAATGCAAGAATCGTAGCATTGGGTGTTTGTAAGCGTGAAGTGAATTCAGGATGAAACTGCACACCCAAGAACCATGGATGACTCGGGATTTCAACCGCTTCGATCAGACCATCGGACTCACCGGTGATAATCATACCCGCACGTTCTAAATCATCACGATACGTAGGATTGGCTTCATAACGGTGACGATGACGCTCAAAAATAAGTTTTTCACCATTGTAGGCAGCGCGCAAATGGGATCCTTCTTTGGTCTCACACGGGTATTCACCCAAGCGCATCGTTCCACCCATAGGAGAGCGGTGTGTTCTCAGCTGTTTTTGACCCGATTGGTCGATAAAATTATCGATCAAATAGATCATCGGATGGGTGGTTTGAGGATTAAACTCGATTGAGTTGGCGTCGGTAAATCCTAAAACATTGCGGGCATATTCCACAAGCGAGAGCTGCATCCCCAAACAGATTCCCAAATACGGAATACGATTTTCACGCGCATAACGGATGGCTTGAATTTTACCCTCAACACCACGGTTTCCAAATCCACCGGCAACGAGAACCGAGTCACAATCGCGCAAGAAGATTTCCGCCCCTTGCTCTTCGATTTTTTCACTGTCGATCCAATTGATATTGACACGAGTATCAAGATGGGCACCTGAATGGATTAGCGCTTCGATGAGAGATTTGTAGGATTCTTTGAGCTCTAGATATTTTCCGACAAAACCGATAGTGACACGGTATTTAGGGGAGACAATTTTTTTAACCAATGTGTCCCATTGTTCCATATCAGGTCTTAGCTCGCCCAATCCCAACTCTTTTGCGATGGGAACTAGAATATTTTGGTGTAAGAAAGTAAGTGGTATCGCATAGATCGTTGTGGCGTCGAGCGCTTCGATGATGCTGTCAGCAGAAACGTCACAGCTAAGCGCCAATTTTTTCTTGAATGTTTTAGGGAGCTGTTCTTCACTACGAGCGATAATCATTTGTGGCGTGATACCGATACGGCGTAGTTCTTGGACTGAGTGCTGAGTCGGCTTGCTTTTGTGCTCGCCGGCTGCTTTGATAAACGGGATGAGGGTTACGTGGATAAAGAATGTTCCCTCTACCTCGTCATCATGTTTCATCATACGGATCGCTTCCATAAACGGCAATCCCTCGATGTCTCCGACAGTACCGCCAAGTTCTACAACGAGAATTTCATGTCCTTCGCCCGCTTTTTTGATACGATCGACGATTTCACCTACGATGTGCGGTACGACTTGGATGGTTTGTCCGAGATATCCGCCTGCACGTTCACGCTCGATAACGCTGCTGTAGACCTGCCCGGTTGTGAAATTGCTCGTACGTAAAAAAGAGGCATCCAAAAAGCGCTCATAATTCCCCACGTCCAAATCGGTTTCAGCACCGTCTTTGGTTACGAAAACTTCACCGTGTTCCAGCGGACTCATAGTGCCTGGATCGACATTGATATACGGATCGATTTTGAGCATTCCTACATTTTTACCCGCATGGGTCAGCAATGCGCCGATACTTGCGGCGGTGATTCCTTTTCCAAGGGAACTCAATACTCCGCCGGTTACAAAAATATACTTGGTCATGAGTTATTCCTTCGGGTTATGGATCAAAATTTTGGGTGAAAATAGGCTAAATAGCCACACGTAACGACTTTAAGAAGCCGTATTTTAAGTAGGTCATTATATACTGTTAAGGCTTATAAAAAGGAAAATTTTAATGGAATCGGCTCTTTATTATCTAACGATTGCGTTGGGAATTTCGATTGTTGTCAATCTTATTTTAAAACGCTTGGGTATTTCTCAGATTATCGGCTACATTATGACGGGTACCGTGGTTGCGTATGCTTTTGATTTGCGCCATATGACAGACTCCCATACGCTTGCTGCAATTGCTGAGTTTGGGGTAGTTTTTTTAATGTTTACCATTGGGCTTGAAGTTTCGCTTCGCCGATTAGCCACGATGAAAATCGACGTATTTTTTAATGGATTTTTACAGACGACCTTAACAGCAGTGGTTATCTTTGGCGCGTGTTATGGTCTGTTTCATTTTGATTTTGCAACATCGATGATCGTCTCAATGTCACTATCACTGTCTTCTACGGCAGTAGTTCTGAGTTATCTAAAGCAAAGCAAGGAGATATCACGTCCGTACGGGCAGCGCTCTATGGGGATCTTAATTTATCAGGATTTAGCGGTCATCCCTATTTTAATTTTGATTGGATTTTTGAGTGCAGGGGCTGATAATATCGCGCAAGTACTAGTACAAACTTCGATCAGTGCTGTTATCGTTGTCAGTTTGCTGTTTGTTGTTGGGAAGAAGGTGATGACGTGGCTGCTTCATTTCTCTTCTACTAGCAACGTTGAAGAGTTATTCATGGGCTCGGTTCTACTGATTGTCGTGGGTGCATCGCTAAGCGCCCATGCATTTGGATTTACCTATTCGCTGGGAGCTTTTATCGCAGGGATGATTATTGCTGAAACCCATTATCATCACAAAGTAGAATCGGACATCGCCCCATTTAAAGATTTGCTTCTGGGAACATTTTTTGTTACAGTAGGGATGAAAATTGATGTCGCTTTCTTTATGGAACATATCGGTGAAATACTGGGGTTATTGATTGCTATTTTGTTGATAAAAGCGCTCATTATTTTTGGAATTGTTCGTATTTATTCGAAAGGGAAAACGGCATTCAAGACTGCCATTGCCCTTTCTCAAGTTGGGGAGTTTTCGTTTGCTATTTTTGCCCTTGCCGGGAATAATAAGATTTTAGAGCCGCAGTTGGTTCAGATGCTTGTTTTGATAACGGTGCTCTCCATCGTGGCGACACCGTTTATTCTTTCAAGAGTGAGCGGGATTGCAGGATTGTTTTTTAAAGAAGCAAGTATGACGGAGGACTTTGATGCTCTCGCAGTCTACAGCAATCATGTGATCGTCTGCGGATATGGGATTGTGGGAAAATTTGTGGTCAGAGCACTTCGTTTGGAAGAAGTTAAATACATTATTGTGGATAACAGCTATAAGCACGTACAAGAAGCTCTCGCCGATGGTGAAAAAGCATATTATGGAGATATGTCCAAGATAGGAATCTTAGACAAACTGCACATCCATGAAGCGGTTAGCGTTATTGTAACGCTGGATAATTTGGCAAAAAAACGTCTAATATGCGAGAGTATCCTGAGCTACGCCCCGCAGGTGAAAGTGGTTGTCAAAGTAGTGAGTATCGAAGAAAAAAGAGAGCTTAGAGGACTTCCGATTTCGGTTACCGTAGATGGGAAAAAAGAGGTTGCCAGTAGGCTTGTGTCTGAAGCGTTGAAATGTGATTTATAATTCCGAAGCCTTATCCGTTACGAGCCACTGTCCAATTATAGTCAGTTTCCTCTTGATCCCGGTTTTATCGCTTCAGAGCCATCTTTGCACAATGGACAGTTATCGGGAGCATACATCTCAAAATCAAAATCTGCAAGGGCAAAAAGAGGTTTATTCTCAGGTAGTGAACAATTTTCCTTGCGAGCTAAGGCGCTTCGTGCACGCTTACAAAATCCGCGATTGGCAAGTGCTGCAAAGCCTACGACTTCTCCGCCAAGCGCTTCGATAGCACGCGCAGCTTCCAGTGCTGAACCGCCGGTGGTAATAATGTCTTCACATACGAGGATACGCTCACCTGACTTGATTTCAAATCCACGACGTATTTGCATCTCGCCATTGACACGCTCAGCAAAAATAGAGCGCCTGTCTAATGCGGTTGCAAGTGCAAAACCAGCAATAAGACCGCCAAGCGCAGGGGCACATACCGTATCGACTTTCAAGCCACTTTCGTTGATTTGCACTGCAAGTGCATCCGCTAACAGTTTTGCTGTTTTAGGATCTTCGAGTACTTTTGCCGATTGGAGGTAATATTGGGAGTGATTGCCGGAACTGAGTTTGAAATGCCCCTCTAAAAGAGCATTGGCATTCATATAGATAGCTTTGACGTCCATGACTATACCGTTAGAATTTCTTGCTCTTTATTCTTGAGCAATTCATCCATCTTTGCAATGTATTTGTCGGTGATCTTTTGAACTTTCTCTTGAGCAGCTTTTGACTCATCGGCGGTGATTGCTTTGTCTTTTTCGAGTACTTTGATTTTATCATTGGCTTTTTTTCGGTCATTTCTCACAGCAACTTTGGCATTTTCTGCCATTGTTTTTGCTTTTTTAGCTGTATCCTGACGCTGATCTACGGTCATCGGCGGGAAGAAAAGCTTGATTTCTGCGCCGTTATTGTTCGGGTTAACCCCGATGTCCGCTTTCATAATTGCTTTTTCAATCACCGACAACATCGACTTTTCCCAGGGAGAAATCGTAATTGTTGTAGCATCGGTTGCCAAAACGCTTCCTGCTTGATCGATTGGTATCATCGAACCATAGCTTTCAACACGGATATTGTCGAGCATTTTAGTGGTTACTCGTCCGGTACGTAGTGTGCGAAAATCACTGAGCAAGTGATCTGCACCTCCTTGCATTTGGTCTTCACAAAATTGATAGATTTCGTTTAGCATAAATGGCCCTTTCGTTTATTTGGTGATGTTGACGTCATTAACGACATTGATTGTCGGAGCGCTGATGTTGGTTTTATCCAACATAGAATCAACTACAGACGCATTTTTTTGCTGAGCGTAAAAATAGCCCAAAGCAACAGTATTAACTATAAATGTAAACCCGAGGAAAAAAGTAACTTTGGCTAAAAAGCTAGCCGGTCCTTTTGCTCCAAATACCGATTCGTTAGAGCCGCTGTACGCGCCCAATCCAATGCTAGAGCTTTTTTGTAACAGTACAGCGATGACGATCATCACCACGAGTACGATTTGCACGATGAGCAAAATGCCTGTCATTATGAGTCCTTGTTATAGTATAAAAGTTCGCGATTATAGCATACAGCAGATGAAGGACTTATGAAACGCGCAAGAGTGATCCTTAATCCTCTTTGGACTACAATATCATCCTAAAATAGGTACGAGGACAATTGGATGACTAAAAAGCGTTTACTCTTAGTGGGAATACTGTTTTTGCTAATAGGTGCCGCACTGGTGTTGATGGTACAAAAACGATTTCTTCATCCAGCGTCACAATATGAAAAACCGATTGTCTGCGTAAGCACCTTTACTCTCTATGAAGTCTCCACTGCAATTGCGGGAAATACGCTAGAGATTTATCCTATCGTCCCTCTTGGCAGTGATGCGCACATGTTCTCTCCAAGCCCTTCACAAGTAGCGCAGATATCGGCTTCAGCATTCTTTATTTATAATGGTGCGGGATTTGAAACGTGGAGTGAGTCTCTCAAAAGTACTCTCCCAGAAAAGGTACAAGTTATTGATATGAGCACACACGTGACATTGCTCAAAGAGCGCGGAGTGTATGATCCGCACTATTGGCTCGATATTGATAACATGATAAAAATGACTCAAGCCCTGGAGGGAGAGTTTTCCAAAAGTTTTTCTCAAAATGCCAAGCTGTATCACACTAATGCAGCAGCATACATCAATAAACTGCAAAAGCTTAAATTCGATTATGCTCGTGGATTAGAAGAGTGTAAAAATCGAACACTGATTTCGAATCATGATGCATTCGGCTATTTGACACACGCAAATGTGCTAGAAAATGTTTCAATTATAGGTCTTTCGTCAGATGAACAACCAAGTGCGAATGTGATTAAACAAATTATTATCCGCATCAAAGAGCATGGGATCAAAACGATCTTTTTTGAAGAGATGATTAATGATAACGTGGCTCAAACCATCGCACGCGAGACGGGAGCCAACGCCCAGTCGCTTCAACCGTTAGAGAATATTAGTGAAAATGAGTTAAAATCGCATCAAACCTACGAGTCGATAATGCGTACAAATTTAGCAAAATTGACCCAAGCAATGGAGTGTCGTTGAAATTTTCCACAAGTCTTTTTGAAGTACGCGATGTCAGCTTTGCGCGTCAGGACAATGAGATACTAAAATCAGTCAGTTGCACGATTTTAAAAGGGGAATATTGCGCCATTATCGGACCAAACGGTGGGGGAAAAACGACCCTGATTCGGTTGTTGATGGGATTGGACAAGCCTACGTCCGGAACCATACGGCTTTTTGGTGTAGATCAGCAAAAATTTAAAGCGTGGTATAAGATCGGTTATGTTCCGCAACGCTCTGCTCTTGTAGATGCGAGCTTTCCCGCAACGGTGCGTGAAGTGGTCGGGATGGGACGCTATGCGCTTCAGGGTATGTTTAGTTTTGAATCCGCCGAGGATAAGCGGATTATCGAAGAGTCTATGGAGCAAATGGGCGTGAGTGATTTGCGTGATCGCCTTATCGGTCATCTCTCAGGCGGACAACGTCAGCGGGTGATGATTGCACGCGCTCTTGCCTCTCATCCAGAAGTATTAATTGTAGATGAGCCTAACACGGGGGTTGACGTAGAATCTCAACACCGTTTTTATGAACTATTGCGCTCGTTGCATAAAACCAGAGGGATTAGCATTTTGTTTATTACTCACGATGTCGGTGTTATCGCGGAAGATATCTCCAAGCTCTTTTTTGTAAACCAGACACTGCTTGTGTCTCAAACACCTCAAGAGATAGTCGGATGTGAATCCATCAGCCGTCTTTACGGTAATCCTTCTCATGTGCTGACGCACAATCACTAGGTCTGTCGTGATAGAAATGCTCAATTACCCTTTTATGCAGCGCGCGTTCGCAGCAGGATTGATTATTGCAATATTAGCAGCTATCAGCGGTTCTTTCATCGTATTGCGCCGCTATTCTCTTTTGAGCGAGACACTTGCTCATGTTTCATTGGTAGGTGTATCGATCGGATTATTGATCGGAAGCAATCCCTTATGGATGGCGATCATTGCTTCCTTGGTCGCCTCATGGATGATAGAATACCTGCGTAGCGTTCACCATCTTTATTCCGATTCGATCTTGGCGATCTTTTTGTCGGGCTCTTTGGCACTGGCGATTATTATCGTTTCACTGGCAGGCGCTTTTAACGCATCACTGTTTAGCTACTTGTTCGGTTCTATCCTCTCAGTGACAAATGAAGATTTGGTTATTATGGGTACTGTAGGGACAGCGGGGATGGCACTATTACTTTTGTTTTTCAAAGAGCTTTATTTTATTGCCTTTGACGAAGAGGTCGCACGTGCCAGCGGTATACGAGTGGCACTGCTTAACTTCATGCTGGTGAGCGTCATTGCGGTTATTATCGCCCTATCGATACGCGTAGTAGGGACACTGTTGATTGGGGCATTGATGGTGATTCCTCCTGTTACGGCAATACGTTTTGGATTGGGCTTTTTTAAAACCATGCTACTCTCGATTGCCATTGCGCTTGTGAGTGTCATCATCGGACTAAGCGCCTCTTTCTTTTTCTCTCTTCCGAGCGGTGCGGCAATCGTGTTGTGTCTCTTGCTCTTTTTCATCGTCGCGTTGGTTATTAATCTTCCATGAGAGTACACGAAGAGTTCTCCCGCTACGCTTCCCAATATGGGACGCATAACGTCATTCAGACCAAAGTAGCACAAAAACTCATAGCAGACACACCAGATGCGCCTCGCAAGATTCTCGATTTGGGCTGTGGAAACGGGACTTTGTTTTCATGCATCGATTGGGAAATAGAGAGCTTTAAAGGCGTTGATTTTTCAGCAACCATGCTCGCTCACCACCCCATCACCCCAAAAACAGAGTTAATGTTAGGCGATTTCAATGACCTCAAACTTTTTACACAACTTGCATCGATCTCTTATGATCGACTCTATTCCGCATCGGCATTGCAGTGGGCAGATAATCTTGATACTGTTTTTAAATTGATTCAGACATTAAACAGTCCTGTCTCTCTTGCTATCTTCACCGCTGGGACCTTTAAAACCCTCTACGAGACGGCAGGGCTTTCTCCAATACTCAAATCTTCGGATGAAGTGATTGAGATCGCAAATCGCCATTTCGATGCGCAGTTCGAGATTATTCGGTATGTCCTGGAGTTTGACACCGTGCGGGAAATGTTTCGTTATATAAAGCGTAGTGGAGTGAGCGGGGGGAGAAGAGTCTTGACCTATGCGCAAACCAAGCATCTTATGAATACTTATCCGTTAGAGTATCTAGAGTTTGAAGTTTTATTCATCACAACTATTTAATCATTTTCACATTATCTGCGTTATACTATACACAATAAAAGTAGGAGATCTGCGATGCAAAACATTGAAAAATACGATAATCTAAAAGACGTTATGCCAAAACTACAGCCTGTTCTCGTAGAAGCAATACAGTCAGAGTTTTTAGAGATCAAAAAAATCAACAAAGAGTGCGAGAAATACATTGCATCCTGCAGTCATATTCCTGAATTGAAGAAAGCGGAGTATGTTATTTTTTCACAGCACATTAAAAAGAATGAGCATAAATATGAGGTATTTGTTTTTATAGATGCCAAGGGAAATATAGTTCGGCATGTTACAGGTAGAGAAATGGAATTGTACGGACTGTTGAACTCATGTTCTAATCTGCATGTTTCGGATGAGTTTGTTGAATCTCAGGCGCATTGTGACTCGGATGAATGTCGTCATTAAGCTTCCCGTTCGTGGTTATATAAGCGTTTTCAAAACACCCTGTGCCGCAAACCGTCCGCTGGCAAAAGATGCAGTCAATAAATAGCCCCCTGTTGGGGCATCCCAATCGAGCATTTCGCCTGCACAAAAAACATTGGGTAGGTTGCATATCATCAGATTTTCAGTAAGCGCCTCGCGTTTTACCCCTCCCGCCGTGCTTATGGCCTCCTCTATAGGCTGCATTCCTGTGAGTTTAATCGGATATTTTTTAATAGATGCTGCAACACAACGCGCATCCGACCAGCTTTTTTTGGGTAGCAACTCACGTATGAGAGCTGTTTTAACCCCGTCTATTCCTGCTTTACGCCAGGTATTATCAATTGATTGTTTACCTGATGGCGTCAGTAGAGAGGTTAGTGTGCCCTCAGTCACATGAGGGAGCATGTCTAAATACAAAGTAGCTTTCCCATGAGCAATGATTTCCTCTCTAAGCGGACGGGATAATGCATAGACTAAACCTCCTTCAATGCCATAGGTAGTCAAAATGGCTTCTGCTGAGCTTTTATGCATTTTGCCAGAGCTGCTTTTAACCCAGCCAAACACATTTTTAAGAGGTTTGCCTAAATGGGAATCCATATAGTTGGACCATGTCGCATTGAATCCACAGTTGGACGGCAACAAAGGGTTAATGTCTACGCCCATAGAGGTTAAAATATTGACCCACTTTCCATCTGAACCAAGACTTGGCCAGCTGGCACCGCCCAGAGCTAAAATAGTGGCATCCGATGTTATTGTCTTTTCACCTTCTGTCGTTGAAAAGCATAAACCTCCATTGGCGGTAAATCCCTTCCAATAATGGTTACAATGAACTCGTACCCCACGTTTTTTCAAATCAGAGAGCCAGCGGCGCAGCAGAGGTGCAGCTTTCATTTGCGTTGGAAATATTCGCCCTGAGGTTCCAATGAACGAAGAAACACCCAAGCTTTCCATCCATGTCACGATTTTCTGGGCATCAAATTCATCTATCATTGGTTTCAGCCAATCGCTTTGATCGTAGCGATTGATAAAATCAGAGGGTGGTTCACTGTGGGTTATATTTAGGCCTCCTTTGCCTGCCATGAGAAACTTTTTCCCCACAGAAGCCTTCGCCTCGAAAATATCTATTGGTACTCCGTGTGCTGATAAGACATCCGCTGCCATCAATCCCGCCGGACCTGCCCCGATAATGACAACACGCTTAGATTTCAACGACTCTCGTTATTCAGACCTAAAAGGTTCTTTTTTTCTAATGTATAAAGTTCGTAGCGGATCTGCTTGAACTGTTCGCTCAAAGCAGGTTTGATAATTTTGTAAAGCTCTTCTAAAACACGCGCGGATTCTTGCCCTCTTTTGTAATTCGCTACCAATATACTGCGTAAATCAGTTCGGTTCATTTCGCTGGGCATTGTAGGGCGTAAAACATCATTAACGCTGTCGCGTGAGGCGAGGAGCGCTTCGAGAGGTTCAATGCGGCATTGATGACGGAGTGTTTTGAGCGCGGTTGAGAGAGACTTGTCATTGTGAACATAGCGCGCTATATCCTCAATCACACGTATCCCCTCTTTGAGACGGTTGAGATTGGCATCTACCACTCGGAACAGTTCCGAGGGAAGGGTAGTATTAGTCGTCACTGCTGCCAAAAATTCCAAAAATTTGAAGAAGAGTGATGAACAGATTAAAGAAATCCAGATACAGGGCAATAGCACCGTCCATTGGTGTTTCATAGGCACCACGGATAACGTTTTGGGTATCAACCAAAACCATGATACTGATAACGATCAAGAATACCCCTTGAATCGCTACATACAATAATGGACTTTTGAAAATGAACACATTCACAAGAGAGACAACCATTATAATAAGAAAGGCGATCATAAGAGGCTTTGTCCAAGTGGTAAAGTCTTTTGCGCTTTTAATAGCAAAGAAACTCAAACCGCCAAACAGTGCTGCCGTCATAAAAAACGCATTTCCAACAATAGTGGCACCGCCACCCATGTGCAGGATGTGACTAAGAAGCGGAGTGATGATAACGCCGCTAGCAAATGTAAATCCAAACAGTCCGATCATATTAACGCCTGGCTTGTTTTTGATCATCTGAAGACCAAACATGCCAAACAGCATCCATGGAATGGCAATCCACCAGTAATTCGCCGCAACGATACCGGCAAACGGCATTCCTACATAGGCACCCACTCCGCCCGCAAGCATTGATGCCGCAAACAATTTGTAGGTCTCTTTAACAAACGAAACGATCTGCGCTTCGCTTTTTGAAGTGCTCTCGTAACCAAACGCACGTTGTTGTGCATAATCACGATCATATAAACCCATGGCTTTTTCCTTATAGAGGTAAATTTTGATATCAGGAATTATACATCACTTTTATTAACTATGTGTTTGTAAATGAAGCTAATTATAAAGCTAAAAGGAGTAAAAACGGGTAAAAATGTTACAAATAATTACATATGAGGAAGTATTGG
>JAQTOQ010000016.1 GCA_028713245.1 Sulfuricurvum sp. | reverse complement strand
CGATAGCAAATGCGCGGCACCTCCCAGCTCCGAGCCCTTCCGAGCCGGTTCATACTCATTATGGCGGCTTATAAGTGCCATCAACGGCATGATGACAAAACTCACCATCGGCATAAGAAGGATAAACAGCATCATCATAACGTGAGGGGATGAAGAGACGCCCAGTTCAAAATACAGCGATTGTGGAAGGTTTCCAAATGCCGCAAACATACCAAATAGCATTGCCCCCACCATCGCGATGTTTTTATACAAATCACCGTGGGCAAAATGACCCAGTTCGTGCCCTAAAACAGCAATCAGCTCTTGCGACGTTAATTTTTGCAGCAGCGTATCAAACAATACCACCCGCTTGGATTTTCCTAATCCCCCAAAATAGGCATTGAGCCTCGCATCACGCTTGCTTGCATCACTCACAAATACGCCGCTGCTAACAAATCCTGTTTTTTCCATCAATGAGGCAATCTGCTCTTGCAAGGCTGGGTTATCTAGCGGAGTCACTTTATCAAAGAATAACGCCCGTACAGTAGGAAAAAACATGTTCATCAATACCACCACACCAAAAATGAAACAAAAACTCCAAAGCCACCACAACTCGCTTGCGTTAATGATCGTCGCAATGCCCCAAATAATCAAACCGCCGATAATAATCGTCAAAACTGTAGAAATCAGGGTGTCTTTGATGTATTGCCCCATACTCGAGCGGTTAAATCCGTATTGTGCATCGATTTTAAACTTGGCATACCATCCAAACGGAAGCATCACAGCACTGTTAATCAAAATAAGTCCAAGCACGGCAAAAAGTGTATGTGCCAACGGGCTTTGCGTCCTAAAGAGCTCATCCAACCACGCAAGCGCTCCCGCCATCCATACAAAGAAAAGGGTATATTCCACCATCGCCTCTACCATCGAGAGTTTTTCTTTGGCTACAGCATAATTGGCGGCATCGAGGTATTCACTCTCCCCTAACAGCACCGCTTTTTTTCGTTTTACCTGATTAATAAATCCGATTTGCATTACGCTTACATATAAACGCATCAAAATATAAAAAGTATAAAGTCCTACAATCGTTGGTAACATGAAAATCCTTTAATAAAGGGGAATTTTACCATCATTAATGAAAATTGCACTACAATAAAGCCATGAAATTACAATACCCTTTCGTTACCGCTGTATCTGTCGTTCTAATTAGTTCAATGTATGGAGATGACACCTCCCTGCTCTCTCCCCAAAAACAACGCTATTATGAACAACAAGGTCAACAGGTTGATGCTTCTTATGAAAAAGCGCGTTACGATTGGCTCTCTCCCATCAATTTAAAGGCATCCAACATCTACGAGAAAACAGCCTCTTATGGAGTCAAAGACACCCGTCAAAATCTCTCTGCCGGTATTGCCCAAGATCTCTTTCGCTCAGGGGGTATTACCTACGCAATCGACTATGCCCATGCAAAAAAAGAGGCGGATATGTTGATGATGGGTAAAGAAATTTCAAGCCTCAATCAACAGCTCATAACCGCTATTTTAACCTATCGTAAAAATAAAATCGCACTGGAACAAAGTGATCTTAGACTCAAAAACGCCCAAATCGAAATTTTTCTCAAACGTAAACAATATGAAGCAGGAGACATAGATATCACCTTTCTCAACAATGCGCTCATGAATCAAAGCAGTGAGCTCAAAAATAACACGTCGTTACGCTATGCCCTCACACAGCAAAAATTTGAAGCAGCAAAACTCAGTGATCATGCCATCGAGTCCATCATTCTTCCAACATTTACCCTCACGCAAAAAGAGACCTATTTGGAGGAGGGATGGGATATCCGCACCTCACAAGCGCTCGCTGGGAGTGCCGCACAGCAATACGGCCAAATCAAAAGTTCCTATTTACCCAAATTAACCCTTATCGCGGATGCAGGATATCAACGCTTTGAGGCACAATCCACTCCATCGGCTGATTATCGTGGAAACTTTTATGATGCAGGATTGCAACTCTCTATGCCATTAGCGTACAACAGCTCTGCTGCTTCTCAAGAGGCACAAGCCGCGTATTTAAAACAGAAAGCTCTTACCACCGATGCAAAACGTCAAATGAGTGCTGCGTATGAGCAAACCGTTGCCCTGGTTGAGAGTTATAAACGAACTATTTCTATCACGCAGGAAAATTTAAAATACTATAATGAATTGCTGGGTGCTACTAAAGCCGCTGTAAAGGCAGGATACAAAGCGGGGTATGATTTGCAAACACTCCAAAACACCTATTCTATCGAAGAACTCGAAATCAAAATACATGAAATCAGCATCCAAATTCAACTTTCACAACTTCATTATCAAATGCGACATCCAGAGGAATCCAAACTATGACCCCCGACACAATTGAAACAACCCTCGGTCTCACTGCGCAGCCATCGTCAAAACGGTGGAAAAAAATCCTCTGGGGCATGCTAGCTCTTCTCGTTATCGCTGCCGCCACTATGTACAGTATCAATCGTACAGCCAAAAACAAAACGACCTATGTTACTGCCCCACTCAAAGTCCAAGACCTCACAACCAGTGTTTCTGCAACCGGAAACCTTGAACCCACAAATACCATCGATGTCGGAATCGAAGTTTCAGGGACTATTGATCAGGTACTTGTGGACTACAATGATCGTGTTAAAAGCGGTCAAGTTTTAGCGAGACTCGATACGACAAAATTAACTGCTGCGCGTACTAGTTCCCAGGCACTTTTACAAAAATCGCAGGCCAATGAACAAAGCGCCAAAGCTGCCGTGGACAATGCCGCAATCGAAGATGAGCGTGCCCACACCATGTATGCATCAACCGGGGGCAATTATCCCTCACGCAAAGAGATGCAATCCTCCTCAACAATGCTCATCCAAGCCAAAGCATCGCTGGCCGCAGCCAAAGCGCAAGTTTCCCAATCAACCGCTCAACTCAAGAGTGATGAAGACAATCTACGCAAAGCCGTTGTTGTTTCTCCTATAAACGGCATTGTGTTAAATCGAAAAGTCGAACCGGGGCAAACTGTTGTAGCCTCCATGCAAACCCCAATTTTGTTTACCCTTGCAGAAGATTTAACACGAATGAAAGCGATTGTCAGCGTTGATGAAGCGGATATCGGAGGGGTAAAAGAAAATCAAAAAGTTTTCTTCACCGTAGATGCCTATCCAAACAGACAGTTTGAGGGGAAAATTATCCAACTGCGTCTTAACTCTGCTATTGTTAGCGGTGTTGTTACCTACGAAGCGGTCGTTCAAGTAGACAACACCGATTTACTCTTGCGTCCAGGGATGACTGCCAGCGCTTCTATTATCACCGATACGCTCAAGAATGTACTTGTAGTACCTAACTCTTCATTACGTTTTAGCCCTCCTATCAACAATGATGACACTCAAAAGAAGAAAAAACATGCAATGGCCCAAGCCGATCAAGGAGACCATATTTGGGTACTAAAAAATAATATTCCAACCAAAGTAAAAGTTAAATTGGGCAAAAGCAACGGAATTCTGAGTATTATTACCGTATCAAACCTCAAAATTGGAGATTTAATCATCACTGGAGTTGAAGAGCAACCATGACTTCAGAGCCGGTCGTTGAGCTTAAGGGAGCCAAAAAATATTATGGGCAGGGCAATGCTGCCGCATACGCACTGCAAGGTGTTGATCTCACCATTCAAAAAGGTGAATTCGTTGCCATCATGGGGCCCAGTGGATCAGGAAAATCAACGGCTATGAACATCATCGGATGTCTCGATGTTCCCACCGAGGGTGAATACCTCTTTGAGGGGATTAATGTAGGAGGGCTTAGCCGTGATCAGCGAGCGCTGCTTAGACGCCACTACATCGGTTTTATTTTTCAAGGATTCAATTTACTGGGAAAAACCTCCGCACTTGAAAACGTCGAACTCCCATTGCTGTATCGTGGCATCCCCGCTGGCGAACGTAGAGATATGGCTATGGAGGCGCTCAAAAGTGTCGGCTTGGAAGACGTTGCCCACCATACCCCAGGTGAGCTTTCAGGCGGACAACAGCAACGTGTCGCTATCGCCCGTGCCATCGTAACCAACCCTCTCGTCCTCTTGGCCGATGAACCTACGGGCAATCTAGATACACACAAAAGTATCGAAGTTATGGAACTGTTGCTCTCCTTTAATCGAGACAAAGGCATTACAATCATTATGGTCACGCATGAAAACGACATGGCGCAATTTGCTTCACGTATCATCCATTTTCGCGATGGATGTATCGATACCGCCCAAAATGAACACCAATGATATGGAATGCCTTTATACTTGCACTGCGTGAGATTCGCCGCAGTGCTATGCGTTCTTTTCTCACTACTCTTGGAATTGTCATCGGGGTGGCCTCAGTAATCTCCATGGTTATGCTAGGCGATGCGACAACCGCATATGTCACACAAAGTATCTCAAAATTGGGAAGCAATATGATCATCATTCGTCCAGGGCAAGATAGACATGGTCCCGGCGGTGATACCGTAGCAAAACGCTTTATACATGATGATCTAACCGCAATATCACGTGAAATACAAGGGCTAAAAGGGGTCGCTCCCGTATCTTCCAAAGGGATACAAGCCGTTTATGGAAACAAAAACTACTCAACGTCAGTCGATGGAAGTGATAATGATTATTTTACCGTCAAAGACTGGCAATTTGAAGAGGGACGCTCCTTTACCGATGCGGAGCTCAAAGGCGGAAAAGCTGTCTGTATCATCGGAGAAACGGTTCGTAAAGAACTCTTTGGGGCACAAACACCCATTGATACTTCCATCCGACTTGGTAATTTTTCATGTCAAGTTATCGGCATCCTCCATCCAAAGGGTGCCTCTATGTTTGGAATGGATCAAGACGATCTCATCGTCGTACCCATACGGATGTTTCAACGCCGTATCAGCGGAAATCAAGAGATATCTGCCATTCTTGTCTCCGCCCATAATCCCTCCTCCATCGAAAATATGAAATCAGCAATCATCTCTCTCATGCAAGAACGTCGGCATATTCGTACCGGAGACGAGGATGATTTCAATGTCAGAGATTTACGTGAAGTAATACAAACGCTTTCATCCACCACAAAAATGCTCACACTCTTGCTAGGTGCCGTCGCCACCATCAGTCTGTTGGTTGGAGGAATTGGTATCATGAACATCATGCTCGTTTCCGTCACTGAGCGCACGCGTGAAATCGGTATTCGTCTGGCAATAGGAGCACTTGAGCGTGAAGTATTGCTTCAATTTTTAGTTGAAGCGGTGGTTCTTTCGTCATTAGGAGGAGTTATCGGTGTGATTTTAGGAATTGCCGCGGGCATAGGGGTCAATATCGCTTTTGAGCTGCCCTTTGTGTTTAATACCTCGATCGTTATCATCGCTTTTTTATTCTCGACGATGGTGGGAATTCTTTTTGGTTACTTTCCCGCACGAAAAGCGGCGCAGCTCAATCCTATTGATGCGTTGCGGCATGAATAAAGGGCTAAAAGTTTAAAACACATCTTCTGACTTGACCTTGTATAAAGCCAACAATGAGGGAAGAAATCGTATTATTTCAACATAACGTTATAGTTTACGCAAGGAGGATGTGCCTATGAGAACTGAAAATATTACATCCAGCTTTACGAAACACTATATTACGGCTGTTTCTTTACTTGCCTTTCTCTCTATTGTTGCTTTTATTGCCCTTAATATAGGGATCAAAGAAAGCGCTTCCAGTGAATTAATCGTCAATATTTCCGGAAAACAACGAATGCTATCTCAAAGAATAGCCTCGTTGGCACAACAATATTATCTCATAACCTATGGTTCCGAAAAGTTCACATCATCCTCACATGATGAACTTAAATCAAATCTTCAAACACTTATCAACCAAATGCGCTTCAATAACAAAGCTCTCTCCACTGGGTATCTAAATCAAACAACGCAAGTAGAGCTTTCAGAATCAATCCATAAGATTTATTTTGGCAGCAACAACCTTCAAAAAAGAGTCAACATCTATCTACAGTTAAGCGAAAATTTATTGCATACCAAATCAAAAGCCCAAGCTCTGGAGATTCTCCCTAATCTCATTTCTCTTTCCAATACCCTCTTGCCCGATTTAACGAGCACGGTTTTACAGTATCAAAAAGAAAGTGAAAATAATATTACTCTAATACATAACATTGCATTTACCGCATTGATGTTAATCCTTTCTACTCTGATAATAGAGAGCATGTTTATTTTTAAGCCCATGGCTACTAAAATTCAAAATCTTTTTCAAGAAATACTATCGAATCAGAGGAATCTGGAACAGCAAGTTGAAATTAGAACGCTCACTCTCGAACAGGCAAATCAAAAACTAGCACATCTCGCATCTCACGACCCTCTCACAGGTCTCAAAAATCGCCTAAATTTGGAAAGTGACCTAGAAACGCTTTTAAAACACTATTATAAAAATAATGTTCCTTATGCCGTCGCAATGCTGGATATTGATTGGTTTAAAACAATAAATGACAATTATGGTCACGCTGTAGGAGATTTTGTACTATGTGAAATTGCTAAGATTCTCATAGAAAATATACGTGAAGGGGATAATGTATACCGTGCAGGCGGTGAAGAATTTGTTGTATTATTTAACCGTATCACAGAAAAAGAAGCCATAAATAGAGTAAATAAAATACGTCTCATACTCCAAGAACATCTTTTTGTGTTCAATGCTCTTGAACTTCGCATCACAATAAGCAGCGGGCTCTATCATCCTGACATCATCCAAGCAGATAGCGTACAAGAAATTTTAAAATTAGCAGACGTTGCGTTATATGAAGCTAAACATTTAGGACGCAATCAAATTGTTACGGTGCAAAAAAATCAAAAGTAGGAAATTTAATGCAAGGTACTGAGGAGGTCCACACAAGGGTGACGTGCTATGTGTGTTATCGTCCCCTGAGCTTATGTATGTGCACATCCGTAAACCCTATACCTACTAATACCAAATTTATCATTTTAATGCACCCAAAAGAGTTTAAAAAGACCAAAAATGGCTCCGGCAGACTCACCCATCTCTCACTTCCTAATTCGCAGCTTTATATCGATGTTGATTTTACCGATCACAAAGCCATCAATGCTCTCATAGACGATCAGCAAAACCTTTGTTATGTTCTCTATCCTGGAGAAGATAGCGTTCATCTTAACACTCAAAAAATAGAACTTGTCAATCGTCAACTCGTGATTTTCATCATCGACTCTACGTGGCCGTGTTCGGTAAAAATATTGCGTTTGAGTCATAACTTACAGAACTTGCCAAAGCTTAGTTTCACACACTCCAAAATCTCGCAGTTTCAAATCAAAGAACAGCCCAAAGAGTTTTGCCTCTCCACGATGGAATCAACCCTGACGATTTTAGAGCTGCTCACCTCTCATGGGATCGAGGTGATCGATGAAAATGTCTTATCCTCGTTTTTGGATCCTTTTTTATCCATGGTTCGATATCAGATAGAATGTATCTCACAAACTGCTATCTCCCACAAAACTACGAAAAGATTTAGAGTCAGGCAAGAACAAGCTATTTTAGAGGAATAATCCTCTTTAGTCGCGATCGTGACTTTCATGATGCTTATGATGCCCTCTGTGTTTTCCATTATCGTGATGATCATCGACGTAAATTACGTTCTCATGAACAACCGTAGTATTTGTTCTACGCTGAGTTGATGTTTGAGTACTTCCAACCGCAGCTCCAAGAGCTCCACCAGCACCACCACCGATAATTGCACCTTCTTTGCCTCCGATGGATGAACCGACCGCCGACCCGACACCAGCACCCACCATACTGCCCAACACAGCACTGCCGTCTACGTTTCCTGCATTTAATGATGCCACCATTGCCAAACTACCCATAGTCAATATTATTGTCTTCATGCATATCCTTTAACCAGTTAACATATTATATCTGAGATTGACAAAACTTTATAAATCTCCAAACTTGATTAAAATATATACAATTTAGTGAACATAAGAATTACATAGTACTGTACAATTTTTAGATATAAATCCAAAAAGGAGCACAAATGAAATTCGGAGAATTAAAAAAGGAAGGGCACTGGCCTACGCTGTTTTCTGCCTTCTTGTATTTTGACTTTAGTTTTATGATGTGGACAATGCTGGGGCCACTGGCAACCGAAATTGGAGAAAGTTTAAGCACACGCGGATTTACCATGAGTGCCGATCAGCAAGCAACGCTACTTGCAGTCCCTGTATTGGCAGGTGCTGTTTTGCGTCTTGTATTGGGAATTTTTGTGGATAAATTTGGTCCTAAGAAAACCGCTGTTGCAGCGCAGCTCATTGTTATCGCAACACTCTTTTTAGCGTACATGAGTGCGGGTACAATTACCTATGATCAGCTGTTAATCGTAGCATTGGGTCTTGGTTTTGCCGGCGCGTCGTTTGCTGTAGCACTTCCACAAGCGGGTCAATGGTATCCACCCCGTCTGCAGGGGACGGTTTTAGGAATCGCAGGAGCAGGAAACATCGGCGTGGTACTCGATTTTCTCTTTGCTCCTAAGATCGCTGAGCTCTGGGGATGGCCATCGGTGTTTTTAGTCGGCAGTGTCCTCTCGTTGGTTGTTCTCATTGCGTATATGTTAATGGCGAAAGATGCACCTGCATCGGTTTACAAACCCAACCCTAAAAAACTTGGCGATTATTTCAAACTCATGCATGATCGTGACACATGGTGGTTCAATCTCTTTTATGCGGTCTCTTTCGGTGGATTCATCGGATTTGCCAACTACATGAAAGTTTATTTGATGAACACTTATCAAGCCGATATGTCTGCCTTTGGAAGCGATGTTATGAATGAGAGCAATGTCAAAGTCGTCGCAGGGTATTTCGGAGCGCTTTGTATCTTTGCAGGGGCAATGCTGCGTCCTGTTGGCGGTGCTGTTGCGGATAAGATGGGCGGTGTCAAATCACTTTATGTATTTTTTAGCATGATCGTCATATTCTCCAGCCTTAGTGCCTTTATCGCATTGCCGTTTTGGGCCGCTATTTTGGTGATGTTTTTGATCATGGCAAACCTCGGCATGGCAAACGGTGCGGTATTCCAACTCGTCCCACAACGTTTTGGCAAAGATATCGGCGTTATGACGGGTCTCATCGGTATGGCAGGCGGATTAGGCGGTACAGCTTTGATCAAAACTTTCGGATGGTCACAGGGTGCGTTTGATGGCTATACTGCCGGATTTTTGATTTTTGCCACAATGGTCGTTGTCGCACTTTCAGGAATCAGTTTGGTAAAAACCCGCTGGAGAACGACGTGGGGCGCAGCATCAGGAGCAAAAATATAAATGTTACAACTTCAATCTTCCGAATTCATCCTCCCAAAACCAAACTATGAAGGGGATGATGCATGTGCATTCAGCATCATCGACAACACCTTATTAGTCAGTGTTTTATGTGACGGCGTCGGAAGCGCACGCCGAGGCGGTACTGCCGCACGTCAATGTGTCAAATTTTTCATCGATCAGTTCAAAGCGCGACCCAAAATATGGACTGTCCCCAAAACGATGGAAGTATTCACCCGCCATATCAATAATCTTCTTTTTACCGAGTCAATGACGCAATACGAGCGTATCGAACTGCTCACGACTCTTTGTCTCGCAATCATTGAGGGAGACACCCTCTATACTCTCAATCTCGGAGATTCACGTGTTTATCTCCTGACACTTGACGGTGAACTCAAACAGCTCACGCGTGATCATACGATGGACGATGAGCACATGTCCCATGTATTAACCAAAGCGTGCGGTTTGAGCGAAAATGCAGAGTTAATCGTTACCTCAATCCCGATTTCAGTCGGTGAAACTGTTGTTCTTTGCAGTGACGGTGTTTACAATCTCATCGAAGAAAATGATTTAACGGTGCTCTTACAAAAAGGTTTGGGAGCAAAAAGTATCGTCCAGCACATCGCCCAAAATGCAAAAGACGAGAATCGTGACGACATGAGTCTCCAGATTTTTCGCATAGAAGCACTTGATCCGCTTCATGCCATCAAAAATGCCCCGCTGCCTATTCCAAAAACACTCAGTGAGGGCGAAATCATCGACGGATATACGCTAGTTAGTCCCATGATGGAACATAAACGTATTTGGAAAGTATCCAAAGATAATGACGTGTTTGTAATGAAATTTCCGATGGCTGCAGATGATGAGCAAGCTCTCGATGAATTCGTCCGTGAAGCGTGGTATGCCAAACAAATCGATCACCATGCCTTTGGTCACGCATGGGTTCCTGAAAATCGCACCATGCGGTATTATATGATGGAGCTCGTGGAAGGGATAAACTTACGCGAGTATCTTATCAACCGTCCCCTCTCCATCGACAGTGCCATTGATCTTGGAAATTTTTTACACCAAGCAGAGGCTCATCTACTCCAACTGGGATTGGTACATGGAGACATAAAACCCGAAAACATCATCGTGACTAAAAAAGTGGGAGAAGCAGGAGTCGATTTCAAAATGGTCGATTTTGGCTCGATCGTTGAGATTTTTTCGCTAAACTCACGAGCAGGAACAGCGAGCTATCTCGCACCTGAACGTTTCACGGGCGGTGTTATCAATGAATCCACCGAAATTTTCTCAATAGGAATAACGCTGTATTGGGCACTCACAGGAACACTTCCCTATGGTGAAATCGAGCCGTTTCAAACACCGACGTTCAAAAGTCCCAAATGTTGCATTAAACTCAACAGCAACATTCCCGCATGGCTGGATTCGATCATCATGCGTGCCATCGCAGTAAATCCAGATGAACGCTATGCTCATTATTCAGAATTTTTGTATGAACTCAAATCTCCCCAACGGGTAAAACCGTTTTTTGCCAAAGGGATCCCTCTCATCGAGCGCTCACCACTGACGTTTTATAAAACTGGATTTTTAATTTTACTGCTCACGCAAGCGCTAACACTTGTCGCGCTGTTATCTAAATAAAAGAGTTTACTCTTCTTTTAGACTCAGTGCTATTTTTCCTTTTTGCACATCGACTTCGAGCACGCGGATACGAGAAAGCTGCTGATTGACACTCAACACTTCAAGTGGATGAGAAATGCGCTTTTCGCTCATCTGTGAAATGTGAATCAATCCGTCGTTTTTGAGCCCGATATCCACAAATGCCCCGAAATCGGTGATATTACGTACGACCCCTGACACAATAGACCCCTCTTTGAGTTCTTTGATATCGGTGAGATCGGAGCGAAACATAATCGGCGGCAAGGTTTCACGAGGGTCAAACCCAGGTTTTCGAAGTTCTGCTACAATGTCACCCAGTGTCACTTCCCCTACTCCCAGTTTTTGCGCAATCTCACTCATCTGTATTTTGGTAATGGAGGGTAAATCATACTCGCCCAATAGCCGTTGCGCTGCGGTGTAACTCTCAGGATGAACGCCGGTGTTATCAAGGATACTTTTCCCCTCACGTATGCGAAAGAACCCTGCGCACTGCTCATACGCTTTTGCCCCTAGCCCCTTAACCTTGAGCAGTTCGCTTTTGCTTTTGAATACACCGTTACTTTCTCGATGTTCAACAATCGCACGGGCTATCTTCGCTCCTACCCCAGCAACATACGCCAATAGCGATACCGAAGCGCTGTTAGGGTCAACTCCGATACGGTTGACTAAATCTTCGGTCACTTCATGCAGTTTTTTTTCCAAGAGTTTCTGATCGACATCGTGCTGATACTGCCCTATTCCAAGCGATTTTGGATCGATTTTGACCAAGGCTGCCATAGGATCACGCAAACGTTGCGCAATAGAAATGGCACCGCGTATTGTCACGTCCAGATTAGGATATTCTTCCTGAGCAATCTTCGACGCCGAATAAACTGATGCCCCGGCTTCAGACACTACGGTATAGGAGAGATTAAGTCCCTCATCACGGTTCACTTGCGCAAAAAATTCCTGTGTTTCTCTCGAGGCCGTTCCGTTTCCGATGGCGACACCTGTGATAGTGTACTTTTGGGCTAATTCTTTGATCACCTTTGCCGATGCCGCATAATCACTCACCGGAGGAGTCGGATAGATCACTGCGTGCGCCAAATACGTTCCATGTTCATCGACAACAGCGAGCTTACATCCCGTACGGTACGCAGGATCCGCCCCCAATATCACCCGTTTGGTAACAGGCGGTGAGACTAACAGCTGCGTGAGGTTTTTGCCAAACGTACGGATGGCTTGAATGTCTGAACGCTCTTTGATAACGCCGTGTATTTCACGCTCCAGTGAGGGGAATAACAGCCGTTTGAATCCGTCCAGATACGCTTCTAACAACAGTTCTCGACTGCTTGCAGCATTTTTTGGTATCCGATACTGTTTGATCGCGTTTTCAACACGATCCATGTCATACGTTATTTTAACCGTCAACTCTTTTTCTGCTACTCCGCGCATAATGGCGAGATAACGGTGAGAGGGGATAGAACCGATCCTCTCCGATTTTCCTGAGAGCTTCGCGAATAACCCCTCTTCTTTGAGTCCCTTGGCGGCTTTGATCTCAAAAGAGGAATACCCTTCCAGCTGGCGGCGCCAATAATCCCGCTCTTTTGGATCATCGCTGTATCGCTCTGCCAAAATATCTTGCGCCCCTTTCATTGCGTCATTCACACTTACAACGGTACCTTTAACAAATTCCAGGGCTTTATTTTTGAACTCGGCTATTTCCAATCGACCATTCTCTAAAATATTGGCCAACGGCTCCAATTCCGCCGCGATTGCCGCTGCCGCACGGGTATTTTTCTTCTCCTTGAACGGGCGATAGATATCCTCGAGCACTTGAAGCGTTTGAGCCGCCTCAATACGTGATTTGAGCTCAGGCGTCAATGTTCCCCGCTCAGCAATGAGACGCATGATCTCTTCTTTGCGCTCCAACAGCTTTTTTGAGTACGCATAGAGCGTTTCAAAATCCCGTAACTGTTCATCCGTAGCACCACCTGTCATCTCTTTGCGGTAACGGGCGATAAAAGGAATTGTTGACCCCTCATCGAGGAGCTTTAAAATCGATTCAATGTTGCTTTTGGAAATGCCGGTTTTTTCCTGTAGTAACGTGATAAGGAGGTTCATTTAATTCCTAAAGTGATTTATTTTTCCAGTATAAAGAGGTTATTACTCGCGTGCGTGACTTGCGTAAAACGCTCTTTGAGCTCACGGTCAAACGTCATAAGATACACATTGGCATTGGACAACGACAGCCCCTTGAACCTCGCTAACAGTACATCATCTGCCACGTTTTTACCATGGTCGCATTTGGTGAAGTTAAAAGAGTTGAGCGTTTTTTTATAATCGTACAAATCCGCTTCCCATTCCGCTCTAAAGAGGTACAGAGAGTCAGGGTTGGCAACCACATAGATACGATTATCGGGAATGTCGTATTTTTCGATCACGTCGTTGAACATCGATCCGATATTCGAGAAATTTTCGATATCCCAAAACAGATAGTGACCTTGTGTAGGCGTCGCTTTTGGTTTGTTGATCAACGTTAAACGCTTGGAGATGTTATAGTGATTATGGGCGATATCATTGGTCAGCTCAATCGTATTTTTGAGCTTCAGCGCATCGGAGGTATCAAATCGCAAAAGAGCCCCCAGGGCAATGTACAGCTCGATGTCGAGCAATTCCTGCCGTGCACCACCCTTTTGATAACTCTCCAGCGCTTTGAGTTTATAATGAGGGAAAAGGAGTCCGATTTCCATCGTCTTCCCTGCTCCAAAAGCATTTTTAACTTTGGAAAAGACGCGTGCAGCCTCATCGCTGTTGTCTAATTCGATGGTACCGTAATATTTTTGATTAATAATGATTTTTTGCATAGGCGCATTTTAGCGTTTGGAACTTAGGAGACTCTTCGAAAATATTTATGCTTCCTTATCCTCTTTAGGATAGACTTTATCGACTCATTTAAGTAATTAATTTGACGTTACCTCTCCGTATTATTATAATTTCATGTAATTTTAATGTGATAAAATATACCATTCCTGTAATGACAACTTTTCTAAGGTTTCAAGAATGAATCAAAATAATTTGCGAAGTGCTCAGGTTCACGAAATTCTTGAACACTCGCCTGATGGTATGTTCACCATTGGTATGGATATGGGCATACAATATGTCAATCCTGCATTTTGTAAACTTTTGAACTATTCTCCTGACGAACTCTACGGAACCTTCATAACTGATCACTTGGGGGACTTAAGCATCTTAGGAACCTGCATGACAGCAGTACAAAGCTCAGGCTACTGTAAAGACCAAGAGACTGTATTCAAACGAAAAGACGGTTCGATCGTCCATATTTCAAAAAATGTCCAGGCCTTGTACGATGAAAATGGAGATGTCCACAGTATTCTCGTAAGTATCCGAGATATGACTGCATTGCATGAACTCAATAAAGAACTTTTGGAATCCAAATACGATGCGCTTACCCACCTCCCGAATCGAAGAAAGCTGTTAAGTGACATCGATGATCTTAATTCGGCATTTAATATTATTGTACTGAATATTGACAGCTTCAAAGAAGTCAATACGTTTTACGGACATAAGATTGCAGATCAGCTTCTAATTGCAGTGGGGTTTGAATTGGTTAACCATGCGAAGACGATGAAAGAGGCTGCCGTTTATAAGCTGCCTGTTGATGAATATGCCATTCTTATCAACAGTGATTGCAGCAGTGAAGAAGTAACAGAATGCATTGAACATTTATCCCTTACTTTAAATAAAAAAGTTTTTCCTGCAGCAGATCAGAGAATAAGTTTGAACGTGACCATCGGGATTGCCGGATCAAATATTGGCAAGAAGTATTTGGAAGATAAAAAAGACGTTATGGCCCACGCTGACATGGCTCTAAAATTAGCAAAAAAAAGACGAAAAAATTATCTTTATTATGATGAGTCTTTTCATATTAAAGAAGACTATGAGAACAATCTGTCATGGATCAAACGGCTACGAGATGCCATTAATGAAAACAGAGTCGTCCCTTTTTATCAACCCATAGTCAATGCAAAAACACTCAAAATAGAAAAATACGAGGCATTGGTACGTATCATCGAAGATAATGGCACAGTGATCCCTCCTATTCAATTTTTAGAAATTTCCAAAAAAGTTAGGCTTTACCATCACATAACCACTATTATGCTGGATAAAGTAATTGAGGAAATGGCGCATCATCCACAACTCAAATGTTCTATAAATCTCTCTATTGAAGATATTAATGACGTCTTTGTCAATGCTTACATCATCAATAAGATCAAAGATTGTCCATATAGTGATCGCATTATTTTTGAAATTCTGGAATCTGAGGGAATTGAAAACTATGAAATTATCAGTGATTTTATTGCTCAGGTAAAACAATATGGTGTCGAAATCGCCATTGATGATTTTGGTGCAGGATATTCCAATTTTGTCTATATCACCAAATTGGATATTGACTACATTAAAATTGACGGTTCCATAATCCGTAATATCGATACAGATATGACTTCACAAATCATTACCAGAACGATTATCGATTTTGCAACTCAGCTCAATATCAAAACGGTTGCCGAATTTGTTCACAATGACAGTGTCAATAACTATCTTAAGAACCTTCCGTTGAGCCATTTACAAGGATACTATTATGGAGAACCTTCGCCAATAATTGAACGCTGATCTTACTCTTTAACCATCGATGAAAAAAAGTTACTGCATATTTTAATGATTTTATCCTGTCGCTCTTTCCCCACACCTTCGCTTTGACGAATGGCATGCACCCTATCGATCAAACTTCCTATTCCTGATGGAATGCGTTTTGTCAGATATTGACGCAACGCAGAACTCACAGCAGGGGCTTTGCCCGACGTGTTGATACCCACACACAAATCCCCATCCACAATTAATGCCGGAAAAATAAACGAACACAACAAAGGTGAATCAACACAATTAACGGGTGTTTTTGTTTTTATACACGCCGTATAAATCTTCTCCTGCTCCAACAAATCATTCAACGTGCCAATCACTAAAAAACGGTTATCACAATCCTCAATAATGTATTCTCGCTCTAGAAGTGTAATTGCATGTGAATTACTCAACATCTTGATCTCTTCGTGGATCAACGGCGCGATGACGGTCAATTTTGGTGAAAACTTAATGAGTTGCTCTATTTTACGTAAAGCAATCTCTCCCGCTCCTATCACAACGATGTCTTGATCTTGTAAATCTACGAACATGGGAAAAAGTGCCATAAACCATCCTATTATCTAAACAATATAGGTGCTTAAAAATTAAGCACCTTATTACAATTTGCTTCCACATTTTACACTATCATTTCCATATAAAAAAGTCCTAAAAGGA
Source organism: Sulfuricurvum sp. (assembly GCA_028713245.1). Classification (GTDB taxonomy): domain Bacteria; phylum Campylobacterota; class Campylobacteria; order Campylobacterales; family Sulfurimonadaceae; genus Sulfuricurvum. The sequence continues at coordinate 2,067 of JAQTOQ010000016.1, read as the reverse complement.
AAAAACGATGAATGGCTCTATTTATTTGATCGGATGCGGACCGGGTGATGCCGATTTGCTCACCCTCAAAGCACTGAAAACCATCCAATCACTCGATGTTGCCCTCATCGACCATTTACTCACCCAAGAAATCATTGATTTGATCCCATCATCAACTAAAGTAGTTTTTGTTGGTAAGGAAAAAGGGTGTCACAGTTCTACGCAAGACGAAATCAATACCATTATAACCTCGTATGCTTTGCAAGGGTTACGAGTAGGACGTCTCAAATGCGGAGATCCGTATATCTTCGGACGCGGAACCGAAGAAGCGATCTATGCTATGGAACGCGGCGTTCACACCGAAGTGATCCCAGGTATTTCTTCTGCCCTAAGCGGTCCACTCTCAGCAGGTATCGCCCCAACGGCTCGTGGATATGCGACGGGGCTGTCAGTCGTATCGGCCCATCTTGCTGGAAATAGGGTCAATCTGAACTGGATACCGCTTCTCGCGATGTCTAGCCATACGACGATTGTCCTTATGGGACTAAGCCGTGCAGAGCAAATCACCGCTGAAGCATTACAACAGGGGATCAATCCCGCATTGAAGGTTGCCATCGTTTCCAATGCCACAAGCGTAACCCAAAGTACCATTATTACGACACTGGGTGATTTAGTAAGTGCCTCTAAAAAAGCACCAAAGCCCGCCATTATGATATTTGGCGATGTTGTCGCACTCGAATCACAATTACCAAAATACATCCATGAGATCAAGGAGACTACCCATGATATCGCTCTCTCAAGCTAACGAAACACGCAGCGAAAAGCGCCACAAAATAGAAACAATCAAAGATGCCTTTAGTGCCGAGGAAGCATGGGAGAGACTCCTCTCTTATTCCAAAACAGGCTATGACTCGATCACCGAAGAGGATAAAGATTTCGTCCTCAAAAGTTTTGGTGTATTTGACCGAGAGGCTACGCCGGGGCGCTTTATGATCCGTGTTCGTGTAGCCGGAGGAATACTCAATGTAGCGCAGGCGCGAGTTTTGGCAGAGGTTGCAAAACGTTTCGGTCAAAACTACATTGATATCACAACACGTATGCAAATAGAACTGCGCTACGTCACCATAGAGGATATGCCCGAAGCCCTAACTCTTTTGGAGAGCGTAGGATTGACCAGCTACCAAACAGGAGTTGATAATTTCCGCAACATTCTCATCGATCCGCTGGATGGATTAGCGATGGACAATATCATCCCTTGTGTTGAGATCATGAACGATATCCAAGCCGTATTTTTGAAAAACGACAATTGGATCACTGCCTTACCGCGTAAATTTAATATCGGTATCAGCGGTTCACTTTCCAATCGTTGTAACATCTTCGGTCAGGATTTTGCCCTCGCTCTCGCACAAAAAGATGGCGTATATGGCTTTAACCTCTATTTAGGAGGTCGTGTCGGATTTTTGGCGCAAGATGCCGATATGTTTGTCTTGCCATCACGGGCCACAGAAGTTTTTATAGCCGTTGCCAGCCTCTTTAAAACTTACGGATTCCGTGATAACCGCAACAAAAACCGTCTAAAATTTCTCCTTGACGCGGTGGGAATGGATGAGTTTCGTAATGCAATCGAGGTTCAGCTAGGTTTCGCAATGCAAACCAGCGGTGAAACCCTCTGTGCGAGTGAGGGGGGAGACTACTACGGTAAAATTGCACTCAAAGGCGGCACCTTTGCACTTTATGCCGCGGTTCCATCCGGCGTGTTCAGCGGTAGCGATTTGACCGATGCCGCAGAAGTTGCCGCGTCACAAAACGGAGCATTACGGTTTACCATCGAGCAAAACCTCATTATCACCGGCGTACATGATGAGCAAGCAGCTCTTGCTTCACCTTTGTTTGTCAAATATTTTAACCGTCCCTCACCGTATATGGCAAACCTCATTGCGTGTGCAGGAACACAGCACTGTCCTTTTGGCGTTATTCCTAATAAGCCCGATGCGATAGAGATGGGGGAGTATCTGGCTCGTGTAGTGCCTATTGCGGATGCCAAAATGCGTCTGTATTGGTCTGCGTGCATCAAAGGATGTGGTATTC